>NZ_JBVHEP010000032.1:0-113665 GCF_055562795.1 Streptomyces sp. NPDC016851
TTGGCACGCTGTTGAGTTCTCAAGGAACGGTCGCTTCCTTTGTACTCACCCTCTCGGGCTTTCCTCCGGGCGCTTCCCTTCGGTCTTGCGTTTCCAACTCTACCAGTGTTTTTCCGGCCCTCTGACCACCGTCCTGCAGGCATGCAGAAGGTGACCCCGAGATAGGATCTGGCAAGTTGGGTGCTGCCGGACCAGGACACTAGGTCGCGTCGCTCAGCCCCAGGCAGGAGTACGACTGTACACGCGGCCGCAGAGCCGGTGCAAATCGATATGCGGTATGGTCTAGACCACTCTTAAGCGCTCCTGCGGAACCGGCACTTCAGGTGACATACCCTGCTGAACAGTGTGCCGCCCGGTACCGACAGGGACGGCCCATATCGATCTCCACCCCTGGGAGGCTTCCCATGACCACCGTGACGTCCCCACTCGCAGGACGCGCCATCGGACTGGCAGCCGTGCCGGATCCGGTCTTCTCCGGGGCCATGGTCGGCCCGGGCACAGCGATCGACCCCGTACGTGAGCCTTCCGAGGCCGTCTCGCCCGTGGACGGCGTCATCGTCTCCCTGCACCCGCACGCGTTCGTCGTCGTCGACGAGAACGGGCACGGTGTTCTCACCCACCTCGGTATCGACACAGTGCAGCTCAACGGCGAGGGTTTTGAGCTGCTCGTGAACAAGGGTGACACCGTCAGGCGCGGTCAGGGCATCGTGCGCTGGAACCCGGCTGCCGTCGAGGCCGCCGGCAAGTCCGCTATCTGCCCGATCGTGGCGCTGGAGGCCACGGCCGAAGCACTCTCCGATCTTCGTGACGACGGCGATGTGAAGGCCGGCGACAGTCTCTTCCTCTGGAAGTGACGTCAGTGCCGTCGTATGGCGGCTAGCAGGAGAACCAACGCGGCGGTCGGATCCGCCGCACTATCGGAGACGGGTGAGATGGACACAACGCTGCGAGGCGTCGGCGTAAGCCACGGTGTGGCTATCGGCGAGGTTCGGCACATGGGAACGGCGGTGCTGGAGCCGCCCGCGAAGCAGATCCCCGCGGAGGAGGCGGAGCGTGAACAGGGGCGCGCCCGCAAAGCCGTGGAGGCTGTGGCGGCCGACCTGATGGCACGGGGGAATCTGGCGGGTGGTGAAGCCCAGGCGGTGCTCGAGGCGCAGGCCATGATGGCCCAGGACCCCGAGCTGATGGCAGACGTGGAACGACGCATCGCCGTCGGCAGCACGGCCGAGCGCGGGGTGTACGACGCGTTCGCCGCGTACCGCGAGCTGCTGGCGGGCGCCGGTGAGTACCTCGCCGGTCGCGTGGCCGACCTCGACGACGTGCGGAATCGTATCGTCGCCCGTCTGCTGGGGGTGCCGATGCCGGGTGTCCCCGACAGCGACGAGCCCTATGTCCTTGTCGCCCGTGACCTCGCGCCTGCCGACACCGCGCTGCTGGACCCGACTCTAGTGCTCGGCTTCGTCACCGAGGAGGGCGGTCCGACCAGCCACAGTGCGATTCTGGCGCGGGCGCTCGGGGTGCCGGCCGTGGTCGCGCTGCCGGGTGCGGGTGAACTCGCCGAGGGCACGATGATCGCCGTGGACGGCAGCACCGGCGAGATCTTCGTGGACCCGAGCGATGAGAAGAAGGCTCAGCTCGAGGCCGCGGCCGCCGAGCGCAAGGCGGCGCTGGCGGCCTCGACCGGTCCTGGTGCCACCGCGGACGGTCACAAGGTGCCGCTGCTCGCGAACATCGGCGGCCCCGCGGATGTGGCGGCAGCGGTCGAGGCCGGGGCGGAGGGTGTCGGTCTCTTCCGGACCGAGTTCCTCTTCCTCGACGACAGCAAGCAGGCGCCGTCGGAGGAGAAGCAGGTCGCCGCGTACCGGCAGGTGCTGGAGGCGTTCCCCGAGGGGCGTGTCGTGGTGCGGGTGCTGGACGCGGGTGCGGACAAGCCGCTCGACTTCCTGACGCCGGCCGACGAGCCGAACCCGGCGCTCGGCGTGCGGGGTCTGCGGACTCTGCTGGATCACCCGGAGATCCTGCGTACCCAGCTGACGGCGCTCGCGAAGGCCGCGGAGGGGCTGCCGGTCTACCTCGAGGTCATGGCCCCGATGGTCGCGGACCGCACCGATGCCCGGGCCTTCGCGGACGCGTGCCGAGAGGCCGGGCTGCGGGCGAAGTTCGGCGCGATGGTCGAGATCCCGTCGGCCGCGCTGCGGGCACGCTCGATCCTCCAGGAGGTCGAGTTCCTGTCGCTGGGGACGAACGACCTGGCGCAGTACACCTTCGCCGCCGACCGTCAGGTGGGTGCGGTCTCCCGTCTCCAGGATCCGTGGCAGCCGGCGCTGCTCGACCTGGTGGCGCTGTCCGCCGAGGCCGCGAAGGCCGAGGGCAAGAGCTGTGGCGTGTGTGGTGAGGCCGCGTCCGACCCGCTGCTCGCGTGTGTGCTGACCGGTCTGGGCGTCACCTCTCTTTCGATGGGCGCGGCGTCGATTCCCTATGTCCGGGCCACGCTGGCGAAGTACACGCTGGCGCAGTGCGAGCGCGCTGCGGCGGCGGCGCGGGCCACGGACAGTGCCGAGGACGCGCGCAGCGCGGCACAGGCGGTGTTGTCGGGCGAGTGAGCCGGGCCGCTGCCGGCCGAGGCTGCCCGGGCGGGGCGCTCCACTGCGGTGGGGCGCCCCGCCCGCTTTTCAGTGGTTGTGTCCCCGTTCGGGATTCACTTCTCCCAGGTCCGGCGGCTCGCAGTAGTCGACGTTGGATTCGGGGGAGATCAGGTCGCCGGACTCGACGTCGGTGCAGTAGGCGTCGAAGACCTCTCCCGCGGTGAGGGGTTCGAGTCCGTATGCGCGCAGTCGCCAGCCGTAGACGCGGTCGGGTGCGCCTGGGGAGCTGGCGCGGATGACGAGGCCCCCTGGGCTTTCGGTGGCCAGGCCGAGGGCCAGGACCGTGGTGAACTCGAGGGCTTCGGCCTCGTCCAGTTTCACGGCGCCGCCGGTGTCGGCGACGTGGAGGGCGGCGACGAGGGTTTCGGGCGGTCCGGTGACGCTGCATACGAGGTGCCGGTTGCCGGGTGGGGCCGTGTCGAGGATGCGGGCGAGGAGGTCCGAGGCCCGGTTGAAGGCGGCGTGTCCGATGTCCTCGCCGCAGGCTGTGCAGGCGCCCAGGCGGGCGAGGAGTGTGGTCGCGTATTCCCAGGTGGCCTGTCGCACGGCCTCGTCGACGAGGGCCGGGAGGAGGTCAGCCAGCGGCTGGCCCTCGTAGGGAAGGGTCGGGCCTGTGACCGCGAGTCGTGCGGTGAAGCGTGTGCGGCTCGACGGATTGTCGGGATCAAGGCCCTTTTGCCTGCAGAACTCGGCGTACTCCTCGGGGTCGAAGAGAGCCACCGTGGTGTGACTGCCTTGCAGGGCTCGTGCCCTGAGGAGCCCTTCCACATGTTTGAGGTAGGCGGCATGGTCGTGGAAGGTGAAGCTGCGGTACCGCCGCATGGCCCGGAAGTCGTGCTCGTCGGTGATCAGGCCGATGGTGCCGGCGATTTCTCGGTGCAGGACACGTCGCATGGTCCGGCTGTCCGTGTGCGTCATTGTTCCCCCTGTGCACGGTCGATCAATGCTCACTCACAGTAACCGGCAGCACTGACAACGGGGGTGGGCGTGGTGATCACATACCCGAGCAAGCATGAAAACCACAGGTCAGCACCTTTGAAGCGGACATGACTGCATCGACAGTCATGGTTACGACGAGTGGTCTCAGGTGCCGGTCAGGCGCGTTTGCGGGCCAGGTCCTCGTAGAAGCTGAGCAGGTCGAGGTTGTCGATGGAGCCCGGGTTGACCGCCTTCTCCAGCGGGGTGCCCTGGAGGAGGCGTTTGACCGGGACCTCGATGCGTTTGCCGGTCAGGGTGTGAGGGACGCCGGGTACTTCGATGATCTCGTCGGGGACGTGGCGCGGTGACAGCTGTTCGCGGATGGTCTGCTTGATGCGGTTCAGCAGGGTCTCGTCGAGGACGGCTCCGGGGATCAGGTGCACGAAGAGGGGCATCCAGTAGCCGCCGTCGGGCTGTTCGATGCCGATGACGAGGGATTCCCTGATCTCGGGGAGGCGCTCCACGGCCTCGTAGATGTCGGCGGATCCCATGCGTACGCCCTGGCGGTTGAGCGTGGAGTCGGAGCGGCCGTGGATGACGACGGATCCACGGGAGGTGACGGTGATCCAGTCGCCGTGCCGCCAGACGCCGGGGTACGTGTCGAAGTAGCTGTCGTGGTAGCGGCTGCCGTCGGGGTCGTTCCAGAAGTGGATGGGCATCGACGGCATGGGGTTGGTGACCACGAGCTCGCCGACCTCGTCGATCAGGGGGGTGCCGTTCGGGTCCCAGGACTGGAGGTCGGTGCCGAGGCAGGGGGCCTGGAGCTCGCCGACGTGGACCGGGAGGGTCGGGACGGCTCCGGCGAAGCAGGAGCACACGTCCGTGCCGCCGCTGACGGAGGCGATCCACAGGTTGTCGCGCACCTCGTCGTGGAGCCAGCGGAAGCCGTCGGGGGGCAGGGGCGAGCCCGTGGTGGCGACGCACTGGACGGATGAGAGGTCGAAGTCGCGGGACGGGTGGACGCCCGCCTTGCGGCAGGCCATGACGTAGGCGGCCGAGGTGCCGTAGAGGGTGGCCTCGGTGCGTTCGGCGATGCGCCACTGGGCGCCGGTGTCCGGGTAGCCGGGGCTGCCGTCGTAGAGGACGACCGTGGTGCCGGTGAGCAGGCCGGAGACGAGGAAGTTCCACATCATCCAGCCGGTCGACGTGTACCAGAAGAAGCGGTCCTCGGGGCCCAGGTCGCAGTGCAGGCCGAGTTGCTTGAGGTGCTCGACCAGGATGCCGCCCTGGGACTGGACGATGGCCTTGGGCAGGCCGGTCGTGCCGGAGGAGTAGAGCACCCACAGGGGGTGGTCGAAGGGCACCTGCTCGAAGACGGGGTCGGTGTCGGCGGAGGTGAGGGCCTCCCAGTCGAGGGCGCCCTCGGGTGCCTCGGTGCCGAGGAGGGGGATGTGGACGACGGCGCGCAGGGTGGGCAGTTCGCGGCGCAGTTCGGCGACGATCTCGCGGCGGTCGTGCTCCTTGCCGCCGTAGCGGTAGCCGTCGACCGTGAACAGCACGACGGGTTCGACCTGCTGGAAGCGGTCGAGGACGCTGCGGGCTCCGAAGTCGGGCGCGCAGGACGTCCAGACGGCGCCCACGGCGGCTGTGGCGAGGAGGGCGACCACGGCCTGCGGGACGTTGGGGAGATAGCCGCTGACGCGGTCTCCGGGGCGTACGCCGAGGCCGCGCAATTCGGCGGCCAGGGAGCCGACCTGACGGCGCAGCTCGGCCCAGGTGACGGGGCTCGGTTCGTGCGTCTCGTCCACATACAGGAGGGCCGGTTCGTCAGCGCGGGTGTCGGCCGCGCGCAGAGCGTGTTCGGCGTAGTTGAGGGTCGCCCCGGGGAACCACTGGGCGCCGGGCATCGAACGGTCGCCGAGCACGCGCGCGTAGGGCGTCGAGAAACGGACGTCGAACCACTCCGTGAGGGCTTCCCAGAAGGTGTCCAGCTCGTCGACGGACCAGCGCTGGAGGGCCGCGTAACCGCCCTCGGCGGGGGCACCGTGGTGCTCGGCTGCCCAGGCCTGGAACCTCGTGATCCGTGCCCGGGCGATGCGCTCGGGGTCTGGCTGCCACAGCGGCTGAGGGCTATCGGTCGACATGGTCGGCTCCCGGACTGTGCGCGTCGTGTGCGTCCTCCGCGCACGGGCTGGGGTGTGCGCGTGACGCGGCTGGCACGGACAATGCCATGTGATCGACTTCGGCACCAGGGTGCGCCCCACATAGTCCATGTCGTGAAGATGTGGTCCCGGCACGGATGAACGGCAGTTGAACGACACGCGCGTGCGGGGCGATCAATGGCAGGGTGAGCAGCATGAACGGTCGTGACCTGGTGCGTTCGGTGAAAGCGGTAGGTTCGGTCGGCGCGGCACAGGCTGTTCGTACCGTACGAGCAGCGTGGCGCAGGCGGCGGGCCGACGCCACCGGGCTGCCGTCACGCGGGGCGGAGCGCGCCCGGGTCCCCGGGGCCGTGCAGGAGGTGGAACCGGGGCCGGGGGGCGGTGTCGTCCGGTTCAGCCGGTCGGAGCTGCGGATTCTCGTCGCCGTGAGCGGAGCCGTCTTCTGGGGCTGGGACGGGGCCGAGCCCGAGCCGTCGTACGCGCTGGCCGGCCGGTGTCCGGAAGCGGATCCCCGGGCGGTGCTGGAGCCGGACAAGGACGGCGGCTGGCGGGTGGTGGCCGAGCGGGTGACGGTCGTCGTGTCACGGCATGGCGCGGTGGAGGTGCGCACCCCCGGTGGCGTGACGCTGCGCCGTGATCTGCCGCCGCGGTGGTGGGAACCGGTCGGTGGCGGTCCGGCGCGGTGGATGCAGCGGTCGGAGGTGGCTGCCGACGCGCGGTTCTTCGGGCTCGGTGGTCGTGCTTCGGGTCCTCGGCTGCCGGACGGGACGTACCGGCTGTGGAACACCGACCCCGGTTTCGCCTTCGGGCCTGGTGACGACCCGCTGTACATCACGATGCCGGTGCAGATGGTGGTGTCCGACGGCGGTACGCATCTGGTGTTCCACGACAATTCGTGGGACGGCACGGTGACGCTGCAGGAGGGCGAGGAGGGCGCCGGTTCCGGGCACGACCGGGTCGGGACGAGCGAGCTGCGGATGGACGGCGGACCTCTGCGCTGCTGGGTGATGGCGGGCACCCCCGCGCGCGTGCTGTTCGCCTGGGCGTCGCTCACCGGCGCGCCCGCGCTGCCGCCCGCGTGGGCGCTCGGGCACCACCACGCGCGGTGGGGGTTCGGCAGTGAGCAGGAGGTGCGGCGGATCGTCGCGGGTTACCTGGAGCACGGTCTGCCGCTCGACGCCGTGCACCTGGACATCGACCATTTCGACGCGCATCAGGTGTTCACGGTCGACCAGGACCGCTTTCCGAAGCTGCCCGTTCTGGCCGAGGAACTCCGGCGGGAAGGCATCCGGCTGGTGTCGATCGTCGACCCCGCCGTGAAGGCCTTGCCGGGCAATGCCGTGTACGACGGTGGGACGGCCGGGGACGCGTTCGTGCGGGACGCCTCGGGGCAGGTCGTGCAGGGTGTGGTGTGGCCCGGGGAGGCGGTGTTTCCCGATTTCACGCACGCGCGCGTGCGTGAGTGGTGGGGCGGTCTCTACGAGGAGCGGCTCGCGCAGGGATTCTCCGGGTTCTGGCACGACATGAACGAGCCCACGTCGTTCGCCGCCTTCGGGGAGTCGACGCTGCCGCGTTCGGCGCGGCACTCCTTGGAGGGGCGGGGCGGTGACCACCGTGAGGCGCACAACGTGTACGCGCTGTGCATGGCCAGGGCGGGCTTCGAGGGGTTGCGGAAACTCGTGCCCGAGGAGCGGCCGTTCCTGTTCTCCCGCTCCGGGTGGGCCGGCATGCAGCGCTACGGCGGGACCTGGTCGGGCGACGTCGCCACCGGCTGGCCGGGACTGCGGGCTTCTCTGGCGCTGGTGATGGGCCTCGGTCTGTGCGGCGTGCCGTACTCGGGGCCGGACATCGGAGGCTTCGACGGGGATCCCTCCCCCGAGCTGTATCTGCGGTGGTTCCAGCTGGGCGCGTACCTGCCTCTCTTCCGCACGCACGCGAGTCTGCGGGCGGGGCGCAGGGAGCCGTGGGAGTTCGGTGTGGAGGTGCTGGAGCACGCGCGCGTGGCGCTCCTGGAGCGCCGGCGGCTGCTGCCGTACTTCGTGACGCTGGCGCATCTGGCGCGGCGTACTGGAGCGCCCTATGTGCGGCCCCTGTGGTGGGTTGCGCCGGAGGAGCGGGCGCTGCGTGACTGCGGGGACGCCTTCCTGCTGGGCGACAGCCTGCTGGTGGCGCCGGTGCTCGACCCGGGCGCGGACCGGCGTGCCGTGCAGCTGCCGCGGGGCCGCTGGTACGACACGGTGACGGAGCGGGCGTACGAGGGGCCGGCGCAGGTGCTCGTCGACGCGCCTCTGTCGCGGATCCCGGTGTTCGCACGCGCGGGTGCGGTGCTCCCCGTACGCGGGGAGCACGGCGGGCTGGAGCTGGAGGTGTGGGCGCCTGCCCGGGGACGGACCGGGGGCGGGCTGGTCGTGCAGGACGGGGGCGACGGGTGGGACGAGCCGGAGATCGAGCGCTACACCGCTCGGTGGATGGGCTCGCGGGTGGTCGTCGAGCGGGAGGGTGAGGACGGCGGGGGCGTGCCGTCCCACCCGGTGCGCGTCCGCGGTGCCGGGGAGCGCTGAGCTCAGATGTAGCGGCCTTCGAACCAGGCCCGTACGGCCACGGTGTGCAGGGGGAAGGCGAGTTCCTCGGCCCTGCGCAGGAGGTGCCAGCCGTCCGTCTCGTCCGTGGCGGCGGAGGGCGGCAGGCCCTCGGCTGGGCGTTCCGGGAGGAGGCCGAACAGGAGCAGGTGTCCGTCGGGCGAGCTCATCGCGTCGACGAGGCGTACGTCGCGGACGGCCGCGTCGATGCCGGTTTCCTCCTTGAGTTCGCGTACGACGGCGTGCCGCCAGTCCTCCCGGTCGTCGATGTAGCCACCGGGCAGGGCCGCGCCCCCGCGCGCGGGAGCGACGGTTCGGGTGATGACGACCAGGGCGGTGCCCTTGGTGTCGTACACGGGCTGGAGGGCCACCGCGACCGGGAGGGGATTGCGGTAGGCCACGCTGCCGCACGCCGGGCAGGTGCGGGGCCAGCCGGAGACGCCCTCTCCGTAGGGCGCGCCGCAGCTCGAACAATGGGAGTTCGGCGCGGAGTTGGAACTGGAGTGCTGAGTTTCGGACACGCGGCGGACTGTAGCCGATCACGGAGAGGGCGTCTCGGGCGGGCGGGTCAGTGAGCGCGGGTGAGCGCCTTCCTGGACACGGGGAAGTCGAAGTAGGTGTCCGGGTAGGGCTCGGGCTTGTAGGTGTAGTGCCACCACTCCTCCGCCAGGTTCACGAAGCCGAGGCCCTCCAGGGTGTTCTTGAGCAGCAGCCGGTTGGCGCGCTGCTCGCCCTGGACGCGGGGGTCGAGGGTGTGCGAGAGGGTGTCGAAGCAGTCGAAGCCGGTTCCCATGTCGACGGAGTTGTCGGGGAACCGCTCGTCCTTGGGGGCGAAGCAGGGCACGAGGGGCTCTCCGGGGTGGTACGGCCGGGTCGGTTTCGCCGGCAGTTTCACGAGGGTGACGTCGAGGGTCGAGCCGCGGCTGTGGCCTGACTTCTCGGCGATGTAACCGTCGGTGAACAGCCGGGTCTTGTCGACGTTCGGGTAGAACTCGCCCTTCATGGCCTGGTCGTCGAGGTCCTCGGCCCAGCGGACGAAGTGGTCCACCGCGCGCTGCGGCCGGTAGCAGTCGTACACCTTGAGTGTGTAGCCCTGGCGCAGCAGCTTCGTCTGGGCCCGGTGGAGGGCGTGGGCGGCGGGACGGGTGAGGATGCAGATCGGCTGGGCGTAGCCGTCGATGCGCTCGCCGACGAAGTTGTGCGGGGTGAAGTAGCGCATCTCCTGGATGATCGTCGGGGCCACGCTTCTCAGGGCCACGAAGTCTTCGGGTGCATGGGGCCCGGTCTTGGGCTGGGCGGTGGCGGTGGGGGCGGTCGCTGCCAGCACGGCGGCGAAGGCGGTGATCAGGCCGCGTGCCACGGTGGTGAGTCGTGTCATGGCTCCTGCGTCTACCAGGAGACGGTCCCGCCGGGGAAGGGATGCCGAAATCCGGAGGGGCGTGGCAGACTTCTGACGTTCCGTCAGATTCGGTCTGCGGGGAGGCACTGTGTCGCGTGCACGAACGCCGGTGGTAGCGGGGTGGTTCGCCGGGGAGGGGGAGGATTTCCGGCTGCTCGGCACGCGTTGCGCGGCGTGCTCTTCGGTCTTCTTCCCCCGCGAGGACCACCACTGCCGCAACCCGGCTTGCGGGGGCGGAGAGTTGACGGAGGTCCCCCTGTCGCGGCGCGGCCGCGTCTGGTCGTACACGGACAGCCGGTATCGACCGCCGTCACCCTACGTGAGCGATCCGGAACTTTCGTGGGAGCCGTGCGCGTTGATCGCTGTGGAGCTGGAGGCCGAGCGGCTCGTGATGCTGGGTCAGGCGGCTCCCGGGGTCACCGTCGAGGACTTGGCGGTGGGCATGGAGGTGGAGGTCGTGCCCGGCGTGCTCCACGAGGACGCGCATACGACCTGGACGACATGGCACTGGCGGCCGACGGGGGTGGTGAAGGCGTGACCGGTGAGGTGGCGGTGCTGGGTGCGGGCATGCACCCGTGGGGCAAGTGGGGACGGAACTTCGTCGAGTACGGCGTCGCAGCGGCTCGCGCGGCGCTCGCCGACGCCGGGCTCGACTGGCGGGACGTCGGCTCGATCATCGGCGCGGACACCGTGCGTGGCGGCTATCCCGGGTATGTCGCCGGGGCGACGTTCGCGAAAGCACTGGGCTGGCAAGGGGCCCGGGTCATGAGCGTGTACGCGGCGTGCGCGTCCGGGGCCCAGGCGCTGGACGCCGCGCGGGCTCAGATCCTCTCCGGCCTCGCCGAGGTGGTCCTCGTGGTGGGATCTGATGCCGCTCCCAAGGGATTCTTCCGCCCTGCGGGCGGGGACCGGCCCGACGATCCCGACTGGCTGCGGTTCCGGATTCTCGGGGCGACCAACCCCGTGTACTTCGGGTTGTACGCCCGTAGGCGCATGGCCATGCACGGGGACACCCCGGGTGACTTCGCACAGGTGAAGGTGAAGAACGCGGCGATGGGCGCCCTGAACCCCCATGCGCGCTACCGCCGGCGAGTCACCGCCGAGGAGGTGGCCGCCTCGGCCGTCGTCGCCGACCCGCTGCGGCTGCTCGACATCTGCGCGACCTCCGACGGGGGCGCGGCGGTCGTGCTCTCCAGCATGGAGTTCGCACATCGGCACGGCCATGCGGATCCGGTGCGGATCCGGGCCGTGGCCACGCTGACGCCGCGGTACCCGAACACCGTGCTGGACCTGCCGGACATCGCCACGGACTCCGCGGTGGCGGTCGACCCGCCTGCCGAGCCGTTCCGGGCGTCCATCGCCCGGGCGGCCTACGAGGAGGCGGGGGTGGGGCCGGAGGATCTGTCGCTGGCCGAGGTCTACGACCTGTCCACGGCGCTCGAGTTGCAGTGGTACGAGGATCTGGGGCTGTGTGGTGAGGGCGAGGGCGTGAAGCTGCTGCGCGACGGGGCGACGACCCTGGGTGGGCGCATACCGGTGAACGTCAGCGGTGGCCTGGCCTCCTTCGGCGAGGCGGTTCCGGCGCAGGCGATAGCCCAGGTGTGCGAGCTGACCCGGCAGTTGCGGGGCGAGGCAGGGGACCGGCAGGTCACGGGAGCGCGCGTGGGCATCAGCGCGAACCAGGGGTTGTTCGGGCACGGATCAGCGGTGATCGCGGTGCGGTGAGCGGCCGGGGGGCGGGACGTGGCTCGGGGCGGTGCCGGGACATGCACGAGACGACGCCCGGACGCACTGGGGATGGTGCTCGGACGTGGGCGGGGGGCCGTGCGAGAGGGCTGGTGCTACGGCGGCGAACGCGCCTTGGCCTACGCTGCGTGACCGCTCCGGAATCCTGCGTGAACGTCTCATGAACTGGGCTTGGGCGTGCGCCGGTCGAGCCATCATGCTGCCGTGCACTCCTGGACGGACACTCTCCGCTTCGCCTTCCAACCGGTGGTCAATCTGACGACCGGCGCGGTCACGGGACTGGAGATACTCGCCCGCCCGGAGACCGGCGACATCCTGGCCGAGGCCCGCCGTGATCCCGAGCTCGACAGTCGGCTGGCGGTGTCCGCGCTCCGCGCGGCGGTCCGCAAGGAGACCCTGCTGCCGCTGTTCGTCAACGCCTTCGCCGGCACCCTCGCCGACCTCGGCGGGCTTCCTTCGCTGCACGACGCCGTGCGCGAGGCGGGGCGGCTTCCGTGGGAGGTGACGATCGACGTCTGTCCGCCGTACACACACGTGCCGCAGCGGGCACTGCTGGAGGCGGTGTCCAGGCTGCGCGGTCAGGGCTTCCGGATCTGCGCGGACGGCGTCGGGGACGGGGACGTGCCCTTGCGGCTCCTCTCGGACATCACGCCCGAGCTCGTGAAGCTGGACGCGTCACTGCTGGCGCGGCCGGCGGTGGTGCGGTCGATGCGGACGCTGTGCGACGAGCTGGGAGCGCTCCTGGCCGTCGAGGGCGTGGAGACCGAAGGGCAGTGCGCGGCGGCGCTGGCGGCCGGGGCGCAGCTGGCACAGGGCGAGCTGTTCGCCCCGCCGGCCCGGCTGCCCGCCGCCGACGTCTACGTCCCGCCCCGCTCCCCCGCCGATGTGGCCGTGCCGCGGTCGGGACCGTCGGTGCGGGAGTTCGTGCGGCCCGCCGCACTGCTGCCCGCCACGGCGTCCGCGGGGCAGGTGCGGGC
Organism: Streptomyces sp. NPDC016851; assembly: GCF_055562795.1. Lineage (NCBI taxonomy): Bacteria > Bacillati > Actinomycetota > Actinomycetes > Kitasatosporales > Streptomycetaceae > Streptomyces > Streptomyces sp. NPDC016851. Next base: position 12,427 of record NZ_JBVHEP010000032.1, read on the forward strand.
GCTGCTGACCGGGTCACCGGATGTGTCCGGGGTGCTGCTCGTGGACACCGCCGGGGTTCCGGTCCGGTCGGTGCACCGGTCCCGGTTCCTGTTGTCGATGTCGGGGCGCTACGGGCACGCCCTCTACGCCGACCGGCCCGCGGCCAAGCTCGGTGATCCCCCGCGGACGGTGGGCATCGACGCCACCGCCTGGGAGGTACTGGACGTCGTGGCGGTCGGCGGGCGGGACCGTACGTCGGACGATGTCGCCGTCGTGGACGAGTACGGGCGGTGTGTGGGCGTCGTTCGGCTCGCGGACCTCGTGCGCGCACTGGCCGAGACACGGGTGGAGGAGGCGGCGGGGCTGAATCCGCTGACGCGGCTGCCCGGCTCGGACGTGATCACCGGGGAGGTGGACCGGCGGATCGCGTCCGGGAGGGCGTTCGCGCTGAGCTGGCTGGACGTCGACCACTTCAAGCAGGTCAACGACGGGGCCGGGTTCGCGGCGGGTGACGAGCTGATCCGGGCGGTGGGGCGTGCGTTGCAGCAGGCCGCGATGGACGGCACCCGTGTGGGACACATCGGCGGCGACGATTTCCTGGTGCTCGCTGAGCCGGAGGGCCTCGATCCGCTGGCCGCGTCCGTGCTGGACGCCCCCTGGTCGGCGGGCGGTCGGCCGGTCACGCTGTCGCTCGCCACGGTGCTGTGCGCGCCGGGCAGTGTGACCGACCACCGGCAGGCGGCGGCGTGCCTGGCTCCCCTGAAGAAGGCGGCGAAGGCGTTGCACGGGGCGAGTTGGGTGCTGGGCCGCGCGGGTACGCCCGGACATGAGACCCGCCGTGGCGGTGAGACGACGCCGGCAGCGGCGCGGTGTGGGGCCTCTTAGGGGGCGTCTGGTGGGCAGGACTCAGTTCTCTTGGCAGGACTCGGTCAGGAGGCCAGGGGCGGGGCGCTGCTCGTCCGGTTGAGAGACCGCCTGGTCAGGTGGATGCTGGTGGCTAGCAAGCGAGGAGTCGGATGCGACTGGGCGCTCGCCCACGGGCGGAGCCCGGCGCAGGCCGGACGACACCACCAGCAAGGCCTCGCGCGGCTCAGCGAAGCCCGCGCAGGCCCCGACCACATCTGAACAACGACCCGACCGGGCGCCGCCAGGGCCGTGCAACCGGTCACCCGGCCCGGCAGGCCCGGCCGCCGCCACAACGGCCGTCAACCGTTGCGGTCGGCGACCTTGACGCCCCCTGGGCGCCGGTGAACACTTCCGGTGTCAGTCGACATCGCCGTACATACTCGGCGTATCCGGCATGCGGCGCGCGGGCGCGCCGACGCCAAGGCCCTTTGCCCCATGGGCGATTCGGCTGCGATCGGCACGCTCGTCACGGACGCCGGGCGGGGCGCGGGTATCCCTGCCTTCGGCTGAAGGAGCCATGGGAAACGCACCCCGCACACGAGGATCGGGGCGGATCGTCCCCGGGCCTCGGCCTAGGAGCCGCCATGAGCAACGTGCACATCGTCGTCGGCGAGATCAGCGGCACGGCGGGCGCGTACACCGCCGCCCCGCTGCCGGGCGGCCACTGCGATCCCGCCGTCACTCGATCCTCGGGCCCACCGGCTCCGCGATCAACCTCAGGGCCTGCGGCCGTCGGAATTCTCGGGGCCCTCATCTGCAACGCAGCCTTCTGACCAAGCGATCAAGAGGTAGTAGCCATGACGGACAACTCCGAGAAGTACGTAGCAGCGATCGACCAGGGCACCACCTCCAGCCGCTGCATCGTCTTCAACGAAAACGGTGCCATCGTCGCCGTGGACCAGCGCGAGCACCGCCAGATCTTCCCCAAGCCCGGGTGGGTGGAGCACGACGCCACCGAAATCTGGTCCAAGGTGCAGGCGGTGGTCGCCGGGGCGCTCGCCAAGGCCGGGCTGCGCGCCGACCAGCTGAGCGCGATGGGGATCACCAACCAGCGCGAGACGACCCTGCTGTGGGACCGCGCGACGGGAAAGCCCGTGCACAACGCCATCGTGTGGCAGGACACGCGGACGGCGGCGCTGTGCAACCAGCTGGGCGGCTCGGAGGGGCAGGACCGTTTCCGCGAGCAGACGGGTCTGCCGCTGGCCACCTACTTCTCCGGGCCCAAGGCGGCCTGGCTGCTCGACAACGTGCCCGACCTCCGGGCCCGGGCAGAACGCGGTGAGATCGCCTTCGGGACGATGGACTCCTGGCTGATCTGGAACCTCACCGGCGGCACGGACGGCGGGCAGCACGTCACCGACGTGACCAACGCCGGGCGCACCATGCTGATGAACCTGGAGACCCTGCAGTGGGACTCCTCGATCTGCTCGGCGATGAACATCCCCGAGGCCATGCTGCCGGAGATCCGGTCCTCCGCCGAGGTGTACGGCACCGCCATCGGCCAGCTCGCCGGCGTGCCCGTGGCCTCCGCGCTGGGCGACCAGCAAGCCGCCGTGTTCGGCCAGGCCTGCTACGACGTGGGCACTGCGAAGAACACCTACGGCACGGGCAGCTTCCTGCTGCTCAACACCGGCAACCGTCCGGTGTCGTCGAAGAGCGGTCTGCTGACGACGATGGGATACAAGATCGGCAGTGAGGCGCCGGTCTACTGTCTGGAGGGGTCGATAGCCATAACGGGCGCGCTGGTCCAGTGGTTCCGCGACCAGCTCGGCATCATCCGTACCGCCGACGAGATCGAGCCCCTGGCCGCGAGTGTGGAGGACAACGGCGGTGCGTACATCGTGCCGGCGTTCTCGGGCCTGTTCGCGCCGTACTGGCGATCCGACGCGCGTGGCGTGGTCACCGGGCTGACCCGGTACGTCACGAAGGCGCACCTCGCGCGCGCGGTGCTGGAGGCGACGAGCTGGCAGACCCGCGAGGTCGTGGACGCCATGTACCAGGACTCCGGGGTGCACATCACCACCCTGAAGGTCGACGGCGGCATGACGAAGAACAACCTGCTCATGCAGCACCAGGCGGACGTGCTCGACGTGCCCGTGGTGCGGCCCAAGGTCTCCGAGACGACCTGTCTGGGCGCCGCGTACGCGGCCGGTCTGGCCACCGGTGTGTGGAACGACCTGGACGAGCTCAAGGCGCACTGGCAGAAGGACGTCGAGTGGACACCGTCCATGGACGCGTCCGTGCGGGACCGCGAGCACCGCAACTGGCGCAAGGCCGTGGAGAAGAGCTTCGGCTGGGAGGAGGACGCCGACAGCTAGCCACGCGCGCGTGCGGGGTCGTTTCCGGACGGTGGACCGTACCCCTGTCGGCGGGGGTACGGTCCGCGCCCGCCATGCCGGCCGCCGGCCACGCGCGCACCGGCGGTGCGGGCGTCAGGTGGCCAGTGTCAGGTGGTCACCGTCTGGCGGCGGTCGGCCGCGTACGCCATGGCGTGCTGGACGACGCCGATGAGCGCTTCCTTGACCGACTCGCGGTCGCGGGCGTCGCACATCATGAGCGGCACGCCGTCGTCGAGGTCGAGGGCCTGGCGTACGTCCTCGACCGGGTAACGCGGTGCGTCCTCGAAGCAGTTGACGCCGACGAGGAACGGTATCGAGCGCCGTTCGAAGTAGTCGACGGCGGCGAAGGAGTCCTCCAGGCGGCGGGTGTCCGCGAGGACGACGGCCCCGAGTGCGCCCTCGGAGAGCTCGTCCCACATGAACCAGAACCGTTCCTGGCCGGGTGTGCCGAAGAGGTACAGCACCAGGTCCTCGCGGAGCGTGATGCGGCCGAAGTCCATGGCAACGGTCGTGGTGTGCTTGCCTTCCACACCGCTGGTGTCGTCGACCGGGCGCCCGGCCTCGGTGAGCAGCTCCTCGGTGCGCAGCGGCCGGATCTCGCTGACCGCGCCGACGAGCGTGGTCTTGCCCACGCCGAAGCCGCCGGCCACCAGGATCTTGAGCGTGACGGGCTCGACCGGAGGCTTGCCGCGCTCAGAACGCCCGAAGATCATCGATCTCTTCTCCTGCTTGATGGGGGTCGGGCGACGGCGGGCCGTAGCCTCCGCCGCCTGGGGTTTCGATGACGAGTACGTCGCCGCTGACGACGTCCGCGGAGTCGCTGCCGCCGAGTTCGGTCACCGCGCCGTCGGTGTGTTCCACCCGGTTGGTGCCCAGAGCGCCCGGCTCGCCGCCCGCCATGCCGTACGGGGGAACACGGCGGTGCTGGGACAGCGTGGAGATGGTCATGGGCTCCAGGAACCGGATGCGGCGCACGGCACCGTTGCCGCCGCACCACCGGCCGGCTCCGCCGCTGCCGCGCCGGACCGCGAACTCCTCGAGGCGCACGGGCAGTCGCCACTCCAGGACCTCGGGGTCGGTGAGGCGGGAGTTGGTCATGTGTGTCTGGACGACGGGGGCGCCGGGGAATCCGTCACCCGCGCCGGAGCCGGAGGCGACGGTCTCGTAGTACTGGTGGCGTTCGTTGCCGAAGGTCACGTTGTTCATGGTCCCGGAGCCCTCGGCCTGGACGCCGAGCGCCGCGTAGAGGGCGCCGGTGATGGCCTGGGACGTCTCCACATTGCCGGCGACGACGGCCGCCGGCGGCTCGGGGGAGAGCAGGGAGCCGGGCGGTACGACGATGTCCAGGGGGCGCAGGCAGCCGTCGTTGAGGGGGATGTCGTCGGCGACGAGCGTGCGGAAGACATACAGGACGGCCGCGTTGACGACCGAGAAGGGGGCGTTGAAGTTGGTGGGCAGCTGCGCCGAGGTGCCGGTGAAGTCGATGGTCGCGGCACGGTTCTCGCGGTCCACGCGCACGCTGACGCGGATGACGGCGCCCGAGTCGGTCTCGTAGGCGTAGTCACCGTCGTCCAGTTTCGTCAGGGGGCTGGCCTCGCTGGAGAGCGAGATCTGCGGGAAGCCGATGCGGGCGGCGAGTTCTCCGACGGCCCGTTCGTGGGCCGGGTGGAGGTGGCTGTGCATGCAGACCACGGCGACGGCCCGGATCCCGTCGTCGTACGCCTCCTGGAGGGGCCCGGCGAGGGCGTCCGGGTCGGGTGCGCGCAGGACGGTGCCGTCGGCGGCCATGCGCTCGTCGACCTCGACGACCCGTTCGTACAGCAGCTCGGGCAGTTCGATGCGGCGGGCGAAGATGCTCGGGCGGTTCTGGTAGGCGATGCGCAGGGCGTCGCGGAAGCCGCGGGTGATGACCAGCAGGGTGCGCTCGCCCTTGCGCTCCAGGAGGGCGTTGGTGGCGACCGTCGTGCCCATGCGCACGGTGTCGACGGGGTCGTCGGAGCCGGCCAGCAGCGTGCGGACACCCTCGACGGCCGCGTCGGCGTAGCGGGCCGGGCTGTCCGACAGCAGCTTGTGGGTGAGCAGCCGGCCGTCCGGGCGACGCGCGACGATGTCGGTGAAGGTGCCGCCTCGGTCGACCCAGAACTGCCAGCCTGTCACGTCAGTACCCCGCTTCCGTGCTGCTCACAGCGCCCGGAGGCCGTTGATCACGTCGCGCAGAATACTCTCGTCCGGCAGTTCGGCAGGGGGTACGGGCCGGTTCACATGGACGAATTCCGCGTCCACGAGATCTCCGACAAGGACCCGTACCACCCCGATCGGCAGGTCGAGTTCCGCTGCGAGTTCGGCGACCGACTGCGGGACGTCACGACACAGTTCGACGATGTCCACATGCTCCGGGGAGAGCATGTGGTCCGCCTCCGGGTCGTCCGCGTGCGGTTCCGTGACCACGACCGCGATCAGGTCCAGACGGTGCTGGCCCTGGCTGCTGGTGCGGCCGCGGGTCATGGCGTACGGACGGACGACCGGTCCGGCCTCGTCGTCGAACCAGTGCCTTCTTCCCTGACCGTCAGCGCTCATGTCATCCCACTACCCGCCTGCGGGCAGATCGGTGCGCGGAGCGGCACCCAGATGCACACCCACCCGCTTCACCAGGAGCGTCATCTCGTAGGCGACCTGGCCGACATCCGAGTCGGCGTCCGAGAGGACGGCGAGGCAGCTGCCGTCGCCGGCGGCCGTCACGAACAGGAAGGCGTCGTCGAGCTCAACGACCGTCTGACGGACGTTGCCGGCCTCGAAGTGGCGTCCCACGCCCTTGGCGAGGCTGTGGAACCCGGAGGCGACAGCGGCCAGGTGCTCGCTGTCCTCCCTGGTCAGATCCCTGGAGACGCCTGTCGGCAAACCGTCGCTGGAGAGCACGAGGGCCTTGCGGATGCTCGCGACGCGGTCCACCAGGTCGTCGAGGAGCCAGTTCAGCTCCCCCTTGTTGGCTGCGGTGTGGCCGGTGGCCTTCGGTGCGGTCATCGACCGTCCCCCTCTGTCGTTCCTTGTTGTGCTGTGCCGCTGTGGGCGGCGTCGCCCGCTGCGTTCTCCTCGCGGCCGCGTTGCCAGCCGCGCTGGAGCGAGGCCATACGGCTGCGTACTTCGTCGGCGTCGCGCTCGACGGGCTCGGCTCTGTCCTCCGTACGCGGCTCGGACCCCCGCTTCAGCTGCGGTGCCAGGTTGGCCTGGCGGACGCGCCGGGGCAGCGGCGCGGTGCCGGAGCGAGGCTCGTTCGGTGCGGACCCGGGAGCCTGCCCCCGTCGTCCGGTGCCGGGAGTCGATCCGGTGTCCTGGGGCCCGGCATCGGAGCCGGTCGCCTGGCGGGCGGGCCCGCCGGTGGAGTCCTGCCCGGGGTCCGGCCAACGGTCGAAGCCGTCCGGGCCGCTCGATGCGATCTCCGCGCGGCGTGTCCGCGTGGGGAGTGTGGGCGGCTCCGGCCCGGTCCCGGACGAGGCCGGTGAGGCGGTGCGGTCTTCGTTCCGGCCGGCCGCGCCGATGCCGCGGCGGGCGGACTGTGCCCCTCGACGGCGGGCCGGCAGGGGCGGCGGTGCGTCCGGCTGGGATTCGCCTCGCCCGCTGCCGGTCGAGGAGCCTTCGGTGCGGCGGCGTACCGGAAGCGCGGACGCGGGCTCCGGCCCGGACCGGCCCGTGGCCGGACCGCTCACGGAGTCGTCGCCCCGGCGACGCGAAGGGAGCGGGGAGTCATCGCCCGGCTCCGCTCGGCCGGTGCCCGTGGTGGTCTCCTCGTCCGTCTTCCCCCGCCGGGGGCGCTGCTCGGTGACCGGGCGCCCGTGGGAGCTGACCAGCTTCGGGGTGTGGCGGCGCGGCAACTGGACCGGGGCGCCCGGGTCGTCGTCGCTGTCGGTCCGGTCGTGGGCGCTGCGGGGGTCGGCCGCCTGGTGCGGATCGGGGCGGCGGCCGGCGGCTTCGTCCTGGGCGCGGGTGAGGGGGCGGGGCCGGAACAGGGCGCCGTGTTCGCTGTCCTCGTCGTCGAGCGCGCCGGGGAAGTCGCCGATGGCGTCCAGGTCGACGGGGGCTTCCAGCTCCACTGGTCCGTCCAGGAGGGAGGCCGGCAGACCGGGCCGATGCGCGGGTCCCTGGGACAGCGCGGCGCGGCGGCTTTCCTGCGGCTCGCTCTCCTTGGCCAGTTGGGGCCGGTCGAGCCGGAACCCGATGCCGTTCGTGTCCGGGACGTCGTCCGTCAGCAGCGCGTCCGGGAGGAAGACGACGGCGGTCGTGCCTCCGTACGGGGAGGGCTGCAAGGAGACGCGGACGTTCTGCCGCTGGGCGAGACGGCTGACCACGAACAGGCCGAGCCGGTCGGTGTCGGACAGCTCGAACTCCGGGGTCTCGGCGAGCCGGAGGTTGGCGTCCAGGAGCGCTTCGGCGGCCATGCCGAGGCCGCGGTCGTGGATCTCCAGGGTGAAGCCGTTGGCGACCCGCTCGCCCAGGACCTGGACGGCGGTGTGCGGCGGCGAGAAGACGGTGGCGTTCTCCAGGAGTTCCGCCACGAGGTGGGTGACGTCGGCGACGGCCGGACCGGTGACGGCGATCCGCGGAAGACGGCGGACCTCGATGCGCTCGTAGTCCTCGACCTCGGCGACGGCGGCGCGTACGACGTCCATGAGCTGGACGGGCTTGCGCCACTGCCGGGAGGGCGCGGCGCCGGAGAGGATCACGAGGCCCTCGGCGTGCCGGCGCATACGGGTCGTCAGGTGGTCGAGACGGAACAGGTCGGCGAGTTCCTCGGTGTCCTCGGTCCGGCGCTCCATGGCGTCGAGCAGGGTGAGCTGCTTGTGGAGCAGGACCTGGCTGCGGCGCGCGAGGTTGACGAACACCTCGGAGACACCGGCGCGCAGCTCGGCCTGCTTGACGGCGGCTTCGACGGCGGCGCGCTGCAGGGTGTTGAGGGCCTGGCCGACTTCGCCCATCTCGTTCTTGTCGTACTCCAGGCGCGGGACCTCGGTCTCGACGTCGACCTGCTCGCCCGCCGAGAGGCGGCGCATCACGCTGGGCAGCCGCACTCCGGACGCCTCGTGGGCCTCCAGACGCAGCTGTCGCAGATCGCGGATGAGGGTGCGGCCGACGCGCACGGAGAGGAAGAGGGAGACCAGGAGAGCGAGCAGGCCGAGTACGCCGGCGATGACCGCCTTGGCGATGACGCCCATGGCCACCGGTTCGACGCGGCTCTGATAGCGGTCGTTGGCCTGGTCGTTGAGGGTGCCGAGCTCGTCGAGCACGTTGCCGGCGGCGCTGTCCCAGCTCTTGGCGCTGACGCCGCGCGGTGTTCCGTCGGCGGAGGAGACGGCAGCTTCCTCGGCCACGCGCAGCGGAGCGGTGGAGGCGTTCTTCCAGAAGCTCTGGTAGCGGTCGCGTTCCGAGACGGGCAGCAGCGGGAGGCTGGTGTCGTACATCAGGGTGCGCTGGGCCACGAGGTCGGAGATGTCACGCTCTTCGGAGCGGGAGACCTTGCCGACGATCAGAGCGGAGCCGAGGAGGGCGTCCTCGCGGGAGAGCAGTTCGCGGGCGCGGGCGAGGTTGACCAGCGCGCGGTACTGCTTGTCCAGTTCCACGTTGTCGACGACGTGGAGGTTGGCGAGCAGGACGTAACAGGGGTCGACCAGCCGGTTGTAGAGGTCGAGGGCCTGGGAGCGGTCGACGGTGCCGTCCTCGACACTGCGGCGCAGCGACTCGATGCCGTCGAAGGCGTCCAGGACCGCGGTCAGCCGCTCGTCGGTGTCCGCTCCCATCGCGTCGCGCACGTCCGGATTCCGGGCGTTCTCGCGGATGCTCCCGACGGCCTTGTCGGTGGCGGTCCGGCTGCGCCGGAGCGCGGCGAGCCCGTCGGAGGCACGGGGGTCGGCGAGGTAGACCAGGGTCTGACGGCGCTCCTCCTGGACGACGCGGACGGTGTCCTCGATGGGGTAGCCGATCTTCTCCACCACGGACGACACGTTGAACAGGTCGCCCGCCTCACGTCCCGTCAGCACCGTGGCGAAGGCCCAGATCGCGGTCAGGGACACCAGCGGCACGAGAAGCAGCGCCACGATCTTCCGGCGGATGGACTTCCCGCGAAAGCGCATGGCCTCCCCCAGCTCGGGCCCCCGGGGCTACCGGGGGTACACATGTGCGTCAACAAACGGCGCGAGCCTACTACCGACGCCCAGGGAACTCGAAGGCCGGTCCGGAAGGTGAACTTCCGCGCCAGCCACGAGGCATGTGGAGTTGTCAGGGCATTGCGGGAGTTGTCTCCCCGAAACCGGTGGGAGCCGTGCGGGCCAAGGGCCGTGGAGAGCCCGAACGGTTGGCTGAAATTTTTCGGTTTCTGGGAATCTTCGTGGGGGGTTGTTCGTCCTTCTCTACGGGAAATGGGGGCGGAATCGGCCACAGGAGCCGCATCCCGCATCCGGGCGGCGTAAAACAGCGCAAGCCGGGCAGCCACTGGGAAGCACGGGTCTTCGGATGCGAGCGAGCAGTCTGCTGGCGATGGGGAGTGACACGGTGACGGGCACGGCGGAGCGGCGCGGGGCGCCCAGGGCGGCTGAGGTTCAAGGGACAGCGCATCAGGGCGCCGAGGCGGCTGGTCGTGACAGCCCGGCTGACGAGGCGGAGAGCACGGCTCGAGAGGCGGGAGTGCCGGCTCAGCCGGGCCGTGACGTGCGCGAGCAGCAGTGCTACCGGCCCTTGTGGGTCGAGGAGCCGGCGCGGCGGCGCCGGTTGCCGGATCCGGTACGGACGGCCGCCGTGCGCTCGGTCCTGCTCATCGCTCTGACGCTGGTTCAGGCCATGGTGGCCTTCCTGTGCACGATGGCCGGGTCCTGGCTGGCGTTCCCGATGGTGATCAGCAGCGTGGTCAGCACGATCGTGGCGACCTGGGGAGCCCTCGACGTGTGGGTGACGCGTCAGGTCTGGAACCAGCGCAACGGCGTGGTGTCCACGCCGAGCAGCACGGCACGGGCCCTGCGACGCGAACGCCGCCGGGCCCGGCGCCAGGCTCGCGCCGACGAGCGGGCGCAGGAGCGGATACGTCGGCGGGGCGGGGCCGGGCAGTTGTCCCACTCGTGAGGGGCGACCGCGGGTTCGTCCAGCGGCACCGGACCGGCGTGCTCGCCGAGCACCGTTCGGACGCCAGCGGCACCACTTCCGTCGCCGCCCCAGCGGCCGACAGCGCCTGACCGCGGGCGGCTGCGCGACAAGTAGCGGCTGGTCGCACAGGTCCGCGCTCCCCTAAGGCGTCGTGGACGCGGGGCGTTTGTACATCCTGGTCGCCGTGATCTCGCTGTGTACCGCCTCCCCCGCCTGCGGCTGCTGCGGCAGCCCAGGGCGGAGGTGTTCCTCGACGCTGATGTACTTGAGGCCGGCCCTCAGGTCGGCGTCGTTGCGCATGCGGATGACCAGGGGGAACTCAGCGAGCGCCGTGGTGTCGAACAGGCCGGTGGTGTAGAGGAGCTGGACGCCCAGGGCGTCCGACACCGCCCGCTGGAGTTCCAGCAGGTACGTGGCGTTGGCGCGGCCGATGGGGTTGTCGAGGAACAGCGTGCCGGCGTGCCGGTGCTTGTCGCGGCCCCGGTCGTTCGAGCGCAGCGCGGCCATCGTGCAGTACAGGGCGATCGCGGCGGTGAGGAGCTGGCCGCCGGAGAAGACGTCGCCCATCTGCCCGACGGGGACACGCTCGGCGCGCAGCACCGCGTCGGGTTTGAGGATCTCGACGGCGACGCCCTTGGGCTGGAGGGCCGCGGCGACGCCCCGCAGCAGCAGGGACATGCCGTCCCGCCGCAGGTCCGAGTTCTTCTTGACGGCAGCGCGGGTCGCCTCGTCGATGACCTCGCCCAGTCGCTCGGTGAGCGTGGCCTGGTCGGGTTCCTCGAAGCGGATGCGGAGGAACTCCTGTCCCGACCACTCGCCGAGACCCTCCGGGAGGCGGGAGAGGCGCTGGGCGGAACGCAGCGTGGCCAGGGCCGACTCGACCAGGCCGCGCAGCCGGTCCACGATCGAGTCGCGGTTGCGCTCCAGTTGCTCCAGCTCGTCGGTCAGGACCCGGAGCCGGGGCGCGAAGGCGTCGGCCCACTTCTGGGCGTGTTCGGGCAGTGCGGAGGCGGGCAGTTCGCGGATCTGCTGCCGTGCCGGGGTGCGGACCTGCTCGTAACGCGTGGAGTTGGCGTGCCGGACGAGGATGTCGCTGGCCTCGCGGACGGCGGCCTCGGCGGCGGACAGGTCGGCGGCGCAGCCGCGCAGGGAGCGGCGGGCTTCGGCGGCCGACTGCCGGGCCTCCTCCGGACTGCCGGGGTACGGCTCGGCCTCCTCCTGCTCCTCCTCCGTGGTGTGCTCACGCAGCAGGTCGCGGAGCATGGCGGCGATCTCGTCGAAGCCGCTCGCCGCGTCCTCGGCGGCGCGGTGGGCGTCGAGGAGCTCGGCGTGCGCCTCGCGTGCCTGGTTCAGCGCCTCGGTGTGGGAGGCGAGTTCGGCCGTGGCGGTGCGCAGCAGGGTCTGCGCGTGCTCGGCGTCGCGCGGCCGGCGCTCCTCGGGGAGGTCGGTGTGCGCCTCGCCGTCCTCGGGCGCTAGCCGTTCGGCCTCGCCGCGCAGCCGCCCGAGCTGCTCGCTCGCGCTCGACATACGGGTCTCCAGGAGCTGCACCAGCTCCTCGGCGCGGGCGGCGGCGGCCTGACGGCTGGGTCCGTCGGAGCCGCCGGGAGACTCGAGGAGCTGCTCGGCGCGTGTACGGACCTTGTTGCTCAGCCGGTCCAGCTCCGCGCGGGCCGCGCTCTCGTCGCTCTCCGCGCGGGCCTGCTCGGCCCGCAGGTCGGCGCCGACGCCGACCTTCTCGTACAGCTGCGAAGCCGCCCGGTAGGCCTCGCGCAGGGCGGGCAGGGAGGCCTTCGGGGTCTGGGCGTCGTCCTCGGGTACGTCGTCGGGGGCGCCTGCGATCTCGGAGCGCTCGGCGCGCAGGGCGCGGGCGGTGCGGCGGGCGTCGTCGGCGGCGCGCTGGGCGGCCCGCCGGTCCTCGTCGGCGGCTCGGGCCCGCTCCAGGCAGGCCTGAGCGCTCGCCTCGGACTCGGCGGCCTCGTCGGCCAGTTCGCGCAGCTTGACCTGCCAGCCGGCCCGCTCGCGCAGCCGGAAGGCGAGCCCGGCGAGGGCGTCGGCGGAGCGGCGGGCCTTCTGGGCGGCCTCCTGCCGCTCGTCCCGGACGCGCGCGGCCTCCGCGGCGGCCTCGTCGGCCTCGGCCCGCACCGTGCGCGCCTCGGCCAGCTCGGCTTCCGACTCCTCGGCGAACGCGCGGGTGTCGTGTGCGGCCTGGGCCAGTTCGGTCAGTCGGCCGGCCGGGCAGCCGGTGCGCCAGGAGGCGAGCCGGGCGGCCAGTTCCCGGTCCTTGCCGAGCCGGGCGGCGAGTGTGCGGATCTCCTCGTCCCGCTCGGTCGCCCGGGCGCGCAGCGCCTGCCGCTCCTCGTCGGCGGCGTGCTCGTCGTGCATGGCAGGGTTCGGCGGGACGAGGAACACGTCACCGCTGTCCGTGTCCGGGGCGGGGGTCGGGGCGAGCAGGGCGGCGGCGGTGCCGACGGCCACGGCGGAACGGGGCAGCAGCGCCGCGTCGCCCAGTGCCTCCCGGGCGCGTGCGTGGGAGTCCGGGTCGGTGATGATCACGCCGTCGACCAGTTCGGGCCGGGCGGCCAGCACGCGCGCGTGGTCGGCCGGGTCGACGGCCTGGGCGAGGTAGCGCCAGCCGGGCAGCGCGGGGATGCCGTGCTCGCCGAGGAACTCGACCGTGGCCAGCACGTCCGGGCCGGGCGGCAGCAGCCCGCCGTCACCGAGCGCGCCGAGGATGCGGGAGTCGTCGGCGGCGGCCGTACGCAGGTCGAACAGCTGCCGTTCGGCGGAGCTGACGGCGTCGTCGAGCAGGTCGCGCAGGTCGTCGGCGAAGCGGTCGAGCTCCTCGGGGCTGAGGCCGTGCTCGCCGGGGGCGGGCCGGGTGGCCGGCTCGCTGTCCGTGCCGTGGCGGGGCTGCGGGATGCCCGGGCGGGTCTCGGGGCGGGTCTCGGGGGTCAGGCTGAGCAGTTCCGCCAGCCGCTCCTCCCCCGCCAGTGCCTCGGCGGTGCGGCGCTCGGCCTCGTACGACCGCTCGGCGGCCGTCGCCGCGTCCGCCGCGCGGGCCGCGGTCAGTTCCGCGCGGGTCTCGGCGGCGGCGGCCTCGCGCGCGTGCTCGGTGGCCCGGTGGGACGCCTCGCGGGCCGAGTCCCAGGCCGCGACGGCGGTCTTCTCGGCGTCGCTGGCGGCCAGGGCCGCCCGGGCCGGGTCGGCGTCGGGCGCGCTGTCGTCGAGCCAGCCTGCCCGTACCGCCTCGGCGGTCTCCTGCTCGACCTCGGCGAGGCGCTGCTTGAGGTGCCCGATCTCGCTGCGGGCCCGCTGCGCCTGTGTGGCGGCGGCGGTGGAGTCCCGGTAGGCGGCGTCGCTGACCTCCTGGAGGGCGGCGGAGCGCTCCTCCTCCTCGTTGGCGTGGTTCTCGGCGTTCTCCGCGGCCGCGTGCAGGGCCCGTACGAGGTCGACGGCGGCCTTGGAACGGGCGGCCAGGGCCGGGGCGGCGTCGCGCTCCGCCTCCTGGATCGCGGCGGACACGCGGGCGACGCGGTCGGCGGCGGCGCGGTGGCGCAGGACGGCCTCGGCCGCCTGCCACGCCGAGTACAGCGTGCGGGCGTCGGCGAGTTCGCGCTTCTGGGCGGCGGCGGACTTCTCGGCGGCGGCGAGGGCCAGCGAGGCGTGCCGGTAGGCCAGTTCGGCGGAGATCAGCGCGCTGCGCTCGCGGGCCGCCTCGGCGTGGGTGACGGCGTACGCGGCGGCGGTGACCCGCTGTGCGAGGTCGGCGGCCCGGACCCGCTCCCGCACGCCACGCGCGGACAGTCTGCGCGCCAGGGTCCGGGTACGGCGCTCGGCCGCGGTGTGGATGTCCCGCGCGCGGGAGCGCGCCTCGGCGGCCTCGACGATCCGCCCGAGCAGGTCGACGGACCCGGCGGTGAAGTCGCGTTCGGCGATCAGCTCGGCGCGTCGGCCCAGCTTGTTGCCGAAGCCGCTGACCAGGTCGGCGAGCCCGTCGGTGTCGCGGGTGTCGGTGACGGCGCGCAGCAGCAGGTCGGTGAAGTCGGCGTCCTTCTTGACCGCGAAGAGGCCGGCGGCCTCGCCCTCGTCGGCGTTCATCTCCCGCTGGTAGCGGAAGAGTTCGGGGTCGAGTCCGAGGTCGCCGAGGTGCTCGATCCAGCGGTCGTGGATCTCCTCCCAGTGCACCTCCAGGTGCGGGTACGTCTTTCCCGCTTCCGTGAGGGCGTCGCGGAAGCCCTTCATGGTGCGACGCCGGCCGCGCGCGCCCGACTGGCCCTCGACCGGGGTCCGTACGGCGGTGGACTCGGCCACGGGGAGGTTGTCGAGGCTCAGCCCGGGCCCGGGCCGGAAGGAGTACCAGGCCTCGGCGAACTTGCGCGGGTCGTTGGAGACCTGCCGCCCGCGCCACTCGCTGACCTTGCCGACGACGACGCACTCGCCGGTCAGCACGTGCTGCCACTCCAGCGCGACATGGCCGCAGTCGTCGGCGAGCAGGAACTTGCGCAGCACACCGGAGCTGGCGCCGCCGAGGGTGTTGCGGTGCCCCGGCAGCATCACGGAGAAGATTAGTTTGAGCAGCACCGACTTGCCGCCGCCGTTCTCCAGGAAGAGCACGCCCGCGGGCGCCGGCCGGCGCGGCGGGCCGACGGGCTCCTCCTCGAAGAACTCCGCCTGCGTGGGCGCGGGATCGGGCACGGGCTCGCCCACGCCGCGCAGGTCAAGCACGGTGTCGGCGTAGCGCGCACCGGCGGGCCCGATGGAGTAGAGGCGGACCCGGGACAGCTCGTACATGGCGGACTCTCGTAAGGCTTCGTGAGGTGGGGGTTCAGCAGGAGTGGCGAGGCGGGGAGTTCAGGAGGAGTGGAACGGCAGCCCGGCGTCGGCGACCAGCTCCAGGTCGTCGCTCTCCTCGGGGGGCAGCAGGGTCGGTGTGCCGTCGGTGACCGGGACGACGCCCAGTTCCAGCAGCTCGGCCAGGGCGGCGCTGCCGGCCATGTCGCGGACCTGGAGCTGGTAGCGGGCGGTCGTGCGGTACGTGCCGCCGTTGTCGTCGCCGGTGCGCTGGAGGAAACCGGAGTCGGTGAGGAACGCGACGGCCTTGGCGACGATGCCGGTGGTCGAACCGGCGAGCCGGCGCGCGTCCTTGGTGGCCCCGGTCGAGCTGCGCCGCACCCAGATCCGCCAGGCGGCCTCCAGTCCGGGCGCGTCGGTGGCCGGGTCGGTGTTCTCGCCCTGTTCGGCGGCCCGTTCCTCCAGGCGGCGGCAGGCCTGGCGGACGAAGGCGTCGACGCCGTTGACCGTGACGCGGCCGATGTAGCCGTCGTCGGCGAGGTCCTCGGGGCGGGGGAACGCCATGGCGGCGACGGCGAGATGGGCGAGCCCGTGCAGGAACCGGTCGCCGCCATCGGCGGACGTACGACGCGCGTAGTCGCCCATGCGGACGGCGAACACCGAGTCCTCCGCGGCGGTCACGGCCATGCCCGCGCGCGGGGACACCTCCAGCACGATCAGCCCCAGTCCGGTCGCCACGGCGTCGGCGAGCCGCGCGAAGGGCGGGTCCTCGCGGTAGCGCCGCAGCAGGTCCGCGTACTCCTGGTCGCGCGCGGGCTGGAGCTTGGGCTGCAGCCCGAAGGACACGAGCCGCGCCGCGTCGGCGGCGTCGGCGGGGGTGACGGCGGCCGAGGCCGTCGGGGCCGGGCCTTCCGGTTCACTCCACTCGACATGCTCGCTCACGGTCGGGACTCCTTGTGCCACTCGTACTGACTCATGCTGCTTCCGTCCGGTCCGCCGCCATCCCCGCCGCGTCCAGCAGCGCGGTACCGACGATCAGATCCGCCCCGCCGAACTCCGGATCATCGAGCTCGGTCCCGTCGTCCACGGCGAACAGCAGCTTCTGCTCGCCCTGGCGATAGGCGGTACCGACCGGCGGACTGGCCGCGTGCACCGCCAGCAAGGCCACCAGGTACGGCAGCTCGGGATCCTGCCGCCGGGCCTCGGCCAGCAGCCCGGACAACCGGCGGGGTGCGTCCGCCGGCAGGTCGAGCAGCTCCTGCGCCGCCGCCATCTGCTCCTCGCTGAACCGGCTGTCGTCGGGCGTGGCAATGAGGTCCGGCTCGGGCATCTCGGCACCCAGGTGCTCTCGCTCCACCGGCGGCGTCAGCAGTATGTCGACCAGGTCCCCGACCCGGACGGACACCGGCGTACGCAACCCGGTGCCACGCCCGAAGAACGCGTCCGTGACGCGCACGGCCTGCTCCAGCGGCAGCGGCAGGACGGGTGAGACGAGGTGCCCGTAGAGGTCTATTCCCGAGGTGGTCGCCGGTGTGGCGAAGGCCTGCCGGTCCTGCTCGGCGCGGAACAGCGGTCCGGCCTCGAGCAGCCGGGACTGCAACTGCGTGTGCCGCCGGATGCAATCCTTGACGATGTCGACGAGCTCGGCGGCGCGGCGCTTGTGCTCGGGCTCCTCGGACTCGTCGCGGGCCTTGCGGATGTTGGTGAGGATCGCGTTCTCGTGGCGGTAGCGGTCGGCCACGTGCTCCAGGGCCTCGGCGATCATGTCGGGCACGGTGGTGAGCCAGTCCACCGCGCGCACGTTGCGCCGGGTCGCGTCCAGGGCGCGGCGCAGGGTCTCCGAGTACTGCACGGTGCGGTAGCGGGCCTGTTCGGCCGCGAGCTGGGCGTCGGCGAGCCGGCCGCGGCTGATCAGCACCTCCAGCTTGACCTCGGCGGCGATCTGCGCGCTGGTGACGTCCGTGTCGAGGGCGCCGACGAGGACGTTGACCGCCTCGTCCGTCGTGCGCAGGTACACCGCGCCGCCCGGGCCCGGGACCTCCTCGATCAGCTTGAAGTCGTAGTCACGGCGCACGTACGTGCCGTCCGCCCCGAACGTGCCGTACACCGCGCGGAAGCCGCGGTCGACGCTGCCGACGTTGATCAGGTTCTCCAGGACCCAGCGGGCCACCCGCTCGTGCTCGGCGGCGGGCCGCTGCGGTGCCTGGGCGGCGATGCGGGGGACGAGGCGGGCGACGATCTGGTCGTGGTCCGCGCCCGTGTCGAAGTCCATGTTGAGGGTGACGAGGTCGATGGCCGCGAGGGCGACCTCCGCCATGCCGTACACCGAGTACTCGCCGGCGAGGTTGGCCTTGCGCGCGTCGAGGTCGTGCAGCGGCGCGGTGCAGGCGAGCGCGCGCAGGCGCCGCGCCAGGCCCTCGTCGGCGGCCGGCCCCGGGGCAGGGCGCGGCCCCGCGCTGAGCTGGGGCGGAACGCTGTCCGTCGATGCAGGCGAAGTCACGGTGCACAGACTAGGTCCTGGGTCTGACAACGACCCAAACGACGCGGGTGGGCCTGGTCAGCCGTCCTCGCCCACCCGCCGCCGGTACACCTCGACGACCCGTTCCAGCGAGTCGTCGAGGTAACCGGCGAGCAGACGCTCGGCCTTGTCCCGGTCCCCCGCCTGAAGAGCCTCCAGGATCATGACATTTCGCGCGATGTACGGCTCGTGCAATCGCTGTGGTTCGTCCACCACGTGGAAGGCGAGGCGCAGTTCGGCGAAGACACTCCGCATCAGCTCGGCGGTGCGCTCGCTCGCCGCGAGGGCGACCAGCTCCCGGTGGAAGTGGATGTTGGCCGTGCCCACGCCCTTCCAGTCGCCTTCCCGCGCCGCCCGCCGCCCCTCCTCCACGGCGCCGGCCAGCCCGTCGAGGCCGTAGGGCGGCTCGTCGAGACCTCGCACGACCGCGCACTCGACGAGTCTGCGGGTGCGGTAGATGTCCTCGACGTCCTCGACGGTCAGGACCCGGACGAAGACGCCCCGGTTCAGCTCGTGGACGAGCAGGCGTTCGTGTGTGAGCAGCCGGAACGCCTCGCGCAGGGTGTTGCGGGAGACGCCGAGCGCGCCGCCGATGCTGTCCTCCGACAGCCGGGTCCCGGGCGGGAAGTAGCCCTCGGCGATCCGGCTCCTGAGGATGTCCGAGACGCGTTCGGCGGTGCTGGTGCGCCCCAGGAGAGCCCGGTCGTCGGAGAGGTCCTTCAGCTGCTCTGCCATGCCGGAATTCAATCGCAGATCACAAGAACGAACCAACATGCGTATTGAGGGATCGTTGAACAATCCTCTACGGTGCTAGGCACGGCTCGCTCCCGAAGCGACCGAGCTCACTCCCAGAGCACCCCCACTGCTCAGTCCGAAGCACCCTCCGTCCCCCTCTTCGAGGTGCCCATGAGCTCGACTCCTCCACCGCAGGCCCTGACCGACGACGCAGGCACCGTGGCGGCCGAACACCCCACTGGCGACGGTGCGTTCGGCTGGCTGCGCGCCCTGGGCCCGCGCGGCCGGCGCGCGTTCGCCGGGGCCTTCGGCGGCTATGCCCTGGACTCGTACGACTACTTCACGCTGCCGCTGAGCATGGTCGCGCTCTCCGCCTACTTCGGGCTGAGCAGCGGCCAGACCGGCCTCTTCACGACGGTCACCCTGGTGGTCTCCGCGATCGGCGGCGCCCTCGCGGGCGTCCTCGCGGACCGCATCGGCCGGGTGAAGGCCCTGATGCTCACGGTGATCACCTACGCGGTCTTCACCGTCGCCTGCGGCTTCGCGCCCAACTACGAGACGCTGCTGGTCTTCCGGGCCCTCCAGGGCCTCGGTTTCGGCGGCGAGTGGGCGGTCGGCGCGATCCTGGTCGCCGAGTACGCGAGCGCCAAGCACCGGGGGCGCACACTCGGCGCGATCCAGAGCTCCTGGGCCGTGGGCTGGGGCATGGCCGTGATCGCCTACACCCTCATCTTCTCGGTGGCCGGTGACGACCTGGCCTGGCGCATCATGTTCTGGACCGGGGCGCTGCCCGCGCTGCTCGTCATCTGGGTGCGGCGCAGCGTGCACGACGCTCCCGAGGCGGCCGCCGCTCGTGAACAGAGCACGGAGAAGGGCTCGTTCACGGCGATCTTCAAGCCCGGCCTGCTGCGGACGACCCTTTTCGCGGTACTGCTCTCGACCGGCGTCCAGGGCGGCTACTACACGCTGGCCACCTGGGTCCCCACCTACCTCAAGTCCGAGCGCGACCTGTCGGTCGTCGGCACCGGCGGCTATCTGACGTTCCTGATATCGGGTGCCTTCATCGGCTACCTGACGGGCGGTTACCTCACCGACAAGCTGGGACGGCGGCGCAACATCTGGCTCTTCGCCCTGCTGTCGGCGATCTGCATCCTGGCGTACGCGAACATCCCGAGCGGCGCCAACACCCTGATCCTGGTGCTCGGTTTTCCGCTCGGGTTCTGCATGTCGGCCATCTTCAGCGGCTTCGGCTCGTACCTGAGCGAGCTGTACCCGACGGCGGTGCGCGGCACGGGGCAGGGGTTCACGTACAACACCGGTCGCGCGGTGGGTGCCGTCTTCCCCACCACGGTCGGGTTCCTCGCCGACAGCTGGGGCGTGGGCGGCGCACTGGTCTTCGGGGCGATCGGGTACGGCATCGCGGCCCTGGCGCTGCTCGGGCTGCCGGAGACGCGCGGGAAGGAGCTCACATGAACCGCACCGGCACCGAGACCGGGGACCGTCCCGTCGTCCTCGTCGACGAGCACGCGCGCGCGTGGAGCCCGCGAACGGCCCGCGCCCGCTTCCGGGAGGGCCTCACGGGCCCCACCGCCGGGGTCGCGGCGGGCCACACCCAGGTCAATCTGATCTCGGTGCCCGCCGACTGGGCCTACGACATGCTGCTGTTCTGCCAGCGCAACCCCAAGCCGTGTCCCGTCCTCGACGTCACCGACGCCGGGTCCTGGACCACCGTGCTGGCGGAGGGCGCGGACCTGCGCACCGACCTGCCGCGCTACCGGGTGTGGCGGGACGGCGAGCTGGTGGACGAGCCGACGGATGTGCGCGCGTACTGGCGGGACGACCTGGTGTCGTTCCTGATCGGGTGCAGCTTCACCTTCGAGTGGGCGCTGAGCGAGGCGGGCGTGCCGATCCGCCATGTCGAGCAGGGCCGCAACGTCCCGATGTACGTCACCAGCCGGCAGTGCCGTCCGGCGGGCCGGCTGCACGGGCCGCTGGTGGTGTCCATGCGGCCGGTGCCGCCCCCGCATCTGGCGGCGGCGATCCGGGAGAGCAGTCTGCTGCCGGCGGTGCACGGCAGCCCCGTGCACTGCGGCGATCCCGCGGGGCTCGGCATCGACGACCTCGGCCGCCCCGACTTCGGCGACCCGGTGGCCCCCGAGCCGGACGACATCCCGGTGTTCTGGGCCTGCGGAGTGACCCCGCAGGCGGCCGTGATGGCCTCGCGCCCGCCGTTCGCCCTCACCCACGCCCCGGGGCAGATGTTCCTCACCGACGCCCGCGACGAGCAGTACCGCGTGGCCTGACAGGAGACACTGGATACATGGCCTGCATCGACCTGAACGCCGACCTCGGCGAGGGCTTCGGCCGCTGGCGGCTCACCGACGACGAACAGCTGCTGTCGGTCGTCACCAGCGCCAACGTGGCGTGCGGCTTCCACGCC
Source organism: Streptomyces sp. NPDC016851 (assembly GCF_055562795.1). Lineage (NCBI taxonomy): Bacteria > Bacillati > Actinomycetota > Actinomycetes > Kitasatosporales > Streptomycetaceae > Streptomyces > Streptomyces sp. NPDC016851. The sequence goes on from NZ_JBVHEP010000032.1 coordinate 33,261, forward strand.
GGGGACGCTCCCACCATGCGCCGGGTGTGCGAGCTGGCGGCCGAGCGCGGCGTCCGGATCGGCGCCCAGGTGTCCTACCGGGACCTGGCCGGATTCGGGCGGCGCGCGATGGACGTGCCGTCCGCCGAACTGGCGGCCGAGGTGGCCTACCAGATCGGCGCCCTGGAGGTCTTCGCCCGCGCTGCGGGTGCCGGCGTGGCCTATGTGAAGCCGCACGGCGCGCTCTACAACCGGGTCGTGCACGACGAGGGGCAGGCCGCCGCGGTCGTCGACGGCGTGCTCCTCGCGGACGCCACCCTGCCCGTGCTGGGCCTGCCCGGCTCGCGCCTGCTGGAGCTGGCCGGGAAGGCCGGACTGCCGGTCGTCACGGAGGCGTTCGCGGACCGGGCGTACACCGACGCGGGCACGCTCGTGCCGCGCTCGCTGGAGGGTGCCGTGGTCACCGACCCCGACACCGTCGTGGAGCGGTCGCTGGGCCTGGCCCGCTCCGGCGAGGTCGTCTCCCACTCGGGGACCCGGATCGAGGTACGCGCGCGTTCCCTGTGCCTGCACGGCGACACACCCGGCGCGGTGGAGCTGGCACGCCGCGTCCGGGAGCGACTGGAGGCGTCGGGCGTCCGGGTGGAGGCCTTCGCATGAAGGTCCTGCCGGTCGGCGAGGACGCCCTGCTCGTCGAGGTCTCCTCGGGCGACGAGGCCCAGGCCCTGCACGCCGAGCTGCTGCGCCGCCGCGCGGAGGGCTCGCTGGCGGCCCGCGAGATCGTGCCCGCGGCCCGCACGGTCCTGCTCGACGGCCTCGACGCCCCCGCCCGGGTGGCCGCCGAACTGACCGCCGCCGACCTGCCGCCCGCTCCCCCACGCGCGCGTGAGGCGGTCGAGATCCCGGTGCGCTACGACGGTCCGGACCTGGCCGACGTCGCCGCGCACTGGGGCGTGCCCGAGCCGGAGGTAGCCCGCATTCACGCGCGCACGGAGTTCCGGGTCGCCTTCTGCGGCTTCGCACCGGGCTTCGCCTACCTCACCGGCCTGCCGCCGCGCTACGACGTCCCGCGCCGGGCCACCCCGCGCACGGCCGTCCCGGCGGGTTCCGTGGCGCTGGCGGGCCCGTACACGGGCGTGTACCCGCGCTCGTCGCCGGGCGGCTGGCAGCTGATCGGCACGACGGACGCCGTCCTGTGGGACCACACGCGCGTGCCGGCCGCGCTGCTGTCGCCGGGCACGCGCGTGCGGTTCGTCCCCGTCGAGCCGGTGGGGCACCCATGACCGACCGTGCGCTCGCCGTCGTCCGAGCCGGGGCCCTGACCACCGTGCAGGACCTGGGGCGCCCCGGGCACGCCCACCTCGGTGTGCCGCGCTCCGGGGCACTGGACCGGCCCGCGGCGGACCTCGTCAACCGGCTGACGGGCAACCCGCCCGAGGCGGCCGTGCTGGAGACGACCGTCAACGGCTGTGCCGTACGCCCCCGTTGCACCGTCACCGTGGCCGTGGCGGGCGCGCCCTGCCGGGTCACGGTGGACGGACGGCCCGTCGCCTGGGGCGCGCCGGTGCGCGTGCCCGCCGGGGCGCTCCTGGAGGTCGGGCCCGCCGTGTCGGGCCTGCGCAGCTACGTGGGCGTCTGCGGGGGCATCACCGTCGAGACCGTGCTCGGCAGCCGCTCGACGGACCTGCTGTCGGGGCTCGGCCCGCCGCCGCTCGCGGACGGCGCGGTGCTGCCCCTGGGCCGGCCGGCGGGCGTGCACGCGCGCGTGGACGTCGCCCCGCAGCCGGCGCCACCGGCCGAGCTGGTCCTGCGGGTGACACTCGGACCGCGCGACGGCTGGTTCACGCCGGAGGCCGTACGGTCCTTCGTCTCCCGTCCCTACCGGGTGTCCCCCGCGAGCAACCGCATCGGGCTGCGCACGGAGGGGGCCGCCCTGGAGCGGGCCCGGCCCGGGGAACTCCCCAGCGAGGGCATGGTGCTCGGCGCCGTCCAGGTCCCGCCCGACGGCAGGCCGGTGGTGTTCCTCGCCGACCACCCGACCACCGGGGGCTACCCGGTGATCGCGGTGGTCCGCGCCGCCGATCTCCCGGCCGCGGCCCAGGCGGTTCCGGGCACGCCGGTCCGCTTCGTGGCCGTACGGCGCCGCTGAACCGCCGGGCCCTCCTCGGTCGCCGCCGCCCCTTCAGGCCGCGTCCGGTTGCTCCGCCACCGACAGGGCGGCCAGCGCGGCGGACACGGCCGCGGAGGTCCGCAGATCGAGCCGGGCGCTCGTGCCGCGGGCCCGGTGCCGGAGCTCGTCGGCGGCGAGGGTCAGGAGCTGGGGCAGCAGATCGGTGCACCGGCGGGCCACCCAGCCGGTACCGGCCGTGGCCAGCCACCACAGGCTCGCCGACCTGGTGGGGACGGGGAACTCGGGCTCGGGCGAGGGCGCGGGCCCCGTCGCGAGGCCGTGTTCCGCGAGCAGCGCGTGGAAGCGCAGGGCAAGCTGCCGGTGCCCGCGCTCTCCGGGGTGCAGCCGGTCCGCGCTCCACAGGGCGCGGTCCGTGATCCAGTCGCCCTCGCAGGCGTGCAGGTGCACAGCCCCGTACCGGTCGGACAGGGCATGGACGACCGCGTTCACGGCCCGCTGCCGCCGCGCCAGCGGGTGGGCCAGTGGCCCTGGCAGCCCGAGCATGGCGCCCGGGTCGGGCAGACAGGCGGTGAGCAGGACCGCGCCCCGCTCGGTGAGGGCCGCGTACACCTGGTCGAGCCGGGCCGCCACGGCCTGGATGTCGAAGGTGCAGCGCAGGGTGTCGTTGACGCCGATGACGACGGACACGAGGTCGGGCCGCAGCTCCAGCGCGGCAGGCAACTGGCGCTCCACCACATCCCGGGTCTGCGACCCGCTCACCGCGAGGTTGGTGAACCGGGCGGGTGCGTCTGGGTACTCCGCGGATCCCTGGGCGGGCCCGCCGGGTCCCCCGCCGAGCCCGGCGGCGAGCAGCGCGGCCCAGCCGCGCCACGCCCCGTCACCCACTGGGTCACCCACGCCCTCGGTCAACGAGTCACCGAGGGCCACGAACCTCGGGGCTCCCTCCGACCACGGGGGTCTCATGCCACGCCCCCGGGCACGAAGGGCGGAACCGGACGCACAGGAACAGCCGCGTCGTGCGCGGCGAGAAACGCGTCGACCGCCGCGTCCCACCCGAAACACTCCGCACGCGCGCGTGCCCCCTCGCGCCGGTCCGCCTCCAGGCGTTCCAGCAGCAGGTCCACGGCGTCCGCGAAGGCCTCCCCGTGGTCCCCCGCGACGGCCCCGGCGGAGCCGATCACCTCCGACAGCGCGGACGACGCGCTCGCCACCACGGGCGTGCCGCACGCCATGGCCTCCAGCGCGGCGAGCCCGAACGTCTCGGCGGGCCCCGGTGCCAGCGCCACGTCCGCGGACGCCTGGAGGGCACCCAGCAGTCCGCGGTCGGAGACGTGCCCGAGGAAGGTGACCGGCAGGCCGCTCTCGCGCGCCCGCTGTTCGAGCCGGGCGCGCAGCGGCCCGTCCCCGGCCACCACCAGCACCGCCCGGCGCCCGCGCCGCCGCAGCGCCTCCAGGGCGTCGAGCGCCGTGCCGGGCCGCTTCTCCACGGACAGCCGCGAGCACATCACCAGCAACGTCTCGTCCACGCGCGCGTGGCGCGCCCGCAGCTCCGGGTCGCGCAGCGCGGGGTGGCGCTGCACCAGGTCGACGCCCAGCGGGGCGCGGACGACGTTGCGTGCCCCGATCCGTACGAACTCCCGCTCGGCGAACTCGGTGGTGCACACCACGCGCGCGTACGTGTGGGCCGTACGGACGTTGAGGGCGTCGGCGGTACGCCGGGCGGCCCCCTCGGGCAGGCCCCAGGTGCGCAGCACGCCGTCGGCGGTCTCGTGGGAGACCATCACGGCCGGGATCCGGGCGCGCCGCGCCCACTTGCCGGTCCACCTGAGGGTCGTACGGTCGGACACCTCCAGCCGGTCCGGCGCGAGCTCCTCCAGGAGCCGGGCCACCCGTCGCTTGTCGGCGAGGACGCGGTAGCCGCCGGTGCCGGGCAGCAGCGGCCCGGGGAGGGTGATCACCCGCCCCTGCTCGGTCTCCCGGTCGCTCATGCGCTCGCCGGGGATCACAAGGACGGGCTCGTGCCCGGCCGCCTTGAAGCCCTTGCCGAGTTCGCGCAGCGCGGTGCGCAGACCGCCGGACGCGGGCGCGACGAAGTTGGCGAGCCGCACGATCCGAAGCGACTGGCCGCTGCTCTTGCCCGGACGCGAGTCGCTCATGCCGCCACCACCGTCCTGCGCGCGGCGAGCACGTTCGCGTAGTGCCCGATCAGCTGGTCCCCGACGGCCGCCCAGGTACGGCCTTCCACGGTCGCCCGCCCTGCGGCGCCGAAGGCGGCCCGCAGCCCGGCATCGGCGGCCAGGGCCCGTACCGCGTTTTGTACGGCACTCGCGTCGCGCGGCGGCACCAGCAGGCCGGTGCGCCCGTGGGCGACCAGGTCCAGCGGCCCGCCCGCGGCGGGCGCCACGACGGGCAGGCCGCTGGCCATGGCCTCCTGCACGGTCTGGCAGAAGGTCTCGAAGGGCCCCGTGTGCACGAAGGCGTCCAGCGAGGCGAAGATCCGGGCCAGATCGTCACCGGTGCGGCGGCCGAGGAAGACCGCGCCGGGCAGCGCCTGCTCCAGGCCGGGCCGGCTCGGGCCGTCGCCGACGACCACGACCCGGACGCCCTCCAGGCCGCAGGCCCCGGCGAGGAGTTCGACCTGCTTCTCGGGGGCGAGCCGGCCGACGTAGCCGACGATCAGTTCACCGTTCGGGGCGAGTTCGCGGCGCAGGGCCTCGTCGCGGCGCTCTGGCCGGAAACGTTCGGTGTCGACCCCGCGCGGCCACAGCTCGACGCGGGGCACACCGTGGGTCTCCAGGTCGCGCAGGGCCGCGCTGGACGGGGCGAGGGTGAGGTCGGCGGCACCGTGCACGGAGCGGATCCGCCGCCAGGCGGCGGCCTCTCCGGCGCCCATGTAGGTGCGGGCGTATCCGGCCAGGTCGGTCTGGTAGACGGCGACGGAGGGAATGCCGAGGCGGGCGGCGGCGGCCATGCCGCGCACACCGAGGACGAAGGGGCTGGCGAGGTGGACGACATCGGCGCGGTGCTCGACGAGGGTGGCGGCCAGGCGGCGGCTGGGGAGGGCGACGCGGACCTGGGGATAGCCGGGGAGCGGGAGGGAGGGGACGTGGACGACGGGGCACGGCACGTCGGCGTCGGGCTTGTTCCCGGGCGCGGGGGCCGGGGCGACAACGACGGGAGTGTGACCGCGATCGACGAGGTGCCGGGCGGTCTGGAGCGCGCAATGGGCCACGCCGTTCACATCGGGGGGAAAGGATTCGGTCACGATGACGACACGCATACCGGTGTTGTCGCCGTGCCGGACGTGGCCGCGTCAACGTGGATCTTTCGGGACGAGGAACGTCCCATGAGCGTTCTGAGCCGCACCCGCGCAGGTCAGGCCGCGTCCATGCGCTCCTGACCCGCGAGTCATCCCGTGTTCACCCGGGCGGCCTGATTCCGCCCCGGCGCCCTTGCACAAAAGGGGGTCACCCGCTCACGCGGAGGGGCGTCACACAGCGGTCTCCTCGGGACCGATCCGGCTGCGGACGGCCGTCTGGACCTCGGCCTCCTCGGCCGGGTCGGCGGCGAGCCGGCGCAGTCGCTCGACGACACGGGTGTCTCCGGTCTCGGCGTGCCGGGCGGCGATCTCCCGGGTGGTCTCCTCGCAGTCCCACAGGCACTCGACGGCGAAGCCGGAGGCGAAGGAGGGGTCGGTGGCGGCGAGGGCACGGGCGGCCCGGCCGCGCAGATGGGAGGAGGCGGTCTCGCGGTAGATGTGGCGGAGCACGGGTGCGGCGCAGGCGATGCCGAGCCGTCCGGTGCCGTCCACCAGGGTCCACAGGGTCGGTGCGTCGGGGCCCTCGCCCCGTACGGCTTCGCGGAGTGCCGCGAGGACCAGGTCGCGGTCCTGCGCCCCGCCCCGGCAGGCGAGGACGCGTCCGGCGGCGGCGCCCAGCGCGTCCGGCCGCCGCGCCCAGCCGCGTGCCTGGTTCACGGCGGCGAGCGAGCGCATGCGTTCGAAGGCCTCGACGGCGGCGTCCACGACGACCGTGGAGCCGGTGGCCACGGCGCCCTCGATCAGGCCGAGGGCGTCGGGATCGTTGCCGTCGGCGAGGTAGCGCAGGGCCGTGCACCGGGCTCCGTCGCCGCCGTCCTTCGCGGCCTGGATGATCTCGGCCCGGTCCTCGGGTCCCGCCACGGCGGTGAGACATCGGGCGGCCGGGACATGGAGTGGCGCGCCCCGTTCGAGGCCTTGCTGGGCCCAGTCGAAGACGGCCTGCACGCTCCACCCGGGGCGGGGACCGGCCGGACGCATCTGCCGCTGCCAGCGGTCGAAACAGCCCGTCTCGTGGGCGGCACGCACGCGTGTGGCGATGGATTCGCGCGGATCCTCGGCCCACAGCCGCCACGGCCGCGGTTCGAAGGCGTCCCGGACGGTGGCGGCCAGCTCGGCGTCGCCCTCCGGATCGGCCGGGAACCGCGCGAGGACGGGTGCGGCCAGGGCGCGCAGGCCCGCGTCGTCGTCCCTGAGGGCCAGTTCGTCGAGCGCCCAGGCCCAGTTGGAGCCGTGGGCGGCGTACCTGCGCAGCAGTTCGAGCGCGTCCCGCCTGCCGTAGGAGGCGAGGTGCCCGAGGACGGCGAGGGCGAGCCCGGTGCGTGACTCTTCGGTGTCGAGGACGTCCTCGGCACCGAAGAGGTGGGCCTCGATCTCGTCCAGTTCGCCGTTCAGGTCGAGGAAGAGCCGGGCGTAGTAGAGGGAGCGGTTCTCCACCTGCCAGTCGTGGCGGGGATCGCGCAGCACACAGTGGTTCAGCGCCGCCAGCGCCTCGGGGCGCGGGGCGGTGAGCGCGTGCAGCGTGCCGTCGCCGCGGCCCCGCTGGAGCAGGCCGAGCAGCGTACCGCTGGGCGCTATGACCGGATCGAACATGGGAAACAGCCTCACATCAAGCGTCGACGCAACCGGGGACGTGTACTACCTGGCCGCGCGACAACACGTCGGAGTGCCCGCCGTTTCCTGCTTGCTGTAGACCATCTTCCTCTGCCTCTCGTCGGTGGCCCTTGCGGACCGGGTCACGGTCCGCGCGGTGCGGCAACATCTGCCCAGCCATCACGTCCGTGAACCACGACGTCATGATGACTCGGCAGTTCCATCTGCCGCGACCGAAATTTCGGCGGCCCTGTACCGCCTCCCCCGTTTTCGTTGTCGTTCCAGGTCAGACTGGTCGGCTCAGCGCTCGCCGAACAGTTCGAGCAATTCCGTCCGGCCGAACATCCGGGCGGTGTCGACCGCCGAGGGCGTGCCGGTGGACGGGTCGGCGCCGCCCTCCAGGAGGGCCTTGATGACGTCCGTCTCGCCCTTGAAGGCCGCTCCCGCGAGCGGGGTCTGGCCTCGGTCGTTCACCCGGTCGGCCTCGGCACCGCGGGCGAGCAGCGCGCGCACCGCCTCGGAGTGGCCGTGGTAGGCGGCGAGCATCACGAGCGAGTCGCCGCGGTCGTTGGTGAGGTTGGCCGGAACACCGGCGTCGACATACGCCACGAGCGCCTCCGTCTGTCCCCGCCGGGCCAGATCGAAGATCTTGGTCGCCAGCTCCACGACCTCGGGGTCGGGGACTTCGGTCATCGGCCGGACCGCCTCTCACTTCACACGTCTCGTCGGGCGCGTACGTCTGCGAGCGGTGCAGCCGTACGAGTGAATCGCCAGCGTACTGGCTCGCGCGGCACATGACCCGATGTGCCCGAGGTAAAGATCACCACAGACCTCGCCGAGCGCAACAGCCCAGCGCGACCGGGCCGGGGACCGGTCCGCCAACCGGGGGAAATGGTCCGAATTTCACCCAGTTGCACCTTTAATCGTATGGATACATCCTGTGAGCCTGGAAGTACTCATGGTGACTGTCCCCGCGAACCAGGAGAACTCAAATGATCCTCTCCATCTCAGGCGTGGTCCTGCTCGGCATCGTCGTCTTCATCTTCTTCCGCAAGGACGGGCTGAAGGCATCGCACGCAGTGGTCGCGATGCTGTTCGGCTTCTACCTGGCGAGCACGGCCATCGCCCCGAGCATCAAGGCGGGTGGCGAGAGCCTGGCGAGCCTCCTCGGCGGAATCAAGTTCTGACCCCGCTCCCCGTACGCATCCCGCCCGTACGCACTCTCTGGAGGCAGCAGTGGCCCGGCGCCCCCTCCCCCGCATTCTGAGCAACGGCAGCGCACAGCTCGCCCGGAGCCGGGAGCTGGCCCGGACGGCCGCCGACAGCGCCACCGACGTCCTCCACCCGCTGATCACGATCACGCGCGGTCTGCGCCGGCTGGCAGCGGCCGGACGGCGCAGATGGACCGAGACCCCCAAGGAGAAACGGGGGGCGCTGCTGTTCCTCGTCGCCTCCGTGCTCCTGGTCGTGGCGCTGCTGCCGTACGGACCGCTGTGCGCCGCCGTCACCCTGATGGCGGCCGCCGCCTGGAAGGGCCGGGACCGCGCCCCGGCCGCGTCCGACGGGCCCGACGAGTCGCAGACAGAGCGTCTCAAGGCGCTCTACGAGGCCCTCGTGCCGTACTTCTCCGCTGCCGAGGACCCCGAGCCGCTGTACGCCCACGGCGGTGCGTGGGACAAGGCCTTCCCCACCTACGCGTTCGACGGCGCCGGCCGGATCTCGCACCTGGTGGTCCGCTACCCGGCGTACTTCACCGACGGCGAGGCCGAGGCCCGCGCCCGGATCGAGCACCTGCTCGCGGCCAAGTCGGGCCGGGGCCGCGAATACCACTTCACGTGGGACGAGGAGGGCAACCAGTTGACGGTCAGCGTGCTCCTGCCGCTGCCCGTCGACATCGCGGCCCAGCGTTTCGTCACCACTCCCGGAGAGACGGTCCTCGGCTTCACCGACCCCACCGAGGTCCGCCGCACGCTCCCCCTCACCTACGGCGAACAGCAGCGGGACGTGCCCCCGGTCGTCTGGCGCACTGGCCTGCGCTCGACCGAGCCCCACCTGCTCGCCCTGGGCCAGCCCGGCAGCGGCACCTCGACCCTGCTGCGGTCCATCGCCCTCCAGGCCCTCCAGCACGGCGACGTGGTGATCGTCGACGGCGGCGGGACCGGCGAGTACGCCTGCCTGACCGGCCGGGACGGCGTCCTGGCCGTCGAGTGCGGGCTCACCGGGGCGCTGGCCAGCCTGGAGTGGGCCGCGAGCGAGACCGAGCGCCGACTCATCGCCGCCAACCGCGCCCACCAGGCGGGCCACCCGCCGCCCGACGACACCAAGCGTCCCCTGTGGATCCTCCTGGACCGCCCGACGGCGTTCACACACCTGGCCGCCGCCGACGACCGAAAGGATCCCCAGTCTCTCCTCCAGGTCCCCCTGCGGCACGGCCGCCCGGCGAACGTGACGGTGGTGGTGGCCGACCAGCTCGACAGCCTCGACACCCTCACCGACGCCGTACGGCAGCACACCCGCGCGCGCGTGGTCCTCGGCCCGGCGACGGCCGACCAGGTCGAGTCCGTTCTGGGCGCGCCCCCGCACACCACCCCCGTCGACCAGGTCCCGCCCGGCCGCGGTTACGCCCGTCTGGGCATGGGCCCGGTCCACCGCCTCCAGGTCCCGGCCACACCCAACCCGTACGACGACGCGACGTCCGACGCCCTCCGCCAGGCGGTGCTGGACCTCCTTCCGCCCCGCACGACACCGGCGGACGGGGAGACGGTGCCCGACCCGGATCCGTCGCAGGGAGAACCGGAGCTGGTCGGACCGGAGCTGGTCGAACCGGGGCAGGGCGAACCGGGGCAGGTCAAGCCGGAGCCGTCGGAACCGGAGGCGGTGCCGGAGCCCGAGGCGGCGCCGGAGCCTGAGGCGGTGCCGGAGCCGGTGCCAGTGGCGTCCAAGCCAGTACCCGTACTGACGGAACCGGCAGAACGAAAGCCGGTGCCCGTACTGACAAAGCCCACGAAGTCGTCCTAGCCGCGGTCAGTCAGGCCGATCTCCGCAGGCACTGCGGGGATCGGCCCTACGCCACGAACGTCCGCGGCGACTCACCGGCCCCCGCACCCCCGCCCTCCACGATCCGCGCCGCCGCAGCCAATCGCGCGGCCGCTTCCTCGGCCACCGCACCCCCCACGGTGAACGGCAACCGCACATACCCCTCGAACGCCCCGTCGACCCCGAACCGCGGTCCGGACGGAACCCGCAGGCCCACCCGCTCCCCGGCTTCCGCGAGCCGCGAGCCGGACAGACCGCCCGTCCGCACCCACAGCGTCAGCCCGCCTCGGGGCACCTCGAACTCCCATGTGGGCAACGCCCGCCGCACCGCCGCCACGATCTCGTCCCGGTTCTCCCGCGCCTGCGCCCGTCGCACCTCCACGGCCTTCTCCCAACCGCCCGTGCCGAAGAGCCAGTTCACGGCAAGCTGCTCCAGGACGGGCGTGCCGAGATCCGCGTACGCCCGCGCCGCGACCAGGCTGCGGATCACGTCCGGAGCGGCGCGCACCCACCCGATGCGCATCCCGGCCCAGAAGGCCTTGCTCGCCGACCCCACGGTGATCACCGTCGACCCGGCCGGATCGAAGGCACACACCGCCCGCGGCATCTGTACATCAGGGTCGAGCCACAACTCGCTCATGGTCTCGTCCGCGATCAGCACGGTCCCCGCGGACCTGGCCGCGTCGACCAGCTGCCGCCGCTGGTCCTCGTCGGCGAGCGCGCCGGTCGGGTTGTGGAAGTCGGCGACGACGTACGCGATCCGGGGCGCGGCGTCCCGCAGGACCTGCCGCCAGCGGTCCATGTCCCAGCCCGCGAGACCCTCGGCCATCGCGACGGGCACGAGCCGGGCCCCGGCCTCCCGCATCAGCTGAAGGATGTTGGCGTACGAGGGCGACTCCACGGCGATGCGCTCGCCCCGCCCGGCGAACAGGTGGCAGATCGCGTCGATCGCGCCCATCGCCCCGGTCGTCACCATGATCTGCTCGGGCATGGTCGGGATCCCGCGCGCCGTGTAGCGCTCGGCGATCATCGACCGCAGCGCGGGCAGCCCGGCGGGGTAGTCGCCGTGCGTGTGCGCGTAGGGCGGCAGTTCCTCCAGCGCGCCCTGCACGGCCCGGGTGAGCCACGGCTCGGGGGCCGGCAGCGCCGCACAGCCCAGGTCGATCATCGAGCCGAGCGCCTCCGGCGGCAGGGGTTCCAGCCCGCGCGCGGGCAGCGGGTTCCCGGCGGGTACGGCGGTCCAGCTGCCCGCCCCGCGCCGGGACTCCAGGAACCCCTCGCTGCGCAGCGCCTCATAGGCGGCGGCGACCGTCGTACGGCTGACGGACAGGGAGAGGGCGAGCTCCCGCTCGGCGGGCAGCCGGGCGGCCACCGGGACCCGCCCTTCGAGCACCAGCAGACGGATGCCGTCGGCGAGCGCGCGATAGGCGGGCGGCCGTCGCGTGCCGGGCCCCGCCGGGCGGTCCTGCTGGGAGTTGAGCAGCCGCGCGAGCTGCGCCGCACCCACGGCCGAGGTCCACTGCGCCATGAGAATCAGTCCACCTTCCCCGGATTGGCCATGGATGGCCTCTCCATCCAAGCCACAGGGTGTCATGCATCAGTCCACTACCACCAGGGGGGTACATCATGTCCACGCAGCGGCGGCTCGCCCGGCGACTGACGCAGCTCTACGTCGGTCTCGCTCTGTACGGCGCGAGTTCGGCGCTGCTCGTCAGGTCGGGCCTCGGACTGGAGCCGTGGAACGTACTGCACCAGGGCCTCGCCGAGCGGACCGGTCTGTCCATCGGCGTCGTGCTGACCGTCCTGGGCGCCGCGGTGCTGCTCGCGTGGATCCCCCTGCGCCAGCGGCCGGGCCTGGGCACGATCTCCAACGTGCTGGTCATCGGCATGGCGATGGACGCGACGCTGGCCCTGCTGCCCGACGCGCACGGCTGGGTGCTCCGCGTGAGCCTGCTGGTGGCGGGGATCGTCCTGAACGGCGCGGCGACCGGCCTGTACATCGCGGCACGCTTCGGCCCGGGCCCGCGCGACGGCCTGATGACGGGGCTGCACCAGCTCACGGGCGTCTCGATCCGCCTGGTGCGCACGGGCATCGAGCTCACGGTCGTGGCGACCGGCTTCGCGCTGGGCGGCACCGTCGGGGTCGGCACCCTCCTGTACGCGGTGGCCATCGGACCGCTCGCCCAGCTGTTCCTGCGCGTGTTCGCCGTCCCTTCGGCAACCGGCGGCAGCACGGTCGTTGCCACAGGTCAACCCCGAGGAGCGATACTGCGTCCGTGACCCCGCGGATACGCCATCCCTACCTCGACCATCCCGGCCCGATCGCCTTCGCCCACCGGGGCGGGGCCGCGGACGGCCTGGAGAACACCGTGCGGCAGTTCCGGTGCGCCGTCGAGGCGGGCTACCGCTACATCGAGACCGACGTCCACGCCACCCGGGACGGCCAACTCGTCGCCTTCCACGACGCGACCCTGGACCGGGTGACGGACGGCGCCGGCCGGATCGCCGACCTGCCCTGGCAGGAGGTGCGCCCCGCGCGCGTGGCGGGCGAGGAGCCGGTGCCGCTCTTCGAGGAGCTCCTGGAGACCTTCCCGGACGTGCGCTGGAACGTCGACGTCAAGGCGGAGGCCGCCCTGCTGCCCTTCCTCGACCTGGTCGGCCGGACGAACGCCTGGGACCGGATCTGCCTCGGCTCGTTCTCCGAGGCCCGTGTGGTGCGCGCCCAGCGGCTGGCCGGACCGCGCCTGGCCACCTCGTACGGCACCCGGGGGGTGCTCAACCTGCGGCTGCGCTCCTGGGGGCTGCCGGCGGCGGTGCGCCGCTCGGCGGTCGCGGCGCAGGTGCCCGAGATCCAGTCCGGCATCCAGGTCGTGGACCACCGTTTCCTCCGCGCCGCCCATGCGCGCGGGCTCCAGGTACACGTGTGGACCGTCAACGACCCGGAGAGCATGCACCGGCTTCTGGATCTCGGCGTGGATGGCATCATGACCGATCACATCGACACGTTGCGCAAGGTCATGGAGGACCGCGGCGTCTGGGTCTGAGACCCCCGGCCGGTCGCCCCTGCGCGTTCACGGGGAGGCGAGGGCACGGGTGGGCACCGACACCGCGCGTCCGGAGGCGGCCGACGGCGCCGCGGGACTCAAGCGCGAGCAGCGCGGCTGGTACTTCTACGACTGGGCCTGCTCCGTCTACTCGACAAGCGTGCTCACCGTGTTCCTGGGCCCCTACCTGACGTCGGTCGCCGAATCGGCGGCCGACGCCGACGGGTACGTCCACCCTCTCGGGATCCCGGTGCGCGCCGGGTCCTTCTTCGCGTACTCGGTGTCCCTGTCGGTGATCGTGGCCGTACTGGTGATGCCCCTGGTGGGCGCCGCCGCCGACCGCACCGGCCGCAAGAAGCCCCTGCTCGCCACCGCCGCCTACCTGGGGGCCACGGCCACGACGGCCATGTTCTTCCTGGACGGCGACCGCTACCTGCTCGGCGGGGCGCTGCTGATCGTCGCCAACGCCGCGCAGTCCGTGGCGATGATGCTCTACAACTCCTACCTGCCGCAGATCGCCCCGCCCGAGCAGCGGGACGCGGTCTCCTCCCGCGGCTGGGCCTTCGGCTACGCGGCGGGCTCGCTGGTCCTCGTCGTCGACCTGGTCCTGTACACCGGGCACGACAGCTTCGGCGTCTCCGAGAGCACGGCGGTGCGCATCTGCCTGGCGTCGGCGGGCCTGTGGTGGGGCGCGTTCGCCCTCATCCCGCTGACCCGGCTGCGCGATCGCAGGTCCGCCGCGCGGGAGGCGGCCCTTCCCGGGTTCCGGCAGCTCGCGGCGACCGTCCGCGACATGCGCCGGCACCCGCTGACCCTCGCCTTCCTGCTCGCGTACCTCGTCTACAACGACGGCATCCAGACGGTGATCTCCCAGGCCTCGGTCTACGGCTCCGAGGAACTCGGCCTAGGGCAGTCCACCCTGATCGGGGCGGTCCTGCTGGTGCAGGTGCTGGCGGTGGTGGGAGCGCTGACGATGGGCCGGCTGGCCCGGACGTACGGGGCCAAGCGCACGATCCTCGGCTCGCTGGTGGCGTGGACGGTGACGCTGGCGGCCGGGTTCTTCCTGCCGGCCGGGGCACCGGCGTGGTTCTTCGTCCTGGCCGCCGGCATCGGTCTGGTCCTCGGCGGCAGTCAGGCACTGTCCCGGTCCCTGTTCTCCCATCTCGTCCCGCCCGGTAAGGAGGCCGAATACTTCTCCGCGTACGAGATGAGCGACCGCGGAATGAGCTGGCTCGGGCCGCTGCTGTTCGGGCTCACCTATCAGCTGACCGGGAGTTACCGGGACGCGATCATCTCGCTGGTGGGCTTCTTCGTCATCGGTTTCGCCCTGCTCGCGCGGGTTCCGGTGCGGCGTGCGATCGAAGAAGCGGGGAATCCGGTTCCTGACAGGATTTAGCACTCAGCGCGAAAGGGCTGTAGTGTACGCGTTTGGCCTGCCAGGCGTACCGTTACTGCGCGTCAAAGATGCCGAAACGCTGGGTTACATCTGCTAGCAGATGTGACAAACCGGGCGCTGGTGGGTACAACAAGGGCGGCTACGACGGCGACGCATGACCCGGAACGGGACTCGGAACGGGAATCTTTACCGCCGACCGGACGTTGACCGGATGACGACGACAGCGACACCTGTCCTGTGGGCGACAAGCCCGGGAGGCACGATTCATGAGTGAGCGAGCTCTTCGCGGCACGCGCCTCGTGGTGACCAGCTACGAGACGGACCGCGGCATCGACCTGGCCCCGCGCCAGGCCGTGGAGTACGCATGCGAGAAGGGGCACCGGTTTGAGATGCCCTTCTCGGTCGAGGCGGAGATCCCGCCGGAGTGGGAGTGCAAGGTCTGCGGGGCCCAGGCACTCCTCGTGGACGGCGATGGCCCTGAAGAGAAGAAGGCCAAGCCCGCGCGTACGCATTGGGACATGCTGATGGAGCGGCGCACCCGTGAGGAACTCGAAGAGGTCCTCGAGGAGCGCCTGGCGGTTCTGCGCTCCGGGGCGATGAACATCGCGGTTCATCCCCGAGACAGCCGCAAGTCGGCGTAAGTCCCTCCGGGGCCTGGCCGAAAGTTACAGCGCGTCAAGGACCGCGGACGCCGTACGTGAAGTACGGCGCCCGCGGTTTT
The DNA here is from genome assembly GCF_055562795.1 of Streptomyces sp. NPDC016851. Taxonomy (NCBI): domain Bacteria; kingdom Bacillati; phylum Actinomycetota; class Actinomycetes; order Kitasatosporales; family Streptomycetaceae; genus Streptomyces; species Streptomyces sp. NPDC016851. Next base: position 48,477 of record NZ_JBVHEP010000032.1, read on the forward strand.
TGTCATGCGGTCTTGCGGATCAGTGGGTCACGCTGCCTCGCGGCGGATCAGTGGGGCACGCTGCCTCGCGGATCGATGCGCCCGCGTTCTCGCGGGTCGGTGGGTCATCGGTTCAGCGGATCGGTGGATCGGTGGGTCAGTGCGTCAGTGCGTCAGCGGCGGGCGTGGTTCCCGCGGTGCGTCGCCCCGGTCGTCGTCCCTGATGACCTCGCCCTGGACGACCTTGCCGTCGGGGCGGTGCATACGGGCCTGCTGGAAGGCGCCGCCCAGGCTGCCCGCGTCGGCCTCACGGAGCTTGCGCTCGAAGGTGCGCTCCGCGGTACGGCTCACGGCCTTCTGGACCGGGGGCAGCAGCAGGAGCAGGCCCACCGCGTCCGACACCAGGCCGGGGATCATCAGCAGCAGTCCGCCCAGCATCATCAGGCCGTTGCCCTCGCTGTTCGGCCGGGCCGCCGCGGGCATCACGCCGCTCTGCTGCTGTTGCAGCGTCTCCGACAGGTTCCGGAAGGCCCGTCGGCCGGCCCGCTTGATGACGACCGAGCCGAGGACGAACCCGGCCACCAGGACGAGGAACACCACCAGCCCGCTCGACGCCCCCGCGACCGCCATGAGCAGCCAGATCTCCAGGACGAGCCACGCGGCGAGCCCCAGCGGCAGGAACGTGCGCAGCCGGGAGCGCCGGGGCCGAGCGGGATTACCGGGGGTCTGAGCGCCAGTCGTCATGACTCCAGTGTGCCTGGGCCCGGCTCAGTGCGGGATAAGGCCCCGATCAGGTGTTTCTGTGAGCGGCGGACGAGGAGAGGGCGCGCAGTGCCCGCTACGGCTTCGACGGCCTGCCGCCGCGGCCCGTGACCTTGCCGACCCGCTCCCCCACGCCCCACGCCGTAACCCGCCACAGCGCCTCGACGAGGATGTCGCGGCTCATCTTGGAGTCGCCGTGTTCACGCTCGACGAAGGTGATGGGCACCTCCACGACGTGGTAGCCGGCCCTGACCGCGCGACGGGCGAGGTCGACCTGGAAGCAGTAGCCCTGGGAGGCGACCTGGTCGAGCCCGAGGCCCGCCAGGGTCTCCCGGCGGAAGGCGCGGTAGCCGCCGGTGATGTCGCGCAGCGGCAGGTCGAGCGCGAGCCGGGAGTAGAGGCTGCCGCCCCGGGAGATCACCTCGCGGGACTTCGGCCAGTTCACCACCCGGCCGCCGGGCACCCAGCGCGAGCCGAGCACCAGGTCGGCGCTCTTCAGGGCGGTGAGCAGACGGGGCAGTTCCTCGGGCTGGTGGGAGCCGTCGGCGTCCATCTCGACCAGCACGCCGTAGTCGCGCTCCAGGCCCCAGCGGAAGCCCGCGAGGTAGGCGGCGCCCAGGCCCTCCTTGCCCTTGCGGTGCAGCACGTGGACGTGGTCGTCGTCGACTGTCAGCTCGTCGGCCAGCTTGCCCGTGCCGTCCGGGCTGTTGTCGTCGGCCACGAGGACGTGCGCCTCGGGGACGGCCTCGCGCACCCGGCCGACGATGCTCTTGATGTTCTCCGCCTCGTTGTAGGTCGGGATGATCACCAAGGCCGTGCCGAGCGGGCCGAACTTCCTCCCCTGGGCTCCTGCCGCGAGGGTTCCGTCGCCGTCGTTCACTGATGCCCCTTCATGTCCGTACGCAGGGGTCCACCATAGTGGGCCCGGCCTGCGATGACGTGACAGGACGTTCGAATGGTGGTGTCGAATCCGCAAGACGCGGGTAAGAGTGCGCCTCCGGGCGCGCGCGTACGGCGGATGGGGGCCCGGCGCCCTTCGGGCCGACCTGGGATCCGCCGGCTGCGGATCGACCGAAAGCCGTTGTCTACTGAGCGCCCGGGCCCCACCCGGGGTCACACCTCCCCGACCGGCCGGAACGTTCCCTCGGCGCTGCGCCGGCCTGAGCCTGGCTCCCAGTGGCGGTGCCCCGGTGCGGCACACCGTCCCTGACCCGGCGGCGCTGCGGCGAGTGGGCGGACGTTCCCCGGTCGGGCGTCCGGTGGTGGACCCGGCCGAACCTACCGGGCCCCTGCGGCCGCCTGTCAACAGCCGTTCGACCTGCGCATCGTCCGGTAAAGCCCTGGTCAGCGCGGAGGATGCGCAGGTGGCACCCGGGGGGCGCGGCGCACGATCGCATGCGCGCCACCCCCGTAGATCACTCGCCCGGCCGTACGAACACCGTGTGTCCGCCCACCACGGTCCGCAGGCAGACGGGCAGGTCGCGGCCAGGGGTCAGGTCGGGCAGTCCAGGGGTGCCGGAGCGGGGATCGGTCGACCAGCGCGCGACCCGGTCGTCCGGTGCCTGGACCACGAGTTCGCCGGTGCGCCACAGCGCGTAATCGGCGGGCGCTCCCGGCACCAGGACTCCCGCGTCATCCCGTCCGACGGCCCGCCAGCCGCCGCGCGTGTGCGCCGTGAACGCGGCGCGCACGGAGATGCGGTGCTCCGGCGTGCGGTGGAAGGCGGCGGCGCGCACCGTGCCCCAGGGGTCGAGGGGCGTGACCGGGCTGTCGGAGCCGAAGGCGAGGGGCACACCGGCGCGCAGCAGCGCCGCGTAGGGGTTCAGCGTGCGGGCCCGCTCCACCCCCAGCCGCTGCGCGTACATGCCGTCCTCGCCGCCCCACAGGGCGTCGAAGGCGGGCTGGACGGAGGCGGTGAGACCGAGCTCGGCGAAGGCCGCGACGGTCTCGGGCGTGAGCATCTCGGCGTGCTCGATCCGGTGGCGGGCGGCCCGGACGCGGGCGGGACCGAGCTTCTCGGCGGCGGCCCGCACGCCCTCGGCCACGGAGTCCACCGCGGCGTCGCCGATGGCGTGGAAGCCGGCCTGGAGGCCCGCCTCGGTACAGGCCACGACGTGGGCGGCGACGGCTGCGGCGTCCAGATAGGCCCGGCCGGTGTGGTCGGCGTCGGCGTACGGCTGGTGCACGCAGGCCGTGTGCGAGCCGATGGAGCCGTCGGCGAACAGGTCGCCCGCGGCGCCGGCCGCGCCCAGTTCCCGGGCCTTGGTGACGTCCTCCTCGGCCCAGTAGCCCACGACGCGCGGACCGGGCTCCTCGGCGGCGAGGCGCAGCAGGCCGGTGAAGTCGTCCTCGGAGGAGATCTCCGGGCCGCCGCACTCGTGGATCGTGCCGATGCCGAGCGAGGCGGCGTGCGCGAGGGCGGCGCGCTGGGCGTCGGTGCGCTGGCGAGGCGTCACGGCCGCGAACGCGGCAGCGCGGACGGCGTGGTGGGCATCGGCGGTGAGGGGTCCGTCCGCACGGGGGACGCCCGGGACCATGTCGAGCAGGGCCGTGGTGACGACCGCCGAGTGGACGTCGATCCGGCTGAGGTAGAGGGGCCGGTGTCCGGTGGCCTCGTCGAGTTCGGCACGCGTCGGGGGACGGCCGCCGGGCCAGCGGGCGGTGTCCCAGCCGTGCCCGAGCAGCACACGGTCGTGCGGCCGGGCGGCGGCGAAGTCCCGTACGAGGGCCAGGGCGGCCTCGAGGGAGGGGGCGGCGGACAGGTCGAGGCCGGTGAGCGCGAGGCCGGTGGCGGTGGTGTGCACATGGGCGTCCGTGAACGCCGGGGTGACCAGCGCCCCGTCCAGGTCGATCACCTCGTCGACCCCGTCCGCGAAGGCGTCGGCGGCTCCCTCCGAACCGACCCAGGCGACCTGTCCCCGCTCCACGACCATCGCGGTCGCGAACGGATCGGCGGGGCTGTGAACCTCTCCGCGACGGAGCAGGACGGTCTTCGGCGGGGCACTGGACTCACTCATGAGGACCAGTCTCGCGCCTCACTCGGACCGGTTTCGACCAGGGGTGACCCCGACGGCCGAAAAGCAGGCCCGGCGATCAGATCCGCGGCGGCCGTGCCTCGTAGGGCGTGGACAGCACCACCGTCGTCCGTGTGGACACGCCCGCCAACGACCGCACCCGCGCGAGCAGTTCCTCCAGTTCGTGCGGCGTGGCGACCCGCACCTTGAGGATGTAGTTCTCGTCGCCCGCGACGCTGTGGCACGCCTCGATCTCTGGCACGTCCGCGAGGCGGTCCGCGATGTCGTCGGGTGCGCTGGGGTCGAAGGGCTTGACCGAGATGAACGCGGTCATGGGCAGACCGACGGCCTCCGGGTCGACGACCGCGGCATAGCCACGGATGACGCCACGCTGTTCCAGCCGGCGCACCCGCTGGTGCACGGCCGACGTGGACAGGCCCGTGGCCTTGCCCAGGTCGGTGTAGCTCATCCGCCCGTCCTTGACGAGCAGCTGCACGATCTGTCGGTCCAGCTCCTCCATGGCGCAAGAACCTACAGTGCGGTTGATCTCCTCCGATACCTGAGCGGCCCGGGCCTTGCCCGGTTCGTGATCCGGCCGGCGGCGGCTGCCGACCGGCCGGGGGACAAACCGGCCGCAGTGGGCACCTGCGTGCGGCATGTGACGAACGCCACAGGGCTCGAACAGTCTCCGTAATGTTCTCGTGATTACCGCCCAGGGGGGACGGGAAGTGCTTGCTGTGGTCGAGGCCGCAGTGCCTGATACGGCCCAGCCCGAGGGGGAGTACCCAATGCAGAGTCTTAAGCGCCCAGGTCGCACCGCACCCAAGCGGCAGCAGCTCGTCGTCGAGCCCGAGCCGGAGGGCGTCGAACCCGACTCCTTCGACGACGAACTCGACGCCTACGACACGTTCGAGATGTACCGGGTCATCTGCCCGGACTGCGCCCAGCCCATCGCCCTCCTGGCGGACGAGGAGGTCCTGCCGGAGCACGCGCTGTGCGCCTCGCCGTGGAACCCGTTCGGACTCACGGTCTGCGCCGGAACCGGCCGCGCGGCCACGGACGCCCGCCCCGCCGACGAGTCCGTCGAACCTCAGGAGCAGGACACCGCCCTGCTGTTGACGCTCCCTCAGGGCCTCGACTGGCGGACCCAGCCCTTCTCTCACGTCGGCGGCCCGGGCTCACGCCCCATCAGGGTCTCCGTCATGCGCCGCCAAGCGGCCTGAGCGCGGGCCCTCTTCGCCCGCTCGCCCCGTCCCAGTGACTGCCCCGCACCACGGCTCGCAGTCTGCCGTGGTGCGGGATCAGTGCGTCCGGATCCAGGTCCGGGGCCAGGCGTCAGCCCCAGGCCGGTTCAGGCCGGTTCCAGGCCCCAGGCCCGGTTCCGGAACCGGGCGCCCCTGAGCCTCTGAACGCACGCCCGATTCCGCCCTGGGGTGACCTGTCCGGGCTCTTCCGCGTTGCCCGGGTATGACCCCCATCTCCTCAGCGACCGGGCGTCAACGCCTCCTGTTCGTCCCGCCGCCCGCAGAATCGGTTCGGCCTGCCGCGCCGCGCTATCAGGACCCGCCCATCTACCGTGACCTGATGCGGGCCTGGGCCGAGCGCGGCCGCACGCTTCCGGGCCGGCACGACCCGGAGTGGATGCGGCTCGCGGCGCCCTGGCGGGGCCTCGACCAGTTCAGCGTCCCCCTGGACCCACGAGATGGCGGGCGATGACCATCCGCTGGATCTGGTTGGTGCCTTCGACGATCTGCAGCACCTTCGCCTCGCGCATGTAGCGCTCCGCCGGGAAGTCCGCGGTGTAGCCGTAGCCGCCGAGGATCTGCACGGCGTCGGTGGTGACCCGCATCGCCGTGTCGGTGCAGTGCAGTTTGGCCATGGCCGCCTGCTGGGCGAACGGCCGGCCCGCGTCCCGCAGGCGCGCCGCCGCCAGGTAGAGCGCGCGGCCCGCCTCGATCTGCGTCGCCATGTCGGCGAGCATGAAGCGCAGCCCCTGGAAGTCGGCGATCGGCTTGCCGAACTGGCGCCTCTCGGTCGCGTACGCCAGCGCCTCGTCGAGCGCCGCCTGCGCCACGCCGATCGCGCACGCCGCGATGCCGAGCCGCCCGGAGTCCAGCGCGGACAGGGCGATCGCAAGACCCTGCCCCTCCTCGCCGATGCGCCGGTCGTCACCGACGCGTACGCCGTCGAAGTGGACCTGGGCGGTGGGTGACCCCTTCATGCCCATCTTCTTCTCGGGCGGCGCGGCGCTCAGTCCCGGCGCGTCGCCGGGCACCAGGAACGCGGTGATCCCGCGCGGGCCCTCCTCGCCGGTGCGCGCCATGACGGTGTAGAAGTCGGCGATCCCGCCGTGCGTGATCCAGGCCTTGGTGCCGGTGATCACCCAGGCGTCCCCGTCGCGCACCGCCTTGGTGCGCAGGGCGGCCGCGTCCGAGCCGGAGTGCGGCTCGGAGAGGCAGTAGGCGCCGAGCATGCCGCCGCCGAGCATCGCGGGCAGGTGCTCGACCTGCTGCTCCTTCGTGCCGTAGGCGGCGAGCGCGTAGGAGGCGAGGGAGTGCACGCTGACGCCGAGGCCGACCGTGAGGCGGGCCGCGGCGAGCTCCTCCAGGACCTGGAGGTAGACCTCGTAGGGCTGGTCGCCGCCGCCGTACTCGGAGTCGTACGGCAGGCCGAGCAGGCCGGAGCGCGAGAGCAGGGTGAACAGCTCGCGCGGGAAGCGGCCGGCGTCCTCCTCCTCGGCCGCCTTCGGGACGATCTCCTGCTGCGCGATGTCGCGGACGAGCGAGATCAGATCCCGGGCCTCCTCCGTGGGCAGTTGCCGGTCCACCGGCTGCGGGGCGCGGTCGGGCATGGCGACGCTCTCCTCCCTGTCGGGCACTGGCGGACGGGCCCGTGGGTGGGGGCGGCGCCGCCGGGTCGTTCTGGTGCCTGGCCGATGCTTGCAGTCCCGGGTCTCGGAAGCTGCTGACCAGCGGCTCTGCGCTGTGAGTATGCCCGATCGGAGGCATCCCGTCACCAGTTAACGACCGCTTACTTCAAGAAATACCCGAGGGTGCCCCGACGGGCGAAATTGGTCCGAACCATTGACCGGACTGGTCTAGTCCTCCTACTGTTTCGCACCACCGATTCACCGCGTTCATGCCAATCGGCACGCGCTCCCTCTCCCCACGAGGAGACACCGGATGCACACCCCCCACCGTTCCCGCTTCCGGGCCATCGTGTCCGCGGCCTGCTGCGCCGTCCTCGGCGCCGGTCTGCTGGCCGGCGCCGGTGCCTCCGCCAGCGCGGCGACCTCGGCTCAGGAGGCCGCCGCCGGCACGAAGCCCGCTCCCGGCGCCAAGGCCGCCGGCTCCAAGGTCCTCGGGTACTTCACCGAATGGGGCACCTACGACCGCAAGTACTACGTCAAGAACATCGAGACGTCCGGCTCGGCGGCCAGGCTCACGCACATCAACTACGCCTTCGGCAACGTCACCGGCGGCAAGTGCGCGATGGGCGACGCCTACGCCGCCACCGACCGGACCTACACCGCCGCCGAGTCCGTCGACGGCAAGGCCGACACCTGGGACCAGCCCCTGCGCGGCAACTTCAACCAGCTGCGCGAGCTGAAGCGGAAGCACCCGAACCTCAAGGTGCTGTGGTCCTTCGGCGGCTGGACCTGGTCGGCCGGCTTCGGCGAGGCCGCCAAGAACCCGGCCGCCTTCGCCCAGTCCTGCTACGACCTGGTCGAGAACTCCAAGTGGGCCGACGTCTTCGACGGCATCGACATCGACTGGGAGTACCCCAACGCCTGCGGCGCCACCTGCGACACCAGCGGCAAGGCGGCCTTCAAGAACCTGATGCAGGCGCTGCGCGCCAAGTTCGGCTCGAAGAACCTGGTCACCGCGGCCATCACCGCCGACGCCACCCCGGGCGGCAAGATCGACGCGGCGGACTACGCGGGCGCCGCGCCGTACGTCGACTGGTACAACCCGATGACGTACGACTTCTTCGGCGCCTGGGACGCCGCCGGCCCGACGGCCCCGCACTCCCCGCTGACCTCGTACTCCGGCATACCGAAGGCGGACAACCACAGCTCGGCGACCATCGCGAAGCTGAAGGGCCTCGGCATCCCCGCCTCCAAGCTGCTGCTCGGCATCGGCTTCTACGGCCGCGGCTGGACCGGCGTCACCCAGTCGGCGCCCGGCGGCACCGCTACCGGCCCGGCGGCGGGCACGTACGAGCAGGGCATCGAGGACTACAAGGTCCTCAAGACCAAGTGCCCGGCGACGGGGACGGTGGCCGGCACGGCGTACGCCAAGTGCGGCAGCGACTGGTGGAGTTATGACACACCGGCGACCATCGCGACCAAGATGAACTACAAGAACCAGCAGGGGCTGGGCGGCACGTTCTTCTGGGAGCTGAGCGGCGACACGGCGAACGGTGAGCTGATCAAGGCCATCAAGTAGGCCTGGCCGACGGGGGCGGAGGGGCCATGACTGATCCCTCCGCCCCCGCTCATGCGCCCTGGCGGGCGGCCTGCGGAGCCGGGTAGGCGGGGTCGAGGTCCTCGATCGCGCGCAGGGCGCCGCCGAGCCCCTTCACCAGTAGGTCGCACATGGTCTCGCGGGGCAGTTCGGGGCGGTCGATCCATTCGAGGGTGGTGCCCTCGACGCCGCACACCCAGGCGAGCAGGCCCATGCGCGCCAGCGGGGTGATGTCGGCGCGGCCGTAGGCCCCGTCGGCGATGGTGGCGACGATGGCCTCGCGGACACCGTCACGGATGGCGTGCACCTCGGTGTCGAAGCCGACGCCGCCGCTGACGATGGTGCGGTACGCGGCCTGGTTGTGCTCGGCGTAGCGCAGATAGCGGTCGATGGTGCGCTGGACGCGGTCGACCGGGGGCAGTTCGTGTCCGCTCGCCGCCAGGGTGACCAGGTCGGCGACCGAGTCCTGGATGATGGCCAGGTAGTAGCCGCGCTTGGACTGGAAGTAGTAGTAGATCAGCCCCTTGGCGACGTGCGCCTGCCGGGCGATGTCGTCCATCGACAGGGCGTCGTAGGACGTGTCGGCGAACAACCTCCGCCCGATCGCGATGAGTTCGGCACGGCGCGCCAGCGAGCGCTCGGTGCCGCGGGCTCTGGGACGCGCGGCAGGCTGTTGACTGATATTCAATTTCGACCCTGGTTCCAACGGGCAGCGGCGGGACATCCGCAGTATGGCAGGCCGCAGGGCAGGGCCGTGGATCAGGTCACAGCACCACGCGTCGGGTCACCACAGCAGCCCGAGCTGAGTCACGAGCATCGCGACGACCACGACGAGGGTCCAGCCCGCGACATGCTCGACGATCTTCGGGCCGTCGTCCTGGGGGCCGCCGGTGCGGACGCGGGCTGCGGTGGCTGAGTGCGCGGTCATAATTCTCGCTGATTCGTGATGCGGACGGACTTCCCCTTGAGGGGCAATCCACTGTGAAAGTCAGTCCACTTTGCCATCGGGAGCGGCTTTCGTGGCCGAGAGGTTGGTCACACGCGCACACCCACGGCTGTCAGCGCCTTGCGCTGGGCCGCGGTCGGCCGGGCCGGGAAGTATAGGTAGCAGACGCCGCCGGTGCCGGAGGCGACCTTCCCGGAGGCGTTGTACCGCTTGGTCCGCAACCAGATGTTCTCCCACTCCCGCCGCCGGTAGACGCGCCGCACGGCCTCGTTGCTCTCCGAAGCGGGGTCGTTGGCGATCACGTCGCCGTCGGCGGTGAAGCCGATGACCGTCATCAGGTGCCCGGCGGTGCCGTACCCGGCGCCGGTCAGCTCCTCCTTCAGGAAGGACTGGGACGTTATGGCCGGGATACCGGCCGCGATCAGCGTCTCCAGGTCGGTGAGCGAGCCGAGCCGGGTGACCACGGCCTGGAGGTCCTTGAACGTGGCCGCGTAGGCGGCGTTGAAGGGCCAGTTGCCGCAGCCGGCGTACTGGTAGTCGTAGGTGAAGCGGGCCGCGTGGCACACCTGGGGATCGGCGTACGACGGATCCACCCAGGCCAGTTGCTCCGGGGTGAGCCGGCCGCCCCAGTACTCGATGATCATCTGGGAGGACGTCGGGCTGCACCAGGCCTCGCCGCCGTTGTCGTACTCGGGGTACCGGCCCTTGTGGGTCTCCTGCGAGTACCGCGGGACGGCCAGCTCCCCGGCGAGGCCGGGCACGGACGCCGGGACGGTGAACCGGTCGGGAACGTCGGAGCCCATCGCGCCGAGCCGCCACACCGTGGGCGTGGTCTTGGTGCCGGGCTTGCGGTAGAGGGTGAGGCGCAGCCGGTACGAGGCGAGGCGCAGGCCCGTCGACGGGTCGTCGATGGCCAGGGTGTCGGTCCAGACGGTGCTCTTGCCGTCGCTCTGGTCGTCGACCGAGGTGCGCCGGATGTCCTGGTCCCCGGCCGCCCAGCGGCCCATCACGTACCAGGGAGTGGTGGTGCCGTCGGTGTAGGTGGCCTTGATCTCCGCCTGGAGCCAGGTACCGGACGGGGTGTGCGCGTTCCAGGAGACGATCGCCTCCGTGGCGGGGACGGCGAGCCGGTGGGCCGGGGAGGTCCAGGTGCCGTACTCCCAGCGGGCGGTGGTGCCGGTGTGGGGGTCCGTGTAGCCGGTGGTTCCGGCGGGCTTCGCGATCACCACGCCCGGCCGGGCGCCCGAGACGGCGCGGGTGCCCCGGGCGGAGCCGCCGCACCAGTCGTCGTACGAGACCCAGGCCCGGTTGTCCACGGTCCGGGCCGGGACCACGCGGGCGGGCTCCGCGGTGTCGGTCGTCATGGGCTCCTCGGTGTCGGCGGCCGCCGGGCCCGCGCCTGCCGTGACGGCGGCGGCGACCGCGGCGGCCAGGACGGTTCTGCGGGACGGCTGTTCGGCTCTGCGCATGGCGGGACCCCCGGAAGTCGGAGTCGGACAGGGGCGGGGCAGGTCCAGTGCACGATCGGTCTCACACGTGTAGGCACCACATAGGGGCAGCAGCACACATGTATGCGCCACATAGGAGCACAGCCCGCCGAGTCCCGCCAGCACTTCGGCCCGCGCCACGCCCACCAATATTGGCGTCGACCACTGGCGGGTGCCGTGGACACCGTCGTTAGAGTGCTGAGCGAGATGAATCCGCCCTTCCGCCCCGTACCGGGCCCCGCCGTCCGCGACCTGGCCTCCCGGATCCGCCGCCTTCCGCCCTCTTGCGGCCCGGTCCGCCTCGTCGGCGTCGACGGGCACGCCGGCTCCGGAAAGACCACGTTCGCCGGGCAGTTGGCCCTGGCGCTGGGCGGCGCGCCGGTGCTGCGCCTCGACGACATCGCCACCCACGACGAACTGTTCGAGTGGACCGGACGTCTGCTGGACCAGGTGATCGAGCCCCTGGCCCAGGGCCGGACCGCGCACTACGCCCCCTACGACTGGCGGACCCGCCGCTTCGGTACGCCGCGCCCCCTGCCGCCCGCCCCGGTGGTTCTCGTGGAGGGCGTCGGCGCGGGGCGCCGGGCGCTGCGGCCTCACTTGGCCCTGCTGCTGTGGATGGAGCTGCCCCGCGAGGAGGCCTGGGCGCGGGGACGCTCACGGGACGGGGAGGAACAGAGGGAGTTCTGGGACGGATGGGTACCGGCGGAACGCCGGCATTTCGCCGACGATCCCTCGCGGCCGTACGCCGACCTCTTGGTACGCCAGCGAGAGAAGGGGTTCGAGGTGATGCCGGGACCTGCTGCGACCGTTGGACCGGACCAGCCCCTCACGCACGGTGACGAGCCGCCCGCAGTGTGCTGAGCTTGTGAAGGGCCTTGCGGGACAAGTTGCCGGAGTGCTTCAACTCGGCTTGACCGGGGGCCCGTACAGGACTTACGTTCTGAATGTGCGGCCATCTGGAGCCGCCCACAGACGCGAAGCCCCCGGTTGTTCCCCCGTGATCGGGGGCTTCGTTCTGTCTTCTTCCGGTTTTCCGGGCGCCGCGCGGCGCCATGTGCTCACCCTCGGTCACCGTGCGGGAGTGTGCCGCATCCGCTCCCACCTCGCCGAACGCCCCGGGCGGCACCCTACGGGGGCGCCGCCCGCGCAGGTACGATGCCCTCGTTGCGACCTACGGACGGTTGCTTCGCACACCTTGCAACTCCGGTCCGTGGCACAGCGGTTCGAGCAGGGCAGCCGGCCGGGGGGCGGCTCGTTGGCATACCGACGGGGGCACGGTTCGTGGGGGACGTGATGGACTTCGGCACGCAGGGCCCACAGGCCCCGGCCGACCTCGCCTGGCTGCGGGGCGTGGACGCCTACACCATGGGCGCCTATCCGCAGGCCGAGGAGGAGTTCCGCGCCGCCGTGCGCATGGACTCCGGGATGGCCGACGCCTGGCTCGGGCTGCACGCGCTGCGCGTCGACACGACGACCGCACTGCTCAGGATGTTCCGCCACCGGGACCGCTTCGGCGAGCAGCGCACCCGCTACCGTCGCGCCCTCAACTCCTGGTACTGGCTGGGCTGGTGGGTGCAGCCCGTACTGGAGAGCCCCCGGGATCTGCTGCTCGCGCACGCCTCCCACTGGCTGGACGGCCGCCACGTCCCCGAGCTGGACCGCGCCCTCGCCGGGCTGCCGCCGGTGGACACCGACGCCCAGGTCCGCTTCCTGCACGCCTGCCGCGCCTATCTGGTCAAGGACTGGGAGCAGCTGGTCCGCCACACCGACCCGCTCCTCGACGACCCGATGCTCGGCATCGAGGCGGGCCTGTTCGGCGGCATGGCCCGGGTCCGCCTGGAGATGTACGGGCAGGCCGAACCACTGCTGTCCGCCGCGCTGATGCGCTGCCGCAGCGAGCAGCCCCAGCGCAAGGAACTGCGCTACTGGCTGGCCCGGGCGCACGAGGGGACCGGCCGCAGCGCCGCCGCGCTCCCCCTGTACCGGGCGGTGCACCGTGTCGACCCGGCCTTCATGGACACCGCGGCCCGGCTCGCCGCGATCGCCGAGGGCGACGGCTACGACGAGGCCACGGACCTCGCGGCGATCACCCTCACCGGCGCCGGCCAGGACGCCGTGGACGGGCCGGACGGATTCGACCCGCTCTTCGGCACCGAGGGCCGTGATCTGAGACTGCCCGATCAGGAACCGCCCGCCTCCACTCCCCTGCCGCCGGTCACCGACCCCTCGGTGCGCGCGCGGACCGGCCCGGCGCCGTCGCTGCCCGCGGGGCCCACCGACCCGGTGTTACTCGAGGAGGCACTCGCCGAACTTGAGCGCATGGTGGGTCTGGAGCCGGTGAAGCGCCAGGTCAAGGCGCTGTCGGCGCAGTTGAACATGGCCCGGCTGCGGGCCGGGCAGGGCCTGCCGGTCCAGCCGCCGAAACGCCACTTCGTCTTCTCCGGCCCCTCCGGCACCGGCAAGACCACCGTCGCCCGCATCCTCGGCCGCGTCTTCTACGCGCTCGGCCTGCTCGGCGGCGACCATCTCGTGGAGGCCCAGCGGGCCGACCTGGTCGGCGAGTACCTCGGGCAGACCGCCGTGAAGGCGAACGAACTGATCGACTCGGCGCTCGGGGGCGTGCTCTTCGTCGACGAGGCGTACTCGCTGTCCAACTCGGGCTACGGCAAGGGCGACGCGTACGGCGACGAGGCGCTCCAGGTGCTGCTGAAGCGGGCGGAGGACAACCGTGACCACCTCGTGGTGATCCTGGCCGGCTACCCCGAGGGCATGGACCGCCTCCTCGCCGCCAACCCCGGGCTGTCCTCCCGCTTCACCACCCGCGTCGACTTCCCCTCCTACCGGCCGCTCGAACTCACCGAGATCGGCAAGGTGCTCGCCGCGGAGAACGGCGACCTGTGGGACGAGGAGGCCCTCGACGAGCTGCGGTCGATCGCCGGGCATGTGGTGGACCAGGGGTGGATCGACGAGCTGGGCAACGGGCGGTTCCTGCGGACGCTGTACGAGAAGAGCTGCGCGTACCGGGATCTTCGGCTGTCCGTCTGTCCCGGGGTGCTGGGCAGGGAGGACCTGGCGACGTTGCGGTTGCCGGATCTGATGCAGGCGTATGGAGAGGTGCTGTCCGGGCGGGGGCCGCAGGATCCGCCCGGACCGTGAACCGGCATAGCCTGCGGGCAGTCGTGCCGCTTGGGGCGGCACGGGTGGGCGCAGGCGGCACCCCGTCGCGCCGGGCTGCGCCCCCACCCGGCCTGGCCTACGTCGCGAGTACCTCCTCGCCCGACCTGGGCTCGGTCAGCCTCACTTCCCGCACCTCCCGATGCGCAGGATCCCGCACCTCCCCCACCAGCAGCTCCAGCACATCCTCCAGCGCGACCAGCCCGAGCACCTTCCCGGACGCGTCGGCCACCTGGGCGAGATGCGTCGCCGCCCGCCGCATCACCGTCAGCGCGTCGTCCAGCGGCAGCTCGGACCGCAGCGTGGTCATGGAGCGCCACACATGCTGCGGCACGGCACGGTCCGAGTGCTCCACGTCGAGGACGTCCTTGACGTGCAGGTAGCCCATGAACGCACCGTTGTCCGCGACGACCGGGAACCGGGAGTACCCGGTGCGGGCGGTGAGCTCGACGATGCGGCCGGGGGTGACCGACGGGCTGACCGTCACCAGTGACTCGCGCTTCAGCAGGACGTCCGTGACCGGGCGGGAGCCCAGCTCCAGGGCGTCCTCCAGGCTCTCGGCCTCCTCGGGGTCGAGCAGGCCCGCCTGGCCGGCGTCCTCCACGAGCCGGTTGAGCTGCTCACTGGTGAAGACGGCCTCGACCTCGTCCCTGGGCTCGACGTGGAAGAGCCGCAGGATGCCCTGGGAGACGGCGCCGAGGGCGGCGGTGATCGGCTTGCAGAAGCGGGCGAACCAGACCAGGCCCGGGCTGAGCCACAGCGCGGCCTTCTCGGGGGCCGCCATCGCCAGGTTCTTCGGGACCATCTCGCCGATGACGAGGTGGAAGAAGACCACGGCGGCGAGGGCGATGACGTAGGTGAGCGGGTGGATCATGCCCTGCGGCATGTGGACCCACTCGAAGACCGGCTCCAGCAGGTGCGCGACGGTCGGTTCGGCGACCGCCCCGAGGGTGAGGGAGCAGATCGTGATGCCGAACTGGGCCGCCGCCATCATCTGCGGCAGCCGTTCCAGGCCGTAGAGGACCTGCCGGGATCGGGCGGTGCCGAGGGGTTCGATCTGACTGCGGCGTACGGAGACGAGCGCGAACTCGGCGCCGACGAAGAAGCCGTTGAGCAGCACCAGGAGTGCGGCGAAGGTCAGTTGGAGCACGCTCATCGGGCGGCCTCCATCACGACGACCGGGGCCGTTCTGACCAGACGGATCCGCTCGGCGCGGTAGTGGCCCACCTGGCGTACCGACAGCCGCCAGCCGGGCAGCTCCGCCTTGTCGCCGACGGCCGGGATACGGCCCAGCAGGTCGGCGATCAGGCCCGCGACGGTCTCGTACGGGCCTTCGGGCACGTCGAGGCCTATGCGCTGGAGGATGTCGACCCGGCAGCTGCCGTCGACGTCCCAGGCGGGCCTGCCGTCCTCCGGCGGCGCGGAGGCCAGCTCGGGCAGGTCGTGTCCGTCGTGCTCGTCGCGGACCTCGCCGACGATCTCCTCGACGATGTCCTCCAGTGTGACGACACCGGCCGTGCCGCCGTACTCGTCGACGACGACCGCGATGGGCTGTTCGCTGCGCAGGCGGGCGAGCAGTGGCCGCACGGGCAGGGTCTCGGGGACGAGCAGCGCCGGGCGGCAGATGCGGCCGACGGGGGTGCGCAGCCGGTCCTGCACGGGCACCGCCAGGGCGTCCTTGAGATGGACCATGCCGACGACCTCGTCGATCCTCTCCCGGTAGACGGGGAAGCGGGACAGGCCGGTGGCGCGGGTCAGGTTGACCACGTCCTCGGCGGTGGCCGAGGACTGCAGGGCGCTGACCTTCACGCGCGGCGTCATCACGTGCTGCGCGGTCAGCTCGCCCAGCGACAGGGTCCTCACGAAGAGGTCGGCCGTGTCCTGTTCCAGGGCGCCGGCCCGGGCCGAGTGGCGGGCGAGGGAGACGAGCTCGCCGGGGGTGCGGGCGGAGGCCAGCTCCTCGGTGGGCTCGATGCCGAGGGCGCGCACGAGCCGGTTCGCGACGGCGTTGAGGCCGGCGATGACCGGCCGGAACAGCCGGGCGAAGACGTGCTGCGGGCCCGCGACGAAGCGGGCGACCTGGAGCGGCCTGGAGACCGCCCAGTTCTTGGGCAGCAGCTCGCCGATCACCATCTGCACGGCGGAGGCCAGCAGCATGCCGACGACGACCGTGACGCCGGAGACGGCGCCCTCGGGGACACCGATCGAGGTGAACGGGCCGTGCAGCAGCTCGGCCAGCGCCGGTTCGGCGAGCATGCCGACGACGAGGGAGGTGATGGTGATGCCCAGCTGGGTGCCGGAGAGCTGGAAGGACAGCTCCTTGAGGGACTCGACGACGCGGAGGGCGCGCCGGTCGCCCTCGGCGGCGGCCTTCTCGGCCTCCGGGCGCTCGACCGTCACGAGTCCGAACTCGGCCGCCACGAAGAATCCGTTGGCCAGAATCAGCAGGAACGCGGCTGCCAGGAGCAGCAGGGGGATGGTCATGATGCCGCCGCCTCCGCACGGTCGCGGACACGGTCCGCGCTATGTCGGCAGGGGGCGGCGCAGGTACTGCAGGACGATCCGTCCATCGCCGGAGGGGGTCACTCCTCGGTTAGCAGGAGCCCCTGGCGCACCGGGCGGGGCAACAGGGGCGGAGGCGCATCCGTTCGCGCCTCCGCCAACAGATTAATCAAGACACGGCCCGGTGCGGCAGTGGTGGCCGCCCGGAGGATGCCCCGAGTCAGCCCTGAGGCCGCTCGGGGTCCGCGACGGAACGCGCCTCGGCGAGCGCCCGCAGGGCACGGGCGTCGGCGATCGCGCGCTGCCGGGCGATGCCCGGCTGGATGCCCAGCGCGGGCAGGCTGGTGCCG
The DNA here is from genome assembly GCF_055562795.1 of Streptomyces sp. NPDC016851. Lineage (NCBI taxonomy): Bacteria > Bacillati > Actinomycetota > Actinomycetes > Kitasatosporales > Streptomycetaceae > Streptomyces > Streptomyces sp. NPDC016851. The sequence goes on from NZ_JBVHEP010000032.1 coordinate 65,160, forward strand.
TCGCTGAGGTTGAGGAACACCCAGGGGTCGCCCGGCCGGAGGGTCACCTGAAGGATCTCGGCCCATTCCAGCCGGCGCTTGTTCGTGAGGTTGACCACAGTGACGCCGGACTCGTCGGCGACGACCTTGGGCCGCGCCAGCAGAAGCAGCACGGAGTCCAGCAGCAGCGCGGTGACGATGAAGCTGAGGCGTTCGGCGGGGCTGAGCTGCTTCAGCAGCATGGCGACGGCCGTGATCACCACGAGGATCGCGACGGCGGCGCTGAGCAGCACCGCACGGGTGCTGCCCGGCCGGAAGGTGACGGGCAGGGTGGGCAGATCGGACATCAGTGCGCGCCCCTCACAGACGGCAGGCGTGGATGGCCGTGGTCAGGATGGCCCGGGCGCCGATGTCGTACAGGTCGTCCATGATCCGCTGCGCTTCCTTGGCCGGGACCATCGCGCGGACGGCGACCCAGCCCTCGTTGTGCAGCGGGGACACGGTCGGCGATTCCAGGCCGGGGGTGAGGGCGACGGCCTTCTCCAGCTGCTCGACGCGGCAGTCGTAGTCCATCATCACGTACGTCCGGGCGACCAGGACGCCCTGGAGGCGGCGCAGGAACTGCTGCACCTTGGGGTCGTCGCCGTCCGCGCCGGTGCGGCGGATCACGACGGCCTCGGACTGCATGATCGGCTCGCCCACGACCTCCAGGCCCGCGTTGCGCAGCGAGGTGCCGGTCTCGACGACGTCCGCGATGACCTGGGCGACGCCGAGCTGGATGGCGGTCTCGACGGCGCCGTCGAGGTGGACGACGGAGGCGTCGATGCCGTGCTCGGCGAGGTGGGCCGCGACGATGCCCTCGTAGGAGGTGGCGACGGTCTTGCCCGCCAGGTCCGCCAGGCCGCTGATGGTGCCGGGCTTGCCGGCGTAGCGGAAGGTGGAGCGGGCGAAGCCGAGGGCGAGGATCTCCTCCGCGTCGGCGCCGGAGTCGATCAGCAGGTCCCGGCCGGTGAGGCCGATGTCCAGCTGGCCGGAGGCGACGTAGATCGCGATGTCGCGGGGCCGGAGGTAGAAGAACTCGACCTCGTTCGTCGGGTCGACGATCCGCAGCTCCTTGGACTCCCGGCGCTGCTGGTAGCCGGCCTCATGCAGCATCTCCGCCGCAGGGCCTGACAGGGAACCCTTGTTGGGGACGGCGATGCGCAGCATGAGGTCGGCTTCCTTTGCGTGGGTGTCTTGCGGAAACGGGGCGGCTTACAGGTGGGCGTAGACGTCGTCGAGGGAGATGCCGCGGGCGACCATCATCACCTGGACGTGGTACAGCAGCTGCGAGATCTCCTCGGCAGCCGCCTCCTTGCCCTCGTGCTCGGCGGCCATCCAGACCTCGGCGGCCTCTTCGACGACCTTCTTGCCGATGGCATGGACGCCCTTCTCGACCAGTTCTGCGGTGCGGGAAGTGGCGGGGTCGCCGTGGGCGGCCTTGTGCTGGAGCTCGGTGAAGAGCTCCTCGAACGTCTTCTTGGACATGGTGACGCTCAGCCTATGCCACAGGTGCCCTTCGTCAGCGCCAGGGTTCGGATACTGAGCGGAGGGTGGCCGCGGTCGCCACCGCGGCCGTCACCGCCTCGTGTCCCTTGTCCTCGTTGGAGCCCTCGAGGCCGGCGCGGTCCAGGGCCTGCTCCTCCGTGTCGCAGGTCAGCACGCCGAAGCCGACGGGGACGCCGGTGTCGACGGAGACCTGGGTGAGGCCCTGGGTCACGCCCTGGCACACGTACTCGAAGTGGGGCGTGCCGCCACGGATGACGACGCCGAGGGCGACGATCGCGTCGTAGCCGCGGCCCGCGAGGACCTTGGCGACGACGGGGAGTTCCCAGCTGCCGGGGACCCTGAGGAGGGTCGGCTCGTCGATGCCCAGGTCGTGCAGGGCGCGCAGGGCACCGTCGACCAGACCGTCCATCACCTTCTCGTGCCACTGTGCCGCGATGACGGCGACCCTGAGGTCACCCACATTGCGTACGGACAGCTCCGGTGCACCCTTGCCGCTCACGTCTCTCCCTCTGTGCTCTCTTACTGGTTGCCGCAGGCCGGCACGGTGGTCGTGTCCAGCCAGGGCAGGTCGTGGCCCATCCGGTCCCGCTTGGTGCGCAGGTAACGGAGGTTGTGCTCGCCGGCGCTCACGGGCATCGGCACGCGCGCCTTCACCACGATGCCGTGGCGGGTGAGCGCGTCGGTCTTGTCGGGGTTGTTGGTCAGCAGGCGGACGCCGCGCACGCCGAGGTCGGCGAGGATCTGGGCTCCGGCGGCGTAGTCACGGGCGTCGGCGGGCAGGCCGAGTTCGAGGTTGGCGTCGAGGGTGTCGCGGCCGCGCTCCTGGAGTTCGTAGGCGCGCAGCTTGGACATCAGGCCGATGCCGCGGCCCTCATGACCGCGCAGGTAGACCACGACTCCGCGGCCCTCGGCCTGGATACGGGCCAGCGAGGCGTCCAGCTGGGGGCCGCAGTCGCAGCGGGCGGAGCCGAAGACGTCGCCGGTGAGGCATTCGGAGTGGACGCGGACGAGGACGTCCTGGCCGTCGCCGATCTCGCCGTGCACCAGGGCGACGTGCTCGACGCCGTCGACGGTGGAGCGGTAGCCGTAGGCCGTGAAGGTGCCGTGGGCGGTGGGCAGTTGGGTCCTGGCCTCGCGGCGGACGGTGGGCTCGCTGCTGCGGCGGTAGGCGATCAGGTCCTCGATGGAGATGATCGTCAGGCCGTGCTTGCGGGCGAAGGGGACCAGCTCGGGCAGGCGCAGCATCGTGCCGTCCTCACCGGCGATCTCGACGATCGCGCCGGCCGGGCGCAGGCCCGCGAGGCGGGCGAGGTCGACGGCGGCCTCGGTGTGGCCGTCGCGCGTCAGGACCCCGCCGGGCCGGGAGCGCAGCGGGAAGATGTGGCCCGGGCGGACGAAGTCGTCGGGTCCCGAGACGCCGTCGGCGAGCAGCTGGAGCGTGGTGGCGCGGTCGGAGGCCGAGATGCCGGTGCTGACGCCGTGCGCGGCGGAGGCGTCGACGGAGACCGTGAACGCGGTCTTCATCGACTCGGTGTTGTCCTCGACCATCTGCGGCAGGCGCAGCCGGTCGAGTTCGTCGCCCTCCATGGGCGCGCAGATCAGGCCGCGGCACTCGCTCATCATGAAGGCGACGATCTCGGGGGTCGCCTTCTCGGCGGCGATGACGAGGTCGCCCTCGTTCTCCCGGTCCTCGTCGTCGACGACCACGACCGGGCGGCCGGCCGCGATGTCGGCGATGGCCTGCTCGACCGGGTCGAGCGTGAGGTCCTCGAAGCCGTCGGTGCCGTACAGGATCGGTGCCGTGCTCATGCCGGCGCTCCTTCCAGGGCGGGCTGCGCTGCCGCGCGGGAGCGCAGCCACCAGTCGCGCAGGCCCCACAGGACGAGCGCGCCGTAGATGACGTAGACGAAGCCGGAGAAGGCGAAGCCGTTGGCGAAGTTCAGCGGGACGCCGACCAGGTCGACCAGCAGCCAGGCGAACCAGAACTCGACCATGCCGCGGGCCTGGGCGTACATCGCGACGATCGTGCCGACGAAGATGTACGCGTCCGGCCAGGGGTCCCAGGACAGGGTCGGGAAGGCCGTGAACAGGCCGCCGACCGCGAGGGTGCCGAGGGCGGCGGCGCCGGCCAGCACCCCACGCTCGCGCCAGGTCGCGAACCGTACGGCGATGGAGCCGTCCTGGGCCTGCTGCCGGCCGCGGTTCCACTGCCAGAAGCCGTACGTGGCGACGAGCATCACGACGATCTGCTTGCCGGCGCTGCCGGAGAGGTGGGCGGTGGCGAAGGCCGTGAAGAGGATCAGGCCGGAGACGAACTGGGCGGGCCAGGTCCATATGGAGCGGCGCCAGCCGAGGGCGAGGGCGAGCAGGCCGATCACGTTGCCGATCATGTCCGACCACTTGATGTGCTGGCCGAAGAGCGTGAAGGCCTCGGAGTTGAGCCAGTTCACTGGGTCGCCCCCTGCGCACGGTCGCCCAGCATCCGCTCGACGTACTTGGCGATGACGTCCACCTCGAGGTTGACCGGGTCGCCGGGCTGCTTGTGGCCGAGCGTGGTCAGGTCGAGGGTGGTGGGGATGAGGCTGACGGTGAAGTAGTCGGGGCCGGCGTCGACGACCGTGAGGCTGATGCCGTCGACGGTGATGGAGCCCTTCTCGACGACGTACCGGGTGAGGTCCACGGGGAGGGAGATCTTCACGATCTCCCAGTTGTCGGACGGCTTGCGCTCCAGGATCTCGCCGGTGCCGTCCACATGGCCCTGCACGATGTGCCCGCCGAGGCGTTCGCCGACGGCCATGGGGCGTTCGAGGTTGACGCGGGAGCCTGCCTTGAGCGCGCCGAGGCTGGAGCGGTTGAGGGTCTCGGCCATCACGTCGGCGGTGAACTCGTCGCCCTCGTGGTCGACGACCGTGAGGCAGACGCCGTTGACGGCGATGGAGTCGCCGTGTTTCGCGCCCTGGGTGACGACGGGGCCTCGCAGACGGAAGCGACAGGCGTCGTCGAGGGTCTCGACGGCGGTGACCTCGCCCAGCTCTTCGACGATTCCGGTGAACACTTCCCGGGTCCTCCTGCCTCTTCGGGCACGGACTCCGGGGCTGTCGATGACGACAGATCTACGAGCGAGGACACCGGGAACGACGCCGGACGGAGTCCGCCCGGAGGACGGACTTCTTGGGCGGCGCGCACATATGCCCGCTCGCCGCGCACTGCCTCCCATCCGGACTTTAACCGTCGGTCCAGGAATTTCACCTGGTCAACCGGCCGCTGGAGGCGACCGGGTCGCGGACTGTAACCGCCGGTTCGGACTTTCACCGACCCCGGAGTGCGCTGCTACTGATACAAGGCCAGTGTGCCACGCCTGATCGATGTCCAGACGGGCGAGCGGTGTGGGATGCCTCACAGAACGTGTCGCCGCCCTTCCCGAGCGCGACAGGATGATGCAACTCCCGTGCGCACGCCCACCCTTGCGGGACGACCCTCGCGTTGGTACACACCTATTGACGATGTGGTCTAGTCCTTTCTAGGGTCGTGCGCATCTCGCCCGACCGGCCCGGCGGCGGTGACGACGGCCCTTGCCCGCCGTCGGGCCTTCCCACGCCGCACGGACGGTGTTCTGGCAGGGTGAGGCGTATGACCACCACGCTCGCCGAGGAGTTCGAGACCCACCGGCCCCGGCTGTTCTCGCTCGCCTACCGGCTGCTGGGCTCCGCGCAGGAGGCGGAGGACGCGGTCCAGGACGCGTATCTGCGCTTCAGCGGCGCGGACCGCGCGGAGATCGAACATCCGGCGGCCTGGCTCGCCAAGGTCGTCACCAACCTCTGTCTGAACCGGCTGACCTCCGCCCGGGCCCGGCGCGAGCGGTACGTCGGCACCTGGCTGCCCGAGCCGGTGGTGACCGCGGACGGCGCGCTCGGCCCGCTGGAGTCGGCCGAGCAGCGGGACGCCGTGTCGATGGCGATGCTGGTGCTCCTGGAGCGGCTCACGCCGGCCGAGCGGGCGGTGTACGTGCTGCGGGAGGCGTTCGGCTACGGGCACCGGGAGATCGCCGGCGTTCTTGATCTGAGCGAGGCCAACTGCCGCCAGCTGTACCGGCGGGCCGTACGGCGGGTGGGCGAGCCGCAGGCCCGGTTCGAGGCCGCGTCCGAGCGGCAGCAGGATCTCGTCACGTCGTTCATCACGGCGGCCCGCGAGGGCGACCTGGCCGGGCTGGAGAAGCTGCTCGCGGCGGACGCGACCTGGTGGAGCGACGGGGGCGGCAAGGTCACCGCTGCCCGGTGGCCGGTCGAGGGCGGGCCGAGGGTCGCCCAGTTCCTGGCGGGCGGGGGCCCGAAGTTCTCGGTGGGCCTGGAGTTCACCGTCACCGAGGTCAACGGCGCGACGGGGCTTGCCAGCTGGGCGGGCGACACCCTCGTCGGCCTGGCGGCGTTCGAGGTGCGCGACGGGCTGGTCGTGGGCGTGCGGGCCGTGGTCAACCCGGAGAAACTGGCGTTCGCGCGGCGCCAGCTCAGCCGGCCGTAGTCCGCCGGGGCGGGGGCGCGTGGTCGCCTGCGGGAGCGGGACGCACGCGGCGCCAGCTCAGCCGGCCGTAGTCCGCCGGGGCGGGGGCGCGTGGTCGCCTGCGGGAGCGGGACGCCGGGCGCGGGTCACGGGCCGTGGGCCGTGGGGCGGAACGGGACGTCGGTCATGCCGGGCACCGGGCTCGGATCGAAGGGCGCGCGGTCGCGGATCGTCGGGCGGGGCGCGGGGCGCGGGGCGTAGCGCGGGTCGCGGGGCGTAGCCCGGGGCGCGGGGCGTCGGCGCGGGACGCGGATCATCGGCGCGGGACGCGGATCATCGGCGCGGGACGCCAGTCGCGCCGGGCACGAGACGCGAACGCCAGGCGCCGTCGCGGAACTCCACGCGGGTCGCAGATCACCACGCGAGTCGCGGAACGTCGGGCCGGACGCGGATCACCGGCGCAGGACGCCGATCACCGGCGCGCGGGACGCCAGTCGCGCCGGGCACGAAGCGCGCGACGACGGACGCGGTCCCGGGTCGCCGCGCGGGGATGTCACATCCGGCAGGGGCTGTCCGGTCTCAGTTGCAGAGGGCGCTCCGGCCGGGAGCGCCGGCGTTCCGAAGGGACTGAACAGCATGACCACGATCCTGGTGACCGGTGGCACCGGAACGCTCGGCCGGCTCGTCGTCGAGCGGCTGCGCGCGGACGGGCACGACGTGCGGGTGCTCAGCCGGCACACCCAGCCGTACGCGGTCGACCTGCGGGAGGGCGGTGCCGCGCTGGACGCGGCCGTCGCCGGTGTGGACACGATCGTGCACTGCGCGTCAGCGCCCAAGGGCGACGAGCAGGCGGCGGTGAACCTCATCAGGGCGGCGCGCGGGGCCGGTGTGCGGCACCTCGTCTACATCTCCATCGTGGGCGTCGACCGGGTGCCGTTCCGCTACTACAAGAGCAAGCTCGCGGTGGAGAAGCTGATCGAGCAGTCGGGGCTCGACTGGACCGTGCTGCGGGCGACGCAGTTCCACGACCTGCTCGTCATGCTGTTCCAGGGGCTGGCGAAGCTGCCGGTCCTGTTCCTGCCGGCGGGTGTCCGGGACCAGCCGGTCGAGGTGGCCGAGGTCGCCGACCGGCTGGCCGGACTGGCGGCCGGGGCGCCGGCGGGGCGGGTCGAGGACATGGGCGGGCCGCAGGTGCGGACGATCGAGTCCCTGGCCCGCGCGTATCTGAAGGCGACCGGGCGGCGCCGGGCGGTGGTGAACGTACCGCTGTGGGGCGCGGCGTTCCGGGGGTTCCGCAGCGGTGGTCACCTGGCACCGCAGCGGGCGACCGGCACGGGCACCTTCGAGGAGTACCTGGCGCGGCGGTACGGGGGCGAGCAGGCACGGGCGGGCAGCGGGCAGTCCCGGGCGTGACACCCGGGCCGGACTACCACCGCTGTACGGGCCGCTCCCCCGGAGCGAAGAGTTCTTCCTGGGCGCGGTCGCGGGCCGTGAGGAGGGCGCCGCGCAGGACCGCGCTGCCGCCGAGTGCCGTTGTCCGTACCTCCGTGGGCAGCGGGGTCATCCGGGCGATGCGGTCCTGCACGCGGGCGGCGAGTTCGTCGCCGCCCGCTCGGCCGACCTCGCCGCCGAGCACCACGCAACCGGGGTCCAGGATCGCGACGACCGCGGCGACACCGACGGCGAGACGATCGGCGAGGGCGTCGAGGAAACGGGCGGCGGGGACGGCCGTGGGGGACCCGGACACCTCGGGCCCCGTCTCCGCCGCCCGCACGTCGCGCACCGCCGACCGCACCACACCGACCGCCGCCCGCACCACCCCCACCATCGACGGCTCCTGCCCCGGCTCCGGTGAAACCCCGTACCGCGCCGCGAGGTCCACGACCGCGGCCGACGCCGCCAGGGAGTGGAACCCGCCCTCGCAGTCCTTCGAGGACGGCAGCCCGGCCGCGCCCGGGACCGGGAGGAAGCCGATCTCGCCGGTGCCGCCGGAGGCACCGCGCCGCAGCGCGCCGTCGAGGACCACCGCCGCGCCCGTTCCGTGGCCGAGCCACAGCAGGACGAAGGTGTCCCGGTCCTGGGCCGCCCCGTCACGCTGCTCCGCCAAAGCCGCGAGGTTGGTCTCGTTCTCCACGCTCACCCGGGCCTCGGGCAGCCGCTCCTGGAGGGCGGCGACGAGCCGGCGGTGCCACTCCGGCAGCCCGGAGGAGTCGCGGAGTTCGCCGCTGGCCGGGTCGATCAGGCCGGGCGCCCCGATCCCGACGGTGTGCAGACGGTCCGCGCCGGCCTCCTTCACCACGCGCTCGACCAGCGCCACCGCCTGCTCCACGGCGGGGCCCGTCCCCGTGTCGCCGCCGATGGGCACCGACTCCTCGGCCAGCACCCGTCCCACCAGGTCCGCGACGGCCACGGCGACACCCTCCATGCGTACGTCCAGCGCGGCGAGGTGCGCCCGGTCGGCGACGATGCCGTACACCTTGGCGTTGGGCCCGCGGCGCTGCTCCCCCGCCTCGCCGACCACCTCGATCAGCCCTGCGGCGGTGAGGCGTTCGACGAGGTCGGCGACGGTCGGCCGGGACAGACCGGTCAGGTGCTTCAACTGCCCCGCCGTCAGCGGGCCCTCCTGCTGGAGCAGGCGCAGGGCGAGCCGGTCGTTGATGGCCCGGGCGGTGCTCGGGGATGCGGGCATGCCGGGATCCTTCCAGATCTGTGGGGCCGCATGGCCGGGTGCTCCGGCCGACCGGTCATCCCCTTATCTATCAGGCAGGGTTCCTGATAGTTTACGCCCGCCGACGCCCGCTGACACGCGCCGACGGGTGCCCACGCGGGGAAGACCAGGAGAGGACGGGGGCCGGAGAATGAGCAACGTGGTCTATGACGAGCGCGAGGTGAAGCGGTCGCGGTACGCCGTGGCCGCCGTCTTCGCCGTGCACGGCGCCGTGACCGGCTCGTTCGCCACCCGCGTGCCGTGGATCCAGGACCACGCGGGCGTCAGCGCCGGTCAGTTGGGGATCGCGCTCGCCTTCCCCGCGCTCGGCGCGTCCGTCGCGATGCCGCTCGCCGGCAGCGTCAGCCACCGCTTCGGTGCCCGCAACGCGCTGCGCGGACTGATCGCCCTGTGGACGCTGTCGCTGGTCCTGCCGTCCCTCGCCCCGAACCTGCTCACGCTCTGCCTGGCCCTGTTCACCTACGGCGCCACGGCGGGCATGGCGGACGTGGCGATGAACGCGCTGGGCGTCGAGGTCGAGAACCGTCTCGGCCGGTCGATCATGTCCGGTCTGCACGGCATGTGGAGCGCGGGCGCCCTGGTCGGCTCGGCGGCCGGCACGCTCGCCGCGCACCTCGGTTCGGACGCCCGGCTGCACCACGTCCTGGCCGCCGCGGTCCTCACCGTCGTCGGCGTGCTGTCCTGCCAGTGGGTGCTCGACCTCCAGCCCGCCGAGGACGAGGAGCCGCCGCCGCGGTTCGCGCTGCCGCCCCGGTCGGCGCTGCTCATCGGCGCGATCGGGTTCTGCGCGGTGTTCGCCGAGGGCGCGAGCCTGGACTGGTCGGCGGTCTATCTGCGCGAGCAGTTGGAGACCTCGGCCGGTCTCGCCGCGGCGTGCACGACGGGCTTCACGCTCACCATGGCCGTCGCCCGGATCGCCGGTGACAAGGTCGTGGACCGCTTCGGTGCCGTGCGGACGGTGCGGGCGAGCGGCGTGTTCGCCGTCCTCGGCGGGGTGATGATCGTGGTCGCGGAGCACCCGGCGGTGGCGATGACGGGGTTCGCGCTGATGGGGCTGGGCATCGCCGTCGTCGTACCGCTGTGCTTCGCGGCGGCGGGCCGCAGCGGGTCCAACCCGAGCCTGGCGATCGCGGGCGTCGCGACCATCACGTACACCTCGGGCCTGGTCGCACCGAGCGCGATCGGCCTGCTGGCGCAGGCGACGAGCCTGATGGTGTCGTTCGCCCTGGTGACTCTGCTGTCCTGCGGGCTGGTCGCGTTCGCGCGCGTGCTGCGCCCCGGCGACCGGGCGACGATCGGTCGGCCGGACGCGGCGGTACCCGACCCGCGCCCCTGAACGGGCGTCCGACCGCCCTGGGTCATCACCACCGCTGACGCACCCCGACAATGGTCCGGACACTCGCACGCACGACGAAAGCGAAACCGCACCATGGATCTCGGCGTCCGCTGGAAACTGCACGGCGGCGACGGACGCACCCCGGCGCCCGGAGCGGTGGTCCGCCCCGACGAGCGGCTCTCCTGGCCCCGCACGGCCGGGCTCGGTGCCCAGCACGTGGTGGCCATGTTCGGAGCGTCCTTCGTGGCTCCGGTGCTGATGGGCCTGGACCCCAATCTCGCGATCATGATGTCGGGCGTCGCGACCGTCGTGTTCCTGCTCGCCACCCGCGGCCGCGTCCCCAGCTACCTGGGCTGCTCGCTGTCCTTCGTCGGCGTGGCGGCGGTCATCCGCGCGCAGGGCGGCAGCAGCGCCACCGTCACCGGCGCGGTGTTCGTCGTCGGCGTCGCGCTGTTCCTCGTGGGGCTCGCCGTGCGGCGGTTCGGGGCGCGGATCATCCATGCCGCGATGCCCCCGGTGGTGACCGGCGCGGTGGTGATGCTCATCGGCTTCAACCTGGCGCCGGTGACGGCCTCGACGTACTGGCCGCAGGACCAGTGGACGGCGCTGCTGGTGATGCTGTTCACCGGGCTGGCGGTCGTCTGCCTGCGCGGCTTCTGGTCCCGGATCGCGATCTTCCTGGGGCTGGTCTTCGGGTACGGCACCTCCTGGGTCTTCGACCTGGTCTTCGGCAGGATCCACTCGGTGGACGCGAGCGGCAAGCTCACCGACCACTGGCGGCTCGACCTCTCCGGCGTGGGCCAGGCCGACTGGATCGGGCTGCCGACCCTGCACGCCCCGTCGTTCGAGTGGTCGGCGATCCTGGTGGCCCTGCCGGTCGTCATCGCCCTGGTCGCGGAGAACGCCGGGCACGTCAAGGCGGTCGGCGAGATGACCGGCGACCCGCTGGACGACAAGCTCGGCACGGCGATCGCGGCCGACGGCGTCGGCTCGATGCTGTCCACCGCGGTCGGCGGCCCGCCCAACACCACGTACTCCGAGAACATCGGCGTGATGGCCGCGACCCGCGTCTACTCCACGGCCGCCTACTGGGCCGCCGCCGGCTTCGCCCTGCTCTTCGGCATCTGCCCGAAGTTCGGCGCGGTCGTCGCCGCCATCCCGGGCGGTGTGCTCGGCGGCATCACCGTGATCCTGTACGGCATGATCGGCCTGCTCGGTGCCCAGATCTGGCTCAACGCCGGGGTGGACCTGCGCAATCCGCTGAATCTGGTCCCGGCGGCGGCCGGCATCATCATCGGCGTCGGCAACGTCTCCATGAAGATCACGGACACCTTCTCGCTGAGCGGCATCGCGCTCGGCACGCTCGTCGTCATCACCGGCTACCACGCGCTGCGGGCCTTCGCCCCGCCGCACCTGAAGACGCAGCAGCCGCTGCTGGACGAGGGCACCAGCTCCTACGACGAGGCCAAGTCGTAGGCGTAGGACGCTGTGAACGTCCCCGGCTCGCCCTTGCAGCCGTCCGACTCCCCCGGCAGCTTGACCCAGAGATAGGCGTCGATCCGGTCCTCGCCGGTGCTGAGGGTCGGTGTCCGGCCGAGCTTGCGGCCCGCCGGGTCGCACCAGGTGCCGTCGGGCGGGGCGCCGTTGCCGTTGCGGCTGGTGTCGATGACGGCGCCCAGGCCCGGCGGGCCGCCGAGCGCGTCCAGGACCCGCCGGTCGTAGGCGACCTCGGCGGCCGTGGTGTGGAAGTTGGAGACGTTGCTGAAGATCCCGTCGGAGGAGGCGGGCGAGGCGGCACCGGCCTGCCGCAGCCACGCCGCCTGCTTGCCGGGCGCGTTCCAGCCCGAGTGCCCCGCGTCGAAGTACACGCGGGTCCGCGGATTGGCGGCTTTCAGGACACGTCCGGCCCGGGCCAGCGAGGCGAAGCGGTCCGCGCGCTCACCGGCGGACAGGCACTCGGCCTGGGCGACCGAGTCCGGCTCCAGGACGACGATGACCTCGCCGGAGCCCAGCCCGTCGGCGAACCGGTCGATCCACGCGTCGTAGGCGTCCAGGTCGGGCGCCCCGCCCTGGGAGTACCCGCCGCAGTCCCGGCCGGGGATCGCGTAGGCCACGAGGACGGGCACCCGGCCCAGCGCGGCACCGCCCGACGTCACCGCGGCGACCCGCGCGGTGAGCGTGTCCGGGGAGTAGTCGGCGAACCAGACGGCGGCCGGCTGGCCGGCGATGCGGGAGGCGATGACCGCGTGGCGAGGATCGCCGGAGTTGTCCCGGACCCAGTCGAGCACCTGGGAGTCGGGGTGGCGGTAGAGCCGGGTGCTCACGGGGCTGGTCCGCTCCTGCTTCGTGCGGGTTCGCGACGGCGACGGCGTGGGGCTCGGCGTCACGGGCGCGGAGGTGGCGGGCGTGGGGGAAGCGGACTCGGTGGGTGACGGGGATGCCGACGGCGCCGCGGGCAAGGGCGCCAGACGGGGCGACGCGGACACCACGGGGCGCTTGGCCTGATCCGGGCCGCGCCGCTCGCCGAACGCGGACAGCACTCCGGCGACCGAGCCGGCCGCGACCACGACGGAGGCTGCCACGACCATCGCGCCACGCCGTACGGCACGCCTGCGCTCGGCCCTGCGGGCGGCCAGGCGCTGGGCACGCGAGCCTGACACGGTGCGGGTCCCCCTCCCCCTGCGGCGGGCGGCGTTCCCCCGTTCCGGGGAAGCGCCGGGCCTGCCGGTACTCCCGCCAGCCTAGAGCTGGGACTCTGCCCGCATGCCGCGATGCGAACAAGTCCCCCCAGCCCTGGACACTCCGGTCGACGGAGTCATCTCCCGTATGCGCGCCCTCGACGCGACCCTGCACCCCCGGGACGGGGTGGCCGTCTTCAACCGCGTCTACCTCGCCGTGACGGAAGCGGTGGACCGGTGCGTCGACACCGGGCGGTTCACGGACCCGTACGCCGCGATCACGCTGGACGTTCGGTTCGCGCAGCGGTACCTGGAGGCCGTCGAGGCGGTGGCCGGCGAGCGGCGCCCGCCGGCCTGCTGGCGGCCCCTGTTCCAGTTCCGGCGCCATCCCGGGGTACGTCCGCTGCAGTTCGCGCTGGCGGGCATCAACGCGCACATCGGGCACGATCTCGCGCTGGCCGTCGTGGACACCTGCCGTACGCTCGACTGCGCACCCGCCGAGCTGGAGGACGAGTTCGACGCGGTGGGCGATCTCCTCGTCTCGCTGGAGGAGCGCATCCGCGAAGAGCTGATGCCGGGCCCCGATCTCCTCCAGATCGCGGACCCGCTGACGCATCTGCTCGGCTCATGGAGCCTGGAGCGCGCCCGAGACGCCACCTGGACGGCGGCCCGGGCGCTGTGGGCGCTGCGCGGATTCCCCGACGTCGCCGAGGAGTTCACCGAGCGCCTGGACACGGCGGTGGGCTTCGCGGGGCGCATGCTGCTCACGCCCCTGCCCGAACCGCGGCTCGCTTCCCGCTAGTCCTCGGGCAGCTCGACGGGCGCGATCTCGTCGTAGACGTCGCCGGGGCCCGGGTTGGCCGGGTCGGTCGTGCCGCCGAAGTGGTGCATGACGCCCCAGACCGCGTTGAGGGCGGTCTGGACGGCGCCCTCGGCCCAGCCGGCCGTCCAGGAGATGTCGTCGCCGGCGAGGAAGACGCCGCGCTTGTCCTCGGGCAGCCGGTCCTGCATGAAGTGCGTGAACAGGCGCCGCTGGTAGCGGTAGTGGCCGGGCAGGTTGGCCTTGAACGCGCCCATGAAGTAGGGCTCGTTCTCCCAGGAGACGGTCACCGGGTTGCCGATGATGTGCTTGCGGATGTCGACCTTGGGATAGATCTCGCCGAGCGACTTCAGCATGACCTCCATCCGCTCGTTCGCGGACAGCGGCAGCCACTTGAGGCTGTCGTCGCACCAGGTGTAGGAGAGGCAGATGACGGCGGGCTGGTCCGGGCCGTTGTCGAGCAGGTAGGTCCCGCGCGTCATCCGGTCGGTGAGCGTCATCGACATGACGTCCCGACCGGTCTCCTCGTCCTTGTCGAGCCAGAACGGCCGGTCGACCGGCACGAAGAGCTTGGAGCTCTCCATGTAGTGCGTGCGCTCGATGGCGGTCCAGTGGTCGATGGGGAAGAGCGAGTCGTCGCAGTCGATCTTCGACAGCAGCATCCAGGACTGTGCGGTGAAGATCGCCGCCGGGTAGGTGCGGATGTCGCCGCGCGCGTCGGTCACGGTGATGCGGTTGCCGGCGGTGCGGTGCAGGCGGGTGACGGCCGGGCGGGGCTCACGGTTGTCGTGGAGGCTCGCGAGGGAGGTCCCGTAGGCCCAGTGGACGATCTTCTCCGGCTCGCGCTCCCACAGGCGCAGCGGGAGTTGCTGGGAGCCGCCGACGATGCCGCGGTGGTGGTCGTCGGCCTCGGTGTAGACGACGCGCAGGATCTCCAGGATGGAGTTCGGGAAGTCGGTGTCCCAGCCGCCCGTGCCGAAGCCGACCTGGCCGAAGATCTCGCGGTGCCGGAAGGACCGGAACGCCTCGGAGTCGCAGAGGAAGCCGTAGAAGGTCTGGTTGTCGAGCTTCTCGACGAGCCGGGACCAGATCTCGCGGATGCGCGGGACGTCCCGCTCGCGCAGGGCGCGGTTCATGTCGGAGAAGTCGGCGCCCTCCTCCAGGCACCGGTTCCAGGCCTCCGCGACGTCCCGGTAGACCTGGGGCAGGTCGGCGATCGTCTCGGCGTAGTGCGACTCGCCCTTGAGGTCGACGACGGTCGACGGGGTCGTCTCCGCCAGGGGGTTGGGGAAGGGCCGCGTCTGAAGGCCGACCAGGTCGATGTAGTGCTGGAGGGCCGTGGAGGACGGCGGGAAGCGCATCGCGCCCATCTCGGCGGTCAGGGAGTCGTCGCACCCGTCGAAGCCCACCGTCCGCAGCCGCCCGCCGATCTGATCGGCCTCGTACACGACCGGCTTGAGGCCCATCTTCATCAGCTCGTACGCGGCGACGATGCCGGACAGGCCGCCGCCGATGACCGCGACCTCCGTGCCGTGCTCGGTCGCGGGTATCTGCCCGAGGCCCGCCGGGTGGGCGAGGAAGTCGTCGTAGGCGTACGGGAAGTCCGGGCCGAACATGGTGATCGGCGGCTGCTGCGCGTCTGCGTGCTCGACGGCGTTGGGCACGGTGGACGTCATGAGGTACGGACTCCTTGCAGAGGAAACAGGCAGGGTGCGGGGGGAAGTCAGACGAGCGGCCCGTAGAGGCCCGGGCGCCGGTCCCGCAGATACGGGTTGGCCTCGCGCGAGGCGGCGAGGAAGACGGGGTCGACGTCGGCGAGGACCAGCTCCTCGGCGCGCCCGGCCCGGGTCCGGGCGACCCCGTCGGGCCCGGCGAGCGTGGACAGCCCCACGAACTCGAACTCGCCCTCCCGGCCGACCCGGTTGACGTACGCGACGTACATCTGGTTCTCGAAGGCGCGCACCGGGATCATCGACTCGGCGACGAACTGGAACGGGTGCATCTGCGCCGTCGGGACGACCAGCAGGTCGGTGCCGGCGAGGGCGTGGGCGCGGACGTTCTCCGGGAACTCGACGTCGTAGCAGATCAGGATCCCGACGCGCAGGCCGTCGAGCTCCGCCTGGACGACCGGCTGGTCCCCGGGCGTGAAGTGGTCGCGCTCGAAGCAGCCGAAGAGGTGCGTCTTGCGGTAGTTGGCGAGACGCGTGCCGTCGGCGGAGATCAGCTGGGCGGAGTTGAACACCGTCTCGCCGGCCCGCTCGGGGTAGCCGTAGGCGATCGCCAGTCCGTGCCGGGTCGCGGTCTCGGCGATGGCGTCGGCGCAGTCGCCGTCGGCGGGCTCGGCGAGCCGGCCGATGTCGTCGCCGATCGCGTACCCGGTCAGGAACATCTCCGGCGCGACCAGCAGCCCGGCGCCCGCGGCGGCGGCCCGGCCCGCGGCCTCGTCGAGGACCTTGAGGTTCTCGACGGTGGAGCCGGGTCGGCCGGAGCTCTGGAGCAGGGCGGTGCGCATGCGTGTTCCTCACCGGTACGCGGGGGTTTCGGGGGGCCTGATAGACGGTACGGTCGGAGGCTCCGGCCGGACAAGGAGCAGCCGTTGCGCGTCCGTGAGCGGATCATTGCGTTCGCCGGCGGGTCGGCGGCGATTCGTTGCGGGCCCTGACGGTCCTTCCCCGGGCGCATGCCCGAACGGCCTTTCTCCGCCGGGCGGCGGAGGCCGGGTCCCGTCCCCGGTGCGATGTGGCGAGGGCGCCGCGCCGGGACAGTGGTGAGCGTCCAGTCGACGTGCGTCACCTGCGGAAAGGACCGCCATGAACCGCCGTACGAGGACCGCCTTACTCGGCTCCGCCCTGCTGCTCACGGTCGCCGCCGCGGCCGGCTCGGCCGGAGCCGCCGGCCCCGACGGGAAGCGCGAGAGCACTACAGCCTCCGCCCCCGACGAGAGCAGGCGTGAGGCCGCCGCGCTCACCGGCGAGGCCAAGCTGTACCGGTCGGCCGGGGACGACATCACGTTCTCGTTCGACGCACATCTGGCCGCGAAGGACAAGGCCGACCCGATGAAGGCGACCGGCACATTCGAGTTCAGCCACTACCTGAACGGCGAGGGCGCCCGGGCGAAGGCCGAGGTCGACTGCCTGCTGACCGGCGGGAAGGTCGCCGTCGTCTCCGGTGTGATCACCGAGTCCGACCTGCCGGGGGCCGAGGGCAAGCGGGTCGGCATCACCGTCCACGATGCCGGCCGGCACGACCGGCTCGGCTACAGCTGGGCGTCCACGGGCAGCCCCGTCGAGACGAAGGAGCTGCCCAAGTGCGTGGGATCCGCCCCCTTCGAGAAGGTCAGGAAGGGGACGGGCGACTTCACGGTCGTGCCCTGGCAGCCCGAGCTCTAGCCAGCGCCAGCGCTGTCACCAGATAGGGGATCGCCAGCACCGCGAAGACGGTGCTGTGCGCCATGTCCGTGCCGAGCAGCGCGTACACGCCGAACGTGGCGACCGTCGCCAGCTCGGTGCCCAGGCTCGCGACGGAGGTGAGCGTGGCCCGGCGGGACTCGTCGATACGGTGCTGGAGGCGGACGTCGGCCAGCACCTCCGCCAGCTGGAACCCGGCGAAGGCGAGGCTCACGAGGGCGATACCGGCCAGTGAGCGGGACGCGGCGCCCACGGCCAGGGCGAGTGCGGCGCCCGCGAGCAGCGTGGCGAGACCGGCCGGGCCGAGGCGCTCGGCCGGTCCGGCCAGGAGGCTGCCGACGGTGACGCCCGCCCAGATCAGCATGATCAGGTAGGGCACGGTCGCCTCCGCGACGCCGATGTCCCGGACCAGCAGCGGGGTGTACTCGTCGAGCGCGCCCCACACCGCGGCCACGGCCGGAATCAGCAGCAGGGCGCCGCGCACCGCACGGTCCCCGCGGACCTCGGCGAGACCGGTCCGCAGGATCGTCGCCCAGCTGTCGCCTGCGTCGTCGGGCCGCAGCCGGTGCTCTGGGAACCGGGTCGCGGTGAGGGCGGTCAGCACACAGGCCAGGAAGCTGGCGGCACCGACGGCCGCGTAACCGCCCTGGGCGAAGACGGGCCCCGCGAGGCCGAGCGAGGCCACGGTGCCCACCAGCCGCGCGGCCCGGGCCCGGCCCATGACCCGCGCGTACCGGCCGGCGGCGCCGAGGTGGTCCAGCTCGTCGTACACCAGCGCCTCCAGGGCGCCGGAGCCGAGCGCCCCGCCCGCGCCCCACAGGACGAAGCCGGCCGCGAAGGCCCAGTACGACGGGACGACCACCCACAGCGCGAAGCCTGCGGCGGTGAGCAGCGGGCCGATCCACAGCAGCCTGCGGCGCGACATGGCGTCGGCCCAGGCGCCGGAGGGCACTTCCAGCACCACCGAGGTGATCGACCACAGGGCGAACAGGGAGGAGATCTGCCAGAGCGACATGCCGGTGTCGGCGAACAGCAGCGCGTACACCGGGTAGAGCAGGACGAAGTCGTCGAGGAACGCGTAGCCGTACAGCGTGGTCGTCAGCCGCCGGACGCCGGTGGCGGGCACGCGTGCAGGTGAGAGTGTCATGAGGCCTTCCCGCAGGGACGGATCGGATGCCGGAGGTACGGCGTCCGAGGCGGCCCTCGGGAGGCGCGGCTGGTGGATCAATGTCGCCAGGTCATGACACCGATGGTAGGCGGGCCGGGGCCCGGAGCCCAGCGAGAATCCCCAGAGGGCCGTCCTCCTCACGGCCAGGCGCGCGAGACTGGCCGGGCAAACCGAACCGGTCCGGTCGGCGAAGGGGGCTCCATGGACGCCGCCGCACTGCTCTCCCTGCCGTACGTCGACGAGCACACGACGGTCGTCGCGGCGGACGCCGGGGTCGTGTGGGGCGCGCTCGGTGAGGTTCTGGACCGCTCCTTCGGGGGTGGCCGAGCGGCCGCGTACGCGTGCCTGGTCGGTTGCGCCGACCGCACGGCCTCCGGGCCCCGTCCCCTGGGGGAGGGCTCGACGATTCCGGGGTTCCGGGTGGCTGCCGCGGTTCCGGGGGCGGAGCTGGTCCTCGTCGGGCGTCATCACTTCTCGACGTACGCCCTGCTCTTCCACCTGGACGAGGCCGGCCCGGGACACACCCGGCTGCGTGCCGAGACCCGGGCGAGGTTCCCCGGCCCGGCCGGCGCCCTCTACGGTCGTCTCCTCATGATGACGGGCGGACACGCGCTCGGCGTTCGGCGCCTGCTGAGGGCGGTGCGCAGGGTCGGCGGCGCCGACGGCACACCCTAGGTCGGCGACCCCGACGAGAAGCGCCGCAGCAGCGGCGACAGCACGAGCACGGACTTGGTGCGCTCGACGAACGGCTCCCCGGCGATCCGCTCCAGGACCCGTTCGAAGTGGCGCATGTCGGAGGCGAAGACCTGGGCGATCGCGTCCGCGTCCCCGGTGACGGTGGACGCGGCCACGACCTCCTGGTAGCGCTCCAGGCCCCGCTGGATGGTCTCCGGGGAGGTGTTGCCCCGGCAGTAGATCTCGACGAACCCCTCGGTCTGCCAGCCGAGGGCGCCCGGGTCCACCCGTACGGTGAAGCCGGTGATGGCTCCGGTGGCCCGCAGCCGGTCCACGCGCCGTTTCACGGCGGGCGCGGACAGGCCGACGATGTGGCCGATGTCGGCGTAGGAGCGGCGGGCGTCCTCGGCGAGGGCGTGCACGATGCGTTCGTCGAGATCGTTCAGCACAGTGGGTCGGTCACTTTTCGGATGGTGCGAGTCGGGAACGGCGATAGCCGTACACGAAGTAGAACACGAGCCCGGCGGCCATCCAGACACCGAAGACGACCCAGGTCACGGTCGGCAGGCTGCGCATCATCCAGACGCAGAAGGCGAAGCCCAGGGCGGGCAGGACCGGGGAGAGCGGCACGCGGAAGGTGCGGGGCATGTCCGGCTTGGTCCGGCGCAGCACCACGACGGCCACGTTGACCAGCGCGAAGGCGAACAGGGTGCCGATGCTGGTGGCGTTGGCGAGCTCCCCGAGCGGGATCGCGGCGGCCAGGACACCGCAGAACAGGGAGACGATGAGGGTGTTGGCGCGGGGCGTGCCGGTCTTCGGGTGGACCTTGGCGAACACCTTCGGCACGAGGCCGTCACGGGACATGGCGAAGAGGATGCGGGTCTGGCCGTAGAGCACGGTCAGCACCACGCTCGCGATGGCGATGACGGCGCAGAAGGCCAGCAGCGTGCCCCAGAAGGTCTGCCCGGTGACCTCGCGCATGATCTGGGCGAGGGCGGCCTCGGAGTCGGTGAAGTTCTTCCAGGGCTTGGCGCCGACCGCGACGGCGGCGACGAGGACGTACAGCGTGGTGACGATGACGAGCGACAGCATGATCGCGCGCGGGAGGTCGCGCTGGGCGTTCTTCGCCTCCTCGCCGGCGGTGGAGGCTGCGTCGAAACCGATGTAGGAGAAGAACAGCGTGGCACCGGCGGCGCTGACGCCCGCCATGCCCAGCGGCATGAAGTTCTCGTAGTTGCCGGAGCGGAAGCCCTGGACGCCGATGGCGCAGAACATCACCAGCGCGGCGATCTTCACGATGACCATGACGGTGTTGGCGCGGGCGGACTCGCGGGCGCCGCCCAGCAGGAACGCCATCGCGAGCAGGACGACGATCAGCGCGGGCAGGTTGAACACCCCGCCGTCGCCGGGCGGGGCGGACAGGGCGGCAGGGATGGTGACGCCGATGGTCCCGTCGAGCAGTTCGTTGAGGTACTCGCCCCAGCCGACGGCGACGGCGGCGACGGACACGCCGTACTCCAGAACCAGGCACCAGCCGCATATCCAGGCGATCAGTTCGCCCATCGTTGCGTACGCATACGAGTACGAGGAGCCGGAGACCGGGATGGTACCCGCCAGCTCGGCGTAGGACAGGGCCGAGAACAGGGCGGTCAGACCGGCGATGACGAAGGAGACCGTGACGGCGGGGCCCGCCTTGGGGACGGCCTCGCCGAGCACGACGAAGATGCCGGTGCCGAGGGTGGCACCGATGCTGATCATGGTGAGTTGCCACAGGCCGAGGGAGCGCCGCAGCGAGCCTCCCTCGCCCTGGCCACCCTCCGCGACCAGGTTCTCCACCGGCTTGCGACGCATGAGGCGCGCGCCGACGCCCGGGGACGGCGGGGCGGTCTGACTACTGCTGTGCGGGGGTGCGCCTTGGTCGAGCACGCGCTGACTCCTTCGTCACTGCCGGTCTTGGGCGGCGGGGACCGGCAGCGCCCCGCCCGACAGCCGGGACCCACCGAGCGGGGTCCCCGCCACGCCACGTACGAGGCGACAGCCTACGAGCAGGGACGTTGCCCGTGTAATGCAGCAACCTTGCGCGTGCCCGCAAGATCATTGCGTTCCTCGTGACTGGCCGGAGGTTCGTTGCACGTCGGCGTTCGTCCATTGCACGGGACTTGCTCGGACCAGCTCTTTCACCAGGAATGTGAGCTCCTCGACACACTCGTGCGTGACGCCGTCGTGGTCCTCGTAGGACCAGCGGCCGACGTACGGGGCGAGGGGCCGGTGACCGAGCCGGGCGTAGAGAGCGGCGGCGCGCGGGTTGTCGTCGGCGACGCCGAGCCCGATGGCCGTGCGGCCCCGCTCCCGGGCCCGTTCCTCGGCGGCCCGGACCAGGGCGCTGCCGATGCCGCGCGAACGCAGCGTCTCGGGCCACACGGTCAGCGCGTTGATCTCCGGGCAGCCGGGCCGTGCCGCCCGTACGGCAGCGTCGTCGCAGCCGCCCCAGCGCAACTCCGTGTGGCCCACGGGCCGTCCGTCGCGCCAGGCGACGAGATAGGTGCTCAGGCCCCGCTCCTGGCGCTCGAAGCGGCGCGCGTGGAACGAGGTGGCGCCCGGGGAGCCGAGGTACTGATCGAGCAGCGCCACGTCGGCGGCCCGGCAGACGGTGATCTCCATGGCGTACGACGGTAGGGCGCCCGCACGCACGAGGCCCCCGATTTTTCACCGGGGGCCTCGGAGAAGGGCGTGGGGGCCGTCAGCTCCAGCTGGCGTGCAGGGGCTTGCCCTCGGCGTAGCCGGCGGCGCTCTGGATACCGACGATGGCCTTCTCGGCGAACTCCTCCAGGGAGCCGGCGCCGGCGTAGGTGCAGGAGGAGCGGACGCCCGCGATGATCGAGTCGATCAGGTCCTCGACGCCGGGGCGGGCGGGGTCGAGGAACATGCGGGACGTGGAGATGCCCTCCTCGAACAGCGCCTTGCGGGCCCGGTCGTACGCCGACTCCTCCGAGGTGCGGTTGCGCACGGCCCGGGCGGAGGCCATGCCGAAGGACTCCTTGTAGGCACGCCCCTGGGCGTCGTGCTGGAGGTCGCCCGGGGACTCGTAGGTGCCCGCGAACCAGGAGCCGACCATCACGTTGGACGCGCCGGCGGCGAGCGCCATGGCCACGTCGCGCGGGTGGCGGATGCCGCCGTCGGCCCACACGTGCTTGCCGTACTTCTTCGCCTCGGCGGCGCACTCCAGGACGGCGGAGAACTGCGGCCGGCCGACGCCGGTCATCATGCGCGTGGTGCACATGGCGCCGGGGCCGACACCGACCTTGACGATGTCCGCGCCCGCTTCGATCAGGTCGCGCACGCCCGCGGCGGCCACGACGTTGCCCGCGACGATCGGCACCTGCGGGTCGAGGTCGCGCACCAGCTTCAGGGCGCTGATCATCGACTCCTGGTGGCCGTGCGCGGTGTCGATGACGAGCGTGTCGACGCCCGCGTCGAGCAGTTGCTTGGCCTTGCCCGCGACGTCGCCGTTGATGCCGACGGCGGCGGCGATCCGCAGCCGCCCCCGCGCGTCCGTGGCCGGCGTGTAGAGCGTGGCGCGCAGGGCGCCCTTGCGGGTGAGGATGCCGGCGAGCGTGCCGTCCTCGTTGACCGCGGGGGCGTAGCGGCGGTTGGCGTGGTCGAGGGTGTCGAAGGCCTCGCCCGGGTCCATGCCCGCGTCGATGAGCAGCAGGTCCCGGGACATGACCTCGGCGAGCTGCGTGAAGCGGTCCACGCCGGACAGGTCGGATTCGGTGACCACGCCGACCGGCCGGTGGTTGTCGTCGACGACGACCCCGGCGTTGTGCGCGCGCTTGGGCAGCAGGGACAGCGCGTCCGCGCAGGTCTGGTGGGGCGCCAGCATGATCGGGGTGTCCAGGACCAGGTGCCGGCTCTTCACCCAGGAGACGACGTCGGTGACCACGTCGATCGGGATGTCCTGCGGTATGACGACGAGGCCGCCGCGGCGGGCCACGGTCTCGGCCATGCGCCGCCCTGCGATGGCGGTCATGTTGGCGACGACGAGCGGGATGGTGGTGCCCGTGCCGTCCGGGGAGCTGAGGTCGACGGCCTGCCGCGAGCCCACCGAGGAGCGGCTCGGCACCATGAAGACGTCGTCGTACGTCAGGTCGTACCCGGGCTGGATGTCATTGAGGAAACGCACGTGCTGCACATCCCAGTCGATCAGAGGTGACCCCCCGACCGGCCGGCCAGGGGGAAAGAGCACGTACTTCATTGTCCCATGCCGGGTGTGCGTACGTCCCCCAGCGGATCATCCAGGCTGGTCAGGGGCGCCTTTGGAGGATGTTCCAAGCCCCAGGGTCACGAAGAGACCCGGGCCCCGGTCCGTCGCCTCCGCGAAGATCTCCTCCGCGACCTGCCACTCGTCGGGCCGCTTCTCGGCGTACTCCCGCCAGCCCCGGACGACGACCAGCAGCCCCTGCTCCACGGCTCCCTCGGGCCAGAGGCCGGGGTCGGCCAGGCAGTCGGCGAGAGCGTCCCAGTTGTGGCCGAACCACTCGGGCAGGGCGAGGTCACGGGCGCAGCGGTCCATGAGGCCCGCCTTGTCCGTGACCCCCTCCAGGTCCAGTACGAGCACGATCCGGCCGGCCGGATCGTCCGGTACCTCACGCGCCTCGTCGGCCATACGTCAGACTCCGTCCGGGTCGGTCCTGTTGAGCGCTGACTTCGGTGCCGGGCCCGCCGTCATCAGATAGTCCGCCGCCGAGGTGTCCGTCACCAGGCTGGTGACGAGCCCGGATCGCAGCACCGCGTCGATCGCGGGCCCCTTGCGCTGCCCGCCGGCGATGGCGACGACCTCGGGGATACGGCGGAGCTGGTCGGCCTTGACGGTGATGCACCGCTCGCCCAGGTCCCGGCCGACCCTGCGGCCTTCGGAGTCGAAGAGGTGCGCGGACATCTCGGCGGCGACACCGAGGGAGGCGTAGTGCGCGCGCTCCTCGTCGCTGAGCATGTCGTGCACCGTGGAGATGCCCGGCTCCCAGGAGCCGATGGAGACGCAGGCGACGGTGACCTTGTCGAAGTGCTCGAAGGCCCGGGCGATGCCCGTCTGGTTGCGCAGCGCCGTGGCCGTGGCCGCGTCGGGCAGCAGCATCGGCGCGTAGATGGGGTGCGCGTCACCGCCGGACACCTGGGCGGCACGGCGTACCGCCTCGACCGAGCCGCGCTCGGCGGTCCCGGCGTCGTACACGCCCGTCAGCTGCACCACCGTGCACGGCGGCAGCCGGTCGAGCGCCGCCGCCATGTGGATGGTGGAGCGGCCCCAGGCCAGGCCCAGCACATCCCCTTCGTTGACCAGCTCGGCGAGCAGGTCGGCGGCCACCTCTCCCAGGTTCTCGGGGTCGGGCGACTCCTCGGCCTCGGCCGGGGACTCGACCACGACGGCGTGCCTGAGGCCGTAGCGGGCGCGGAGCGCGTCCGAGCGCTCGGCGTCCAGCTCCGCAGGCACACGGATCTCGATACGTACGAGATCCCGTTCGAGGGCGGTCTCCAGGACCCGGGCCACCTTGAAGCGGCTGACGCCGAACTCCTCCGCGATCTGGATCTTGGACTTCCCCTCGAGGTAGAAGCGGCGGGCCATGGCCGCCGCCTGCACCAGCTCAGCGGGTCCCATCCGCATGGCTGACCGGCCCGCCGACATACCCGACACGGCGATCTCCTCACTGCTGTTCACACTCTGGATTCGCCGTTCATCCTTGCAGATCCGGCGCGGATGATCAGCCCTGATGGGAGCCGTTCACTTTGCTGTGGCTCAGTGGTCGCAGGCCCAGGAGGCCTTGGCGGTCGCCGCCTCCGCCTGCGTGCGTAGTGCACGTACCGCCTCTGCCGGGTCGTTTGCCCCGTAGACCGCCGATCCGGCCACGAAGACGTCGGCCCCGGCGTCCGCGCACCGCTCGATCGTGGAAGCGGAGACTCCGCCGTCGACCTGGAGCCAGAGCTCCAGACCGTGCTTGCTGATCAACTCGCGGGTGCGGCGAATCTTCGGAAGCATGATGTCGAGGAAGGCCTGTCCCCCGAAGCCCGGTTCGACCGTCATGATCAGCAGCATGTCGAGCTCGGGGAGCAGGTCCTCGTACGGCTCGATGGGAGTCGCGGGCTTCAGCGCCATGGAGGCGCGGGCGCCCTTGGCGCGGATCTCCCGGGCGAGCCGGACCGGGGCGGCGGCCGCCTCGACGTGGAAGGTGACGGAACCGGCCCCTGCCTCGACGTACTGGGGCGCCCACCGATCGGGGGCCTCGATCATCAGATGGCAGTCCAGCGGGGTGTCCGTCGCACGGGCGAGCGACTCTACGACCGGCACGCCGAGCGTGAGGTTCGGGACGAAATGGTTGTCCATGACGTCGACGTGGAGCCAGTCGGCTCCTTCCACGGCCTTCGCCTCGTCCGCGAGGCGGGCGAAATCGGCGGACAGGATGCTGGGGTTGATCTGCGCGGCCATGACCTAAGACTGCCATGCCCTCCGGGGGTTGTGGGCATCGGTCCCGGGTCGCGAAGGGGGTTGCCATGAAACAGGGCGTCGCGCACCTCGTCTGCGGGCGGCGGGCCAAGTGGCTGGTGCTGGTGCTGTGGGTGGTCGTGCTGTTCGTCGCCGCGCCCTTCGCCATGAAGCTCACCGACGCGCAGGACAACGACGCGTCGTCCTGGCTGCCGGGGTCCGCGGAGTCGACGCAGGTGCTGGAGCTCTCCGAGGACTTCCGGCCGGAGCAGATCCCGGCGATCGTGATCTACGCCCGGGACGGCGGGCTGACGGCCCAGGACCGGGCGGAGATCGCCGAGGACGTGCGGCAGCTCAAGGAGCTGCGTGACCACGGCATCCGGGGCGCGGAGACCCGGGGGCCGGTCTTCGACCGGCAGACCGATCCGCGGGCGGCGCAGGTCTTCGTGCCGATCACGATGGACGAGGAGGGCTGGGAGCGGATCTCGCCCGCCGTCGACTCCATCCGGGACGACGTCGGCGAGGGCGGCGGCGGTCTTGCCGTGCACATCACGGGCCCGGGCGGTACGTCGGCGGACTTCGCGGAGGCCTTCGAGGGCATCGACTCGACGCTGCTGTTCGCGGCGATGACCGTCGTCATCGTCATGCTGCTCATCACCTACCGCAGCCTGACCCTGCTGCTGGTGCCCCTGGTCTCGGTGGTCTGCGCGCTGTTCGCCTCCCAGGCGCTGATCTACCTGCTGGCCGAGCACGCGGGCCTGACGGTCAACGGCCAGAGCGCCGGCATCCTCACGGTGCTGGTCTTCGGCGCGGGGACGGACTACGCCCTGCTGCTGGTCGCCCGCTACCGGGAGGAGCTGCGCCGGCACGAGGACCGGCACGAGGCGATGGCCCTGGCGCTGCACCGCGCGGGCCCCGCGGTGCTGGCCTCCGGCGCGACGGTCGTGCTGAGCATGCTGGTGCTGCTGGCCGCCGAGATGAACTCCACCAGCGGCCTGGGCCCGGTGGCCGCGATCGGCGTCGCGGTCGCCCTGCTGGCGATGATGACCCTCTTCCCCGCACTGCTGGTGATCTTCGGCCGGTGGATCTTCTGGCCGGTGGTCCCGCACTACGGCACTCCCGACCCGACCGAGCGCGGCGTCTGGGCGCGCATGGGCCGCCGTATCGCCCGCCGCCCGCGCATGACCTGGGCCGTCACGGCACTGGCCCTGGCGGTCTGTTCGCTGGGCCTGATCCAGCTGCGCGCGGAGGGCATCGGCAACGCGGACGCGTTCACCGGGAAACCGGACTCGATCACCGGCCAGGAGGTCTCGGCGCGCTACTTCCCGGCGGGCAGCGGCGATCCCCTGGTCATCATCAGCAACCAGGCGCAGGCCGAGCAGGTGGGCCGCGCGGTGGCGGCGACGCAGGGCGTGGTCCCGCAGTCCCTCGGGCTGCCGCCCGGCACGAAACCGGCCTTCGAGGGCAAAGTCCTGTTCGAGGCCACCATGACCGCCCCGGCGGACAGCGAGGCCGCCAAGCAGACGGTGGAGCGGGTGCGGGACACCGTGCACGCGGTGCCGGACGCCGACGCCCAGGTGGGCGGCGGTACGGCGGCCCTTCTCGACATGGACGAGGCGACCACACACGACAACGTGCTGATCATCCCACTGGTGCTGTTGGTCGTCCTGCTGATCCTGTGCGTCCTGCTGCGCGCCCTGATCGCCCCGCTGCTGCTGATCGGGACGGTGATCCTGTCGTTCACGGCGGCGCTCGGCATCAGCGCGCTCGCGTTCCGGTACGTCTTCGACTACGCGGGCGAGGCGACCGACTTCCCGCTGTTCGTCTTCGTGTTCCTGGTCGCCCTGGGCATCGACTACAACATCTTCCTCACCACGCGCATCCGCGAGGAGGCGGGCCGCCAGGGCACCAGACCTGGCGTGGTCACCGGGCTCGCCACCACCGGAGCGGTCATCACCTCCGCCGGTCTGGTCCTGGCGGGCACCTTCGCCGCCCTCGGCACCCTCCCGATGGTCGCCTTCGCCGAGATCGGCTTCGCGGTCGCCCTGGGCGTCCTCATCGACACGTTCATCGTGCGCTCGGTCCTGGTGACCTCGCTGTTCCTGGACGTCGGCCCGAAGGTGTGGTGGCCGCACC
The DNA here is from genome assembly GCF_055562795.1 of Streptomyces sp. NPDC016851. Lineage (NCBI taxonomy): Bacteria > Bacillati > Actinomycetota > Actinomycetes > Kitasatosporales > Streptomycetaceae > Streptomyces > Streptomyces sp. NPDC016851. The sequence goes on from NZ_JBVHEP010000032.1 coordinate 92,607, forward strand.
GGCTGGCGAAGGAGGACGGCGGTGCGGCGGCCCGGGAACGCGTCGGGGCGGGGGTCAGCCGGTCCGGCGAATGAGCGCCAGGTACATCGCGTCGGTCCCGTGCAGATGCGGCCACAGCTGCACATCGGGCCCTTCACCGAGGTCCGGTACGCCGGGCAGCAGCGGCCTGGCATCGAGGAGCTCGGTGTCCGGGTGCTGCTTGAGGACGTCGGCGACCACGGCCCGGGTCTCGGCGAGGTGCGGCGAACAGGTCGCGTAGCCGACGACACCGCCGACCCGCACCGACTCCAGGGCGGTGCCCAGCAGGCCGCGCTGCAACGGCGCGAACCCCTCCAGGTCCTCCGGCCGGCGCCGCCAGCGTGCCTCGGGGCGGCGCCGCAGGGCACCGAGCCCGGTGCACGGCACGTCGACCAGCACGCGGTCGAAGCTGCCTGGCCGCCACGCCGGACGCGTCCCGTCCGCGGCGATCACCTGGTAGGGCCCGGGGTTCCCCTCCAGCGCCTTGGCCACGAGCCCGGCGCGATGGGTCTGCTTCTCGGAGGCGACGAGCAGCGCGCCCCGCTGGGCCGCGAGGGCGCCGAGCAGCGCGGCCTTGCCGCCGGGCCCCGCACACCCGTCCAGCCACCGCCGGTCGGGCCCGTCCAGCGGCGCGTTGGCGAGGGCGAGCGCCACGAGCTGGCTGCCCTCGTCCTGCACGCCCGCGCGTCCGTCCCGCACGGCCTCGACGGCGCCCGGCTCACCGCCCTCGGTCAGCCGCACGGCATACGGCGACCAGTGCCCCGGCAGGGCGGCGTCCTCTTCGAGGAGTTCCTCGGCGGTGGCCCGCCCGGGCCTCGCCACCAGGGTCACCTCGGGCCGCTCGTTGTCGGCGCGCAGCAGGTCCTCGATGCCGGCGCGACCGCCGCCGAGGGAGTCCCACAGCGCCGACACCACCCACCGCGGATGCGAGTGGACGACGGCGAGGTGGTCCTCGGGATCCGCGTCGTAGGGCGGGGCGACCCGCTCCAGCCAGCCGTCCAGATCGTGCTGCGCGACCTTGCGCAGCACGGCGTTGACGAACTTGGCCCGCCCGTCGCCGAGCACGACCCGCGCGAGCTCGACGGTGGCGGACACGGCCGCGTGCGTCGGGATCCGCGTCCCGAGCAGCTGGTGCGCGCCGAGGCTCAGCACGTCCAGCACCGGCGGGTCGACCTCCCGCAGCGGCCGGTCCACGCAGGCCGAGATGACCGCGTCGTACGTCCCCTGCCGCCGCAGCGTGCCGTACACCAACTCGGTGGCGAGCGCCGCGTCACGGGTGTCGAACGTCTCGGGCCCCTCCTTCTCCCGCGCCTTGCGCAACAGCGGCGGCAGAACGAGGTTGGCGTAGGCGTCCCGCTCGTCCACGGCCCTCAGCGCTTCGAAGGCGAGGATGCGGACGGGGTCCTTCTTGGGCCGGCGGTAGGGCTTGCCTGACGTACGGGGCCGACGGGGCTGGTCGCTCACGAAAAAGGTGCTCCGGGTGTGAGAAGAAGTGCGCCGTCCAGCCTACGCCGCCCCGGACGTGGCGCCGTGTCAGCCCCCGAGCCGCTCGCCCTCGGTGATCCGCACCCCGCGGGCCCAGTCCGCCGCCCGCATCGGCTTCTTGCCCTGGGCCTGCACCCAGACCAGCTCGACGGCGTACGAGCCGGTGCCGACGTACACGTTGTTCTTCCCGGCGGAGATCTGCCCCGGGGCGAGATCCGTCCGGTCCGGCACGGGGGTGACCTGGATGAGCTTGAGCCGCTCACCGCGGAACGTGGTCCAGGCGCCGGGCGCGGGAGTGCAGCCCCGCACCATCCGGTCGACGCGCAGCGCGGGAGCGTTCCAGTCGACGTGCGCGTCCTCGACGTTGACCTTCGGGGCGAGGCTGACGCCCTCGGCCGGTTGCGGTACGGCCTTCAGCGTGCCGTCCTCGATCCCGTCCATGGTCGCCGCGAGCAGCCCGGCACCGGCGAACGCGAGCCGCGTCAGAAGATCCCCGCTGGTGTCGGTGGCCCGGATCTCCTCGGTCACCGTCCCATACACCGGCCCGGAGTCGAGCCCCTCCTCGATCAGGAACGTGGAAGCCCCGGTGATCTCGTCCCCGGCCATGATCGCGTGCTGCACGGGCGCGGCACCGCGCCAGGCCGGCAGCAGGGAGAAGTGCAGATTGACCCAGCCGTGCGCGGGAACGTCCAGGGCGACACGGGGCAGCAGTGCGCCGTAGGCGACGACGGGACAGCAGTCCGGGCCGATCTCCCGCAGCCGCTCCAGGAACTCGGGGTCCTTCGGCTTCGCGGGCTTCAGCACCTCGATCCCGGCCTCCTCCGCCCGCTCGGCGACGGGCGACGCGACGAGCCTGCGCCCCCGTCCGGCCGGCGCGTCGGGCCGCGTGACGACAGCGGCCACCTCGTGCCGCCCGGAGGCGAGAAGAGCGTCCAGAGCGGGAACGGCGACCTCGGGTGTACCGGCGAAGACGAGCTTCATGGGGTGGTGGGGGCCTCTCGGGCAGGGGATCTAAGACGGGCAACGCCCAAGTCTATGAGCCCTCGAACGGAAAGCCGCCGACGGCGCCCGGCCCCCACGGGAGACCTCAGCCTCTTGGCCAACTGTTACGGGCGGTGCGCGGGTGGGAGACGACGCCAAAGGCCGAAGGCCGAGGCGCACACCCCGCGCAAACGGGCGCACGCATATGCCCCCACGCCCCCACACCGTGACCCGCGGAGCGAATCCGCGTTGGTCAAGACAGAGTTGACCACAACGGGCCGCGATCGCGGCCCATTCCCTTTCAACGCCTGTTCGAGAGGCTTGTTCATGGCCGACCACGCAACCCACGACGCCCAGGCTCGGGCCAGCCTGCACTTGCTGGTGCGGGACATCGAGCGGGTCCGCCGGCAGGTGGACGCACTGCGCACACTCACCGCCCAGTTGGGCAACGTCTACCGCCCGCGCCGCTCCGGCCCCTCCACGGGCTTCGTCGTCTACGGACGCGCCCCCGCCCCGACGGTACGTCTCGCCCAGGAGCTGCGGGACAGTGTCGAGACGCTGGTCACGGCGGCCGTGGACTTCGACCGCTCACTCGGCTTCTCGTGGGACGCGGTGGGCTCCGCGCTCGGAGTCACCAAACAGGCGGTCCACCGCCGTTACGGCGCACGCCGTGCCACGCCCCAGCCGGCCGCGGCCGAGGCGGAGCGCACCCCGGAGCCGTCGGGCTCCCGCACGGTCAGTGTGAACACCGGCCTCCCCACGGTCCCGACCGTCCCGGCGGCCCGCTCCATGCCCACCCAGCCGACGGCGGGCAGCCCGGCCCTCCGCGACGAGGCGAGGCCGACGGCCTTCCCCGGCCCGCGCAACGGCTGAACCGCACCCCGCCCCGACAGGCCGCTGCCCTCCCGATGCGTCCGGGAGGGCAGCGGCGTGTACGGGGAAGAACAGCGGCGGGCACCGGGCGACGACCACAGCCACCGCGCCACCCACCGAGCCACCCACCGCTTCACCCGATGTCAGCGGGATCGATCCGCACCCACACAGGCTCCGCGCTTCCCCGGGCCATCCGCGCGGCCTGCGCAGCCTTCAGCGCACCGGCCAGGGCCGCGCCCTTCCCCGGCGGCACCCTGACCAACGCCCGCTCCCACTGCTCCCCGGCCGGCGGCGCCCCCGTCCGCCGCGGTCGCCCCGCCGCGGGGACGGGCAACGGCACCGGCCCCAGTACCTCGGCCTCCGGCGGAAGTTCGGCCGCGCGGAGAAACTCGGTCACCGCCTCCGCCGGACCCGACACGGCCGCCATCCGCGACACCGGCGGAAACCCCAGCTCGGCCCGCTCGGCGAGTTCCCGCACCGCGTGACCGACGGGGTCCCACCGGACGAGCGCCTGGACGGGCCGCAGCGTCGGCTCGGCCACGACCACCACCGTGCCGCCCGCCGGCTGCGGCCGGACGAGCGACCCGGCCGCGATCCACCGCCGCAGTGCGTCCTCCCCGGCCCGCAGGTCGGGCCGCCCGAGCATGGCCCACCCGTCCAGCAGCAGCGCCGCCGCGTACCCGCCCTCGGCGACGGGCTCGGCACCCGGCGTGCTCACCACCAGCGCGGGCGCTCCCGGCACCGTGTCGAGCACGTGCTCACGGCCCGAGGTCCGCACCGGGACGGCAGGGAAGGCCCGTCCGAGCTCCTCGGCGGTCCGCCGGGCACCCACCACCGAGGCGCGCAGCCGGAAGGCACCGCACTCCGGGCAGTGCCAGCCGCTCTCCTCACGGCCGCACCATCCGCAGCACAACGCGCCGCCGTCCCTGGTTTCCAAGGGTCCGGAGCAGTGCCGGCAGCGCGCGGGCGCCCGGCAGTTGGCGCACGCCATGCGCGGCACGTATCCCCGCCGGGGCACCTGCACGAGGACCGGGCCGTGCCGCAGGCCTTCCCTGACGACCTGCCAGGCGAGGGTGGGCAGCCTGGCGGCCCGGGCGGCCTCGTCCCGTGCGAGGTCCCCGTCGCCGACGGTGCGGACGAGCGGGGCGGTGGCGCGCACCTGCTCACGCCCGGCGACCAGCGGGCGCGCCCATCCGCTCTCGACGAGCTGCGCGGCCTCCACCGTGCAGCCCCAGCTGCCCAGCAGGAAGCCGCACTTGTCCTGGGCGGCCCGCAGCAGCAGCACCTCACGGGCATGGGGCTGCGGGGCGTGCTGCTCACTGTGGCTGTCGTCCCCGTCGTCCCAGATGGCGACCAGACCGAGGTCCTGGACCGGTGCGAACATCGCGGCCCGGGTCCCGATCACGGCCCGTACGGAGCCCCGCCGCACCGCGAGCCACTGCGCGTACCGCTTCTCGGGACCCGCGTCGGCGGTGAGCACGGCATGCCGCCCCTCCCCCAGCAGAGCGGTCAGGGCGGCGTCGGCCCGCGCGACCGCCCGCCCGTCGGGCAGGACCACGAGCGCCCCGCGACCGGAGGCCAGCGTCGCCCCGATCGCCCGGGCCAGCTCCTCGCTCCACTCCGGGCCGGGCAGCGCGTTCCACACGGCCCGTGGCGCACCGCCCGAGGCCAGCGACTCCAGGAAGGCCGCCCCCTGCTCGTACCGCTGCCAGGAGCCCGCCTCGGGCGCCGGGGGCGGCGGCAGTGGTGCGGGCGAGGGGCGCTGCTCGGCCCGGGCGTTGCGCGGGGGCACCGCGAGTTGCAGGACGTCGGCGAGGCTGCCCGCGTACCGGTCGGCGACCGCCCGGGCCAGTCCCAGCAGCTCTTCGCTCAGCACCCGCTCGGGCGACACGACCTGGGCGAGGGCGGCCAGCGGCCCGGAGTAGTCGGACTCGGCCAGCCGCTCGACGAGGAACCCGTCGATCAGCCCGCCGCCCTCGCGCCGGCCGTCCCGCACCCGGTGCCGCCCGGCCCCGAACCGGACCCGCACGCGCACGCCCGGCTGGGCCTGCTCGTCCAGTTCCTCGGGCACGGCGTAGTCGAAGTACCGGTCGAGGTGGAGCACGCCCTTGTCGACGAGCACCCGCGCTACGGGCAGGTTCTTGGCGAGCGCGGCCCCCCGCCAGGTCCGCGGCTTGGCCCGGGGCGTCTTGGCCTTGCGCACACTCTCCCGGATGAGCGCGAGCTGCTCCGGCGGCGTACCTTCCGCGCCGCCGCCCGCCTGTTCGTTCTCGCTGCTCACGCTTGCATTCTTACCAAACGCCACTGACATCCGGCGGGCCCCGAGTCCCCGCCGCCCGCGCACCGGACGCACGACGAGGCCCGGCGCCCCGAAGGGTGCCGGGCCTCGCGAGGTACCGCGGCGGCGTCGGGCGCGCGGCCCCGCCGCCTCGCCGGGACTTACAGCCCCGCGGCCTTGCGCAGCGCGTCCACGCGGTCCGTCCGCTCCCAGGTGAACTCGGGAAGCTCGCGGCCGAAGTGGCCGTAGGCCGCCGTCTGGGAGTAGATCGGGCGGAGCAGGTCGAGGTCGCGGATGATCGCGGCCGGACGGAGGTCGAAGACCTCGTCGATCGCCTTCTCGATCTTGTCCGTGTCGACCTTGGCGGTGCCGAAGGTCTCGACGAACAGACCGACCGGCTCGGCCTTGCCGATGGCGTACGCCACCTGGACCTCGCAGCGGGTGGCGAGACCCGCGGCGACGACGTTCTTGGCGACCCAGCGCATCGCGTACGCCGCGGAGCGGTCGACCTTGGACGGGTCCTTGCCGGAGAAGGCGCCGCCGCCGTGGCGGGCCATGCCGCCGTAGGTGTCGATGATGATCTTGCGGCCGGTCAGGCCGGCGTCACCCATCGGGCCGCCGATCTCGAAGCGGCCGGTGGGGTTGACCAGGAGGCGGTAGTTCTCCGTGTCGATCTTGATGCCCTCGTCGAGCAGCGCCTTGAGCTCCGGGTCGACGACGAACTCCTTGATGTCCGGAGCCAGGAGCGAGTCCAGGTCGATGTCGGAGGCGTGCTGCGAGGAGACCACGACGGTGTCCAGGCGGACCGCCTTGTCGCCGTCGTACTCGATGGTGACCTGCGTCTTGCCGTCCGGGCGCAGGTAGGGGATGGTGCCGTTCTTGCGCACGTCGGACAGGCGCTTCGACAGGCGGTGCGCCAGGAAGACCGGCAGCGGCATCAGCGTGGGCGTCTCGTCCGTCGCGTAACCGAACATCAGGCCCTGGTCGCCCGCGCCCTGCTTGTCGAGCTCGTCCTCGTCGCCCTCGACACGGGACTCGTAAGCCGTGTCCACGCCCTGGGCGATGTCCGGGGACTGCGCGCCGATGGACACCGAGACACCGCAGGAGGCGCCGTCGAAGCCCTTCTTGGAGGAGTCGTAGCCGATTTCGAGGATCTTGCTCCGGACCAGCGTCGCGATGTCCGCGTACGCCTTGGTCGTGACCTCGCCGGCCACGTGCACCAGGCCGGTCGTGATCAGGGTTTCGACGGCGACCCGGGAGGTCGGGTCCTCGCGGAGCAGCGCGTCGAGAATGGTGTCGCTGATCTGGTCAGCGATCTTGTCGGGGTGACCTTCGGTCACGGACTCCGAGGTGAACAGACGACGGGACACAACGCTCCCTGGGGTTGCAGCGGCTGCTGGCTGATCAGTGGCGGACGGCGGGGGCTGCACCCGACGCCGTCCGTGGAACAGTTTATCGGTCACGCTTCGGCCACGGCCCCCCTGTCTCGCCACTCGGAAGTGCTGTGACCTGCGGCACGGGCATTCTGCCCAATGCCGAGCGGCGTTGGCCAGAGGCGCCACGCCCCGATCGGCCGGGTTTCACGGGGTCGCAGGGCGCATGAAACATCAGTGGAGACGCTCGACCACCAGGTCCCATACGGTTTCGGCCAGGGCTTCCTTGGGGCCGTGCGGCACCGCGGTCTCGCTGCCGTCGGCGCCGAGGACGACGGCCTCGTTCTCCTCGGAACCGAAGGTCCTGCTCTCCCCCACCTCGTTCACCACCAGCAGATCGCAGCCCTTGCGCTTCAGTTTCGCGCGGCCGTTGGCGAGCACGTCGTCGGTCTCGGCGGCGAAGCCGACGATCACCTGTCCGGGGCGGGCGCGCTCGGTGGAGATCTCCGCGAGGATGTCCGGATTCCGCACCAGGGTGATCGGCTCGGGCTCCTGGTCGTCCTTCTTCTTGATCTTCCCGGCCGCGTACACCGCCGGGCGGAAGTCCGCCACCGCCGCCGCCATGACCACGGCGTCGGCGTCGGCACAGGCCCGCAGCACCGCCTCGCGCAGCTGCACGGCGGTGCCCACGGGGACGACGTCCACGCCAGCCGGGTCGGGCAGGGCGCTGTTGGCCGCGATCAGCGTGACGCGGGCGCCGCGGGCGGCCGCGGTGCGGGCGAGTGCGTAGCCCTGTTTGCCGGAGGAGCGGTTGCCGAGGAACCTGACGGGGTCCAGGGGCTCACGGGTGCCTCCGGCGCTGATCACCACATGCCGGCCCTTCAGGTCGGGCTCGGTCACGCCCCGGGCCAGCACCCGGCGGCAGACCTCGAAGATCTCGCCGGGGTCGGGAAGCCGGCCCTTGCCGGTGTCGACGCCGGTGAGGCGGCCCACGGCCGGTTCGATGACGACGGCGCCGCGGCGGCGCAGCGTCGCCACGTTCTCCCGGGTGGCCGGGTGCTCCCACATCTCCGTGTGCATGGCGGGGGCGAAGACGACCGGGCAACGGGCGGTGAGCAGCGTGTTGGTGAGGAGGTCGTCGGCGAGGCCGTGGGCCGCCTTGGCGAGCATGTCGGCGGTGGCGGGGGCGACGACGACCAGGTCGGCGTGCTGTCCGATGCGGACGTGCGGTACCTCGTGCACCTCGTCCCAGACCTCGGTGGAGACCGGGTTTCCGGAGAGCGCGGACCAAGTGGCGGCGCCGACGAAGTGCAGCGCGGAGGCGGTGGGCACCACGCGCACGTCATGGCCCGACTCCGTCAGCCGCCGCAGCAGCTCACAGGCCTTGTACGCGGCGATGCCGCCACTGACCCCCAGAACGACCTTCGGCTTGTCCACGTCTCTCCCCGGACCTCGGCAACCGGCACACCGTACGACTCCATGACACACCACAGGCCCGGCAGTCGGCCTGCCGGGCCTGTGGAAAAGTCAGCGTCAAGCTGCAAATAGCACTTACTGCGCCGGGCCCTCGACGGCCTCGGACGTCAGCAGCCCCGCGTTGATCTCGCGAAGGGCGATCGAGAGCGGCTTCTCGTGGACGTGGGTGTCGACGAGAGGACCGACGTACTCAAGGAGACCCTCGCCGAGCTGCGAGTAGTACGCGTTGATCTGGCGGGCCCGCTTGGCCGCGTAGATCACGAGGCTGTACTTCGAGTCGGTGGCCTCGAGGAGCTCGTCGATCGGCGGGTTGATGATGCCCTCGGGCGCGGAGATGGAAGAGGACACGCTCTACCTTCCGATGGATGGGAAAGATTCTGTCGGGGTGATCAGCGAGACCCGGAATCGATCAGCGATGGTCACACGACGTCCACCAAGGCTAGCAGCTCGCGAGCCACGTCCTCGACGGAGGTGTTCACCAGGGTCGTATCGAACTCGGGCTCGGCGGCCAGTTCGGTCTTCGCCGCCTCGAGCCGGCGCTCGATGACCTCGGGCGGTTCGGTGCCCCGCCCGGTGAGCCTTCGCACCAGCTCCTCCCAGGAGGGCGGAGCCAGGAACACCAGCTGGGCCTCGGGCATCGACTCCCGGACCAGACGGGCGCCCTGGAGATCGATCTCGAGCAGTACGGGCTCGCCCTTCTCCAGGCGCTCCTGTACGGCCGCACGCGGCGTGCCGTAGCGGTTGCCCGCGAACTCGGCCCACTCCAGCAGTTCGCCGTTGGCGATCAGCTTGTCCATCTCGTCGTCGCTGACGAAGAAGTAGTGGACTCCGTGCTTCTCGCCGGGGCGGGGCTTGCGGGTCGTCGCCGACACCGAGAGCCAGACCTCGGGATGTTCCTTGCGCATATGGGCGACGACCGTGCTCTTGCCGACCCCGGAGGGGCCGGAGAGCACGGTCAGCCGCGGACGTACGTCCGGGGGCACGGGGGTGGTCCCCCGGGGTGTTGCAGCCATGCAGCGATTATCCAGCAATCCCGGAGTGCCCGGGACTCGCTCCCCCGGAATGCCCGGTTCAGGAACCGGTGCTGCCGAACTCACGCTCAAGGGAGGCGATCTGGTTGGAACCGAGACCACGCACGCGGCGGCTCTCGGAGATACCGAGTCGCTCCATGATCTGCTTGGCGCGGACCTTGCCCACGCCCGGCAGGGACTCGAGGAGGGCGGAGACCTTCATCTTGCCGATGACGTCGTTCTCCTGGCCCTGCTTGATGACCTCGTGAAGAGAGGCGCCGGAGTGCTTGAGTCGATTCTTGACCTCGGCCCGCTCCCGGCGAGCCGCGGCGGCCTTTTCGAGCGCGGCTGCGCGCTGTTCAGGGGTAAGGGGCGGAAGAGCCACGCCTACGTCACCTCGGATGTCGAACTGTCGGATACGGACCGGTGAGGAACCTAGTCGCCCCACACCTGGGGAGCTACGAGCAACACGCTTGCCCGTTCACTCTCGTCGGAGACTAGCGGGCAAGTCCGCCAGAGTCAGCGAGAACAGCGGAAAAGTCCTGGTCAGCCTTCATCTGAACGGACATTTAGGACATACTGCCCCGGATTTGAGGATGTATTCAGACTCAAGCCCGCCCCGGACCACTCATCGGAGGACTCCGGAGAAGAGCAGGAAGAGGCCAGAAGGAGGTCAGGAGGAGGTCACGGCGTGCCGGATCTCCTCCGCGAAGCGTTCCGCGGCGTCACGCAGCGCGACCGCGTCGGGACCGTGGCGTAGCACTCCCCGGCTGACGTTCGGCACGACATTGCGCACCGCCCTCCCGAAGACCTGGGGAAGATCGGCCGGCGTCGCCCCCTGGGCACCGATGCCGGGCGCGAGGAGCGGGCCGTTGATGTCCAGGTCGTACGAGGACAGGTCGCCGAGGGTCGCGCCGACGACCGCGCCGAAGGACCCCAGGGGCCGCTCCCCCGCGTTCTCCGCGGACAGGTGCGCGAGCATGGTCGCTCCGACGCTCCGCCCGTCGGACCGTACGGCGTGCTGGACCTCGCCGCCCTCCGGGTTGGAGGTCAGCGCCAGCACGAACAGCCCGGCGCCGTTCTCCCGCGCCAGCGCGACGGCCGGGCTCAGCGAGCCGTAGCCGAGGTAGGGCGAGACGGTCAGCGCGTCGGAGAACAGCGGGGCGTCCTTGTGCAGGAAGGACTCGGCGTACGCGGCCATGGTCGAGCCGATGTCGCCGCGCTTGGCGTCCATCACGACCAGCGCGCCGGCCGCCCGCGCCTCGGCGACCGCCTTCTCCAGGACGGCGACGCCGCGCGAGCCGAACCGCTCGAAGAACGCGCTCTGCGGCTTGAGCACGGCGACCCGGTCGGCCACCGCCTCGACGACCGTGCGGCTGAACCGCTCCAGGCCCGTCACGTCGTCGTCGAGGCCCCATTCGGCGAGCAGGGAGGCGTGCGGGTCGATGCCGACGCAGAGCGGGCCGCGCTCGTCCATGGCGCGGCGCAGGCGCGCGCCGAAGGGTTCGAGACCACTCATGCCGTCTTCCTCACGTCGGCGCCCACCGCGTCGGCGAGCGTGGCGTACGGGCTGGTGCGCAGGCGTGCGGCGAGCCCCTTGTGGACGGAGCGGCCCCAGAAGGGACCTTCGTAGATGAAGGCGCTGTAGCCCTGGACCAGCGTGGCACCGGCCAGGATGCGCTGCCAGGCGTCCTCGGCGTTCTCCACGCCCCCGACGCCCACCAGGGTGATCCGGTCGCCCACGCGCGCGTACAGGCGGCGCAGGACGTCCAGGGAGCGTTCCTTCAGGGGCGCGCCGGACAGGCCGCCGGCCTCCTCGACCAGGGCGGGGTCGGACCTCAGGCCGAGTCCCTCGCGCGCGATGGTGGTGTTCGTCGCGATGATCCCGTCCAGGCCGAGTTCCACGGCGAGGTCGGCGACGGCGTCGATGTCCTCGTCGGCGAGGTCCGGCGCGATCTTGACCAGGAGCGGGACGCGCCGTGCGGACACCGCGTGGTCGGCGGCCTCGCGGACGGCGCTCAGGAGCGGACGCAGCGCCTGAGTGGCCTGGAGGTTGCGCAGACCCGGGGTGTTCGGGGAGGAGACGTTGACCACGAGGTAGTCGGCGTAGGGCGCGAGCCGCTCGGCGGACTTCACGTAGTCCGCGACGGCCTCCTCCTCGGGTACGACCTTGGTCTTGCCGATGTTGACGCCGACGACGGTCTTGAAGACGGGCGTCCGGGAGGCCAGACGGGCGGCGACGCGGAGCGAGCCCTCGTTGTTGAAGCCCATGCGGTTGATCAGCGCCCGGTCCTTGACCAGGCGGAACAGCCGCTGCTTGGGGTTGCCGGGCTGCGGCTCGCCGGTGACCGTGCCGATCTCGACGTGGTCGAAGCCGAGCATCGCCATGCCGTCGATGCCGACGGCGTTCTTGTCGAAGCCCGCGGCGAGCCCGAAGGGGCCGTGCATGCGCAGCCCGAAGGCCTCCGTGCGCAGTTCCTTGTGGCGGGGCGCGAGGGCCGCCGCGAGGAAGGTGCGCAGCACGGGCACACGGGCGGCCAGGCGGATCCAGCGGAAGGCCAGGTGGTGCGCCTGCTCCGGGTCCATCCGCTTGAAGAACAGACTGAAGAAGATCTTGTACATGGTGTCCTCACGAAGACATGGCGTCCTCACGAAGAGGGGGACACCGCTTCCGGTGTCCCCCTCTTCGGCTGCTAGTCGCGGGCCGCGGTCAGGTGTTCCGCGTGTTCCTGGAGAGATCGCACGCCCACGTCGCCGCGGTTGAGGGCGTCGATGCCCTGGACCGCCGCCGCGAGCGCCTGGACCGTCGTCAGGCAGGGCACGGAGCGTGCCACGGCCGCCGTGCGGATGTCGTAGCCGTCGAGGCGGCCACCGGTGCCGTACGGGGTGTTGACGATGAGGTCGACCTCGCCGTCGTGGATGAGCTGGACGATGGTCTTCTCGCCGTTCGGGCCGGTGCCCTCGGACTGCTTGCGCACGATCGTGGCGTTGATGCCGTTGCGCTTGAGGACCTCGGCCGTGCCGGAGGTGGCGAGCAGCTCGAAGCCGTGCGCGACCAGCTCGCGCGCCGGGAAGATCATCGAGCGCTTGTCGCGGTTGGCGACCGAGATGAAGGCGCGGCCCTTGGTGGGCAGCGGGCCGTAGGCGCCCGCCTGCGACTTGGCGTACGCCGTGCCGAAGACGGAGTCGATGCCCATGACCTCACCGGTGGAGCGCATCTCCGGGCCGAGGACCGTGTCGACGCCGCGGCCGTGGATGTCGCGGAAGCGCGACCACGGCATGACGGCCTCCTTGACGGAGATCGGCGCGTCGAACGGCAGCTCGCCGCCGTCACCGTTCGCCGGCAGCAGGCCCTCGGCGCGCAGTTCGGCGATGGTCGCGCCCAGTGAGATCCGGGCGGCGGCCTTGGCCAGCGGCACCGCGGTTGCCTTCGAGGTGAAGGGGACGGTCCGGGAGGCGCGCGGGTTGGCCTCCAGGACGTAGAGGATGTCGCCCGCGAGCGCGAACTGGATGTTGATCAGGCCGCGCACGCCGACGCCCTTGGCGATGCCCTCCGTGGAGGCGCGCAGGCGCTTGATGTCGAAGCCGCCGAGCGTGATCGGGGGCAGGGCGCACGCCGAGTCGCCGGAGTGGATGCCGGCCTCCTCGATGTGCTCCATGACGCCGCCGAGGTACAGCTCCTCACCGTCGTAGAGCGCGTCGACGTCGATCTCGATCGCGTCGTCCAGGAACCGGTCGACCAGGACCGGACGGGACGGGCTGATCTCGGTCGACTCGGCGATGTACGCCTCCAGGCGCGTCTCGTCGTAGACGATCTCCATGCCGCGCCCGCCGAGGACGTACGAGGGACGCACCAGGACCGGGTAGCCGATCTCGTCGGCGATGGCCTTGGCCTCGGAGAAGGTGGTGGCGGTGCCGTGCTTGGGGGCCGGGAGGCCGGCCTCCTTGAGGACCCGGCCGAAGGCGCCCCGGTCCTCGGCGGCGTGGATGGCCTCCGGGGAGGTGCCGACGATCGGCACGCCGTTGTCCTTCAGCGCCTGCGACAGGCCCAGCGGGGTCTGGCCGCCGAGCTGGACGATGACACCCGCGACCGGGCCGGCCTGCTGCTCGGCGTGGACGATCTCCAGCACGTCTTCCAGCGTCAGCGGCTCGAAGTACAGGCGGTCGGAGGTGTCGTAGTCCGTGGAGACGGTCTCGGGGTTGCAGTTGACCATCACGGTCTCGTAGCCCGCGTCGCTCAGCGCGAAGGAGGCGTGGACGCAGGAGTAGTCGAACTCGATGCCCTGGCCGATGCGGTTCGGGCCGGAGCCCAGGATGATGACGGCCGGCTTCTCGCGGGAGGCGACCTCCGTCTCCTCGTCGTAGGAGGAGTAGAAGTACGGCGTCTTCGCGGCGAACTCGGCGGCGCAGGTGTCGACGGTCTTGTAGACCGGGCGGATGCCGAGCGCGTGCCGGACCTCGCGGACGACGTCCTCGCGCAGGCCGCGGATCTCGCCGATCTGGGTGTCGGAGAAGCCGTGCCGCTTGGCCTCGGCGAGCAGGCCGGGCGTCAGCTCCGGCGCCTCGGCCAGTTCGTCCGCGATCTCCTTGATCAGGAAGAGCTGGTCGACGAACCAGGGGTCGATCTTCGTGTACTCGAAGACCTCCTCGGGCGTGGCGCCCGCGCGGATGGCCTGCATGACGGCGTTGATCCGGCCGTCGGTGGGGCGGACCGCCTCGCGGAGCAGCTCTTCCTTGTCGCCGGGGTCGCCGACGAAGGTGAACTGGCTGCCCTTCTTCTCCAGCGAGCGCAGGGCCTTCTGGAAGGCCTCGGTGAAGTTGCGGCCGATGGCCATGGCCTCGCCGACCGACTTCATGGTGGTGGTGAGGGTGGAGTCGGCGCTCGGGAACTTCTCGAAGGCGAAGCGCGGGGCCTTCACGACCACGTAGTCGAGCGTCGGCTCGAAGGAGGCCGGGGTCTCCTGCGTGATGTCGTTCGGGATCTCGTCCAGCGTGTAGCCGACGGCGAGCTTGGCGGCGATCTTGGCGATCGGGAAGCCGGTGGCCTTGGAGGCGAGCGCCGACGAGCGCGACACGCGCGGGTTCATCTCGATGACGATGACCCGACCGTCCTCGGGGTTCACCGCGAACTGGATGTTGCAGCCGCCGGTGTCGACGCCGACCTCGCGGATGACGGCGATGCCGATGTCGCGCAGGGTCTGGTACTCGCGGTCGGTGAGGGTCATCGCCGGGGCGACGGTGATCGAGTCACCGGTGTGCACGCCCATGGGGTCGAAGTTCTCGATGGAGCAGACGACCACGACGTTGTCGTGCTTGTCGCGCATCAGCTCCAGCTCGTACTCCTTCCAGCCGAGGATGGACTCCTCCAGGAGCACCTCGGTGGTCGGCGAGAGCGTGAGGCCCTGCCCGGCGATGCGGCGCAGCTCCTCCTCGTTGTGCGCGAAGCCGGAGCCGGCGCCGCCCATGGTGAAGGACGGGCGGACGACGACCGGGTAGCCGCCGAGCTCCTCGACGCCCCGGAGGACGTCGTCCATGGAGTGGCAGATGTAGGACCGGGCGGACTCGCCGTGGCCGATCTTCTTGCGGACCTCCTCCACGACCTCCTTGAACTGGTCGCGGTCCTCGCCCTTGTGGATCGCCTCGACGTTGGCGCCGATCAGCTCGACGCCGTACTTGTCGAGCGTCCCCGCCTCGTGCAGCGAGATCGCGGTGTTGAGGGCCGTCTGGCCGCCCAGGGTGGGCAGCAGCGCGTCGGGGCGCTCCTTGGCGATGATCTTCTCGACGAACTCGGGGGTGATCGGCTCGACGTACGTGGCGTCGGCGATCTCCGGGTCGGTCATGATCGTCGCCGGGTTGGAGTTCACCAGGACGACCCTGAGGCCCTCGGCCTTCAGGACGCGGCACGCCTGGGTGCCGGAGTAGTCGAACTCGGCGGCCTGGCCGATGACGATCGGGCCGGAGCCGATGACCAGGACGGACTGGATATCGGTGCGCTTAGGCACGCTGGCCCTCCATCAGGGATACGAAGCGGTCGAACAGGTACGCGGCGTCGTGCGGGCCGGCTGCCGCTTCGGGGTGGTACTGGACGCTGAAGGCGGGGCGGTCGAGGAGCTGGAGCCCCTCCACCACGTTGTCGTTCAGGCAGACGTGGGACACCTCGGCGCGGCCGAACGGGGTCTCGGAGACCTGGTCGAGCGGGGCGTCGACGGCGAAGCCGTGGTTGTGCGCGGTGACCTCGACCTTGCCGGTCGTGCGGTCCTGCACCGGCTGGTTAATGCCGCGGTGACCGTACTTCAGCTTGAAGGTGCCGAAGCCGAGCGCGCGGCCCAGGATCTGGTTGCCGAAGCAGATGCCGAACAGCGGCGTGCCGCGCTCCAGGACGCCCTGCATGACGGAGACGGGGTGGTCGGCGGTGGCCGGGTCGCCCGGGCCGTTGGAGAAGAACACGCCGTCCGGGTTGACCGCGTAGACGTCCTCGACGGTCGCGGTGGCCGGGAGCACGTGCACCTCGATGCCGCGCTCGGCCATGCGGTGCGGGGTCATGCCCTTGATGCCGAGGTCGACGGCGGCGACGGTGAACTTCTTCTCGCCCATCGCGGGGACGACGTACGGCTCGGTGGTGGCGACCTCGGCGGAGAGGTTCGCGCCCTTCATCTGCGGGGCTTCCTGCACGCGCGTAAGGAGTGCGCTGTCGTCCTTGACGGCGTCGCCGCTGAAGATGCCGACGCGCATCGCGCCGCGCTCGCGCAGGTGGCGGGTGAGGGCGCGGGTGTCGATGCC
Organism: Streptomyces sp. NPDC016851; assembly: GCF_055562795.1. Taxonomy (NCBI): domain Bacteria; kingdom Bacillati; phylum Actinomycetota; class Actinomycetes; order Kitasatosporales; family Streptomycetaceae; genus Streptomyces; species Streptomyces sp. NPDC016851. The sequence goes on from NZ_JBVHEP010000032.1 coordinate 108,881, forward strand.
GGAGATGCCGACGACGCCCTGCGCGGCCAGCTCCTCGTCCAGCGTGCGCCGGGAGCGCCAGCTGGACGGCACGCGCGCGGGGTCGCGTACGACGTACCCGGAGACCCAGATCCTCTTGGACTCCATGTCCTCGTCGTTGACGCCGGTGTTGCCGACGTGCGGGGCGGTCATCACCACGACCTGGCGGTGGTACGAGGGGTCGGTGAGGGTCTCCTGGTAGCCGGTCATGCCGGTGGAGAACACCGCTTCGCCGAAGGTCTCCCCCACGGCCCCGTAGGCACGGCCGCGGAAGACCCGGCCGTCCTCCAGGACGAGTACGGCGGGAGTTTTGGCGGCTCCCCTGGTGGAGGTGGTCATCGTTCGGCGCCTTCCCTGCTGTTCGTTTCGATCATGGAGTTGATGGCCTCGACCCACTCGTTGTGTTCGGCCGCGTGGTCGGAGCGGAAGCCGGAGTCGATCAGCCGGTCGCCGTGCTCCCAAGTGACGACGAGCAGGCCGCCCTCGGTGAGCACCTTGCCGGCGATGCCCTTGTCGAGCCGGGCCTCGCGCAGCTGTGCGGCCGGGACGAAGAAGTCGCTCGCCCCGGGGCGTACGACGTCCAGTCCGGCGTCCGTGAGGGTGAGCTCGGCGCGGCTGCGGGTGCCCAGGCCCTGGGCGACGATGCGGTCGAGCCACTGTCCGGCGGTGGTGGAGCCGTGGTAGCGGCCGCTCATGGTCAGGCGCTCCGGGCCCGTCTCGTCCGGGGTGGTCGGCAGCTCGGGCAGGTCGCCCTGGAGCGTGCCGCGCCACTTCCAGCCCTCGCGCATCAGCCAGTAGACGAGCGCGACGAACAGGGCGAGGCCGACGACCCAGCCGATGCGGGCGGCCCAGTCGGTCACTTGCGCCGATTCCTTCTCGGCGGCCAGCAGGAGTACAGGTGTCACGTGAGCTTCCCGTCGACGAGCGTGGCCTTGCCCCGCAGCCACGTGTGCGTCACACGGCCCGGCAGCTCACGACCCTCGTAGGGGGTGTTGCGGCTGCGCGAGGCGAAGCCCGCGGGGTCCACAGAGCCACGGTATGCCGTGTCGACGAGGGTGAGGTTGGCGGGCTCACCTGCCGAGACGGGACGGCCGTGCCCCTTGGCCTGTCCGATCTGCGCGGGCTTGAAGGACATCCGGTCGGCGACGCCGGCCCAGTCCAGCAGGCCCGTGTCGACCATGGTCTCCTGCACCACTGACAACGCGGTCTCCAGGCCGACCATGCCCATGGCGGCCGCGGCCCACTCGCAGTCCTTGTCCTCGTGCGGGTGCGGGGCGTGGTCGGTGGCGACGATGTCGATCGTGCCGTCGGCGAGCGCCTCGCGCAGGGCCGTCACGTCGCGCTCGGTGCGCAGCGGCGGGTTGACCTTGTAGACGGGGTTGTACGTGCGGACCAGCTCGTCGGTGAGCAGGAGGTGGTGCGGGGTGACCTCGGCGGTGACGTCGATGCCGCGGGACTTGGCCCAGCGGACGATCTCGACGGACCCGGCGGTCGACAGGTGGCAGATGTGGACGCGGGAGCCGACGTGGTCGGCGAGCAGGACATCCCGGGCGATGATCGATTCTTCGGCCACCGCGGGCCAGCCCCCGAGCCCCAGCTGGGCGGAGACGACGCCCTCGTTCATCTCGGCGCCCTCGGTCAGCCGCGGCTCCTGCGCGTGCTGCGCGACGACACCGCCGAAGGCCTTCACGTACTCCAGGGCCCGGCGCATGATCACCGCGTCGTGGACGCACTTGCCGTCGTCGGAGAAGACGGTGACCCCGGCGGCCGACTCGTGCATGGCGCCCAGCTCGGCGAGCTTGCGGCCCTCCAGTCCGACGGTGACGGCACCGATCGGCTGGACGTCGCAGTAGCCGTGCTCCTTGCCGAGCCGCCAGACCTGTTCGACGACACCGGCGGTGTCGGCGACCGGGAAGGTGTTGGCCATGGCGAACACGGTGGTGTAGCCGCCGGAGGCCGCCGCCCGGGTGCCGGTGAGGACGGTCTCGGAGTCCTCGCGGCCCGGCTCGCGCAGATGGGTGTGCAGGTCGACCAGGCCCGGCAGCAGCACCTTGCCCTCGGCCTCGACGACCTCCGCGCCCTCGACGCTCAGGCCGGCACCCACCTCGGCGATCGTCCCGCCGTCGATCAGCACGTCCTGCGGCTCGCCGCCCAGCACCTTCGCACCACGGATCAGGATCTTGCTCATCTGTCTTACTTCTCCTCGGTACGGGTCTGGGTGACGGCGGGTTCGTTTCCGCCCAGCAGCAGGTACAGGACGGCCATCCGGATGGACACTCCGTTTGCGACCTGCTCGACGACGGTGCAGCGGTCGGAGTCGGCGACCTCGGCGGTGATCTCCATGCCGCGGACCATCGGGCCGGGGTGCATCACGACGGCGTGCTCGGGCATCCGCGCCATGCGGTCGCCGTCGAGGCCGTAGCGCCGGGAGTACTCGCGCTCGGTCGGGAAGAAGGCGGCGTTCATGCGCTCGCGCTGGACGCGCAGCATCATCACCGCGTCGGACTTGGGCAGCGTGCTGTCGAGGTCGTACGACACCTCGCAGGGCCAGCTCCCGATGCCGACGGGCACCAGCGTCGGCGGGGCGACGAGGGTGACCTCGGCACCGAGGGTGTGCAGCAGGTCGACGTTGGAGCGGGCGACCCGGCTGTGCAGGACGTCGCCGACGATGGTGATGCGCCTGCCTTCGAGGTCCTGGCCGATCCCGGCGTCCGGGCCGATCAGGCGGCGGCGCATGGTGAAGGCGTCCAGCAGGGCCTGGGTGGGGTGCTGGTGGGTGCCGTCGCCGGCGTTGACGACGGCCGCGTCGATCCAGCCGGAGTTGGCCAGGCGGTACGGGGCTCCTGAGGCGCCGTGCCGGATGACGACGGCGTCGACGCCCATGGCCTCCAGGGTCTGGGCGGTGTCCTTCAGGGACTCGCCCTTGGACACGCTCGACCCCTTGGCGGAGAAGTTGATGACGTCCGCGGACAGCCGCTTCTCGGCGGCCTCGAAGGAGATCCGGGTCCGGGTGGAGTCCTCGAAGAAGAGGTTGACGATCGTGCGGCCGCGCAGGGTCGGCAGCTTCTTGATCGGCCGGTCGGCGACCCGGGCCATCTCCTCGGCGGTGTCGAGGATCAGGACGGCGTCGTCGCGGGTGAGGTCGGCGGCCGAGATGAGATGACGCTGCATCTGTCAGGCTCCGTAAGGCAGTTCAAACGGGAGATTCGGGGCAGACGGGCGCGCGCGTGCGCGCACTGAGCCGGCGTACGACAGCGGCGTACGCCTGGAGCGCTACTGGGCGGCCGGCTTGGCACCGAGCAGCACGGTGTCGCGACCGTCCTCCTCGGCGAGCTGGACCTTGACCGTCTCCCGCAACGACGTGGGGAGGTTCTTGCCGACGTAGTCGGCGCGGATGGGCAGTTCGCGGTGGCCGCGGTCGACGAGGACCGCGAGCTGCACCGCGCGGGGGCGCCCGATGTCGTTCAGGGCGTCGAGGGCGGCGCGGATCGTGCGGCCGGAGAAGAGGACGTCGTCGACGAGGACGACGAGCTTGCCGTCGATGCCGTCACCGGGGATCTCGGTGCGGGCCAGCGCACGCGGCGGGTGCATGCGCAGGTCGTCGCGGTACATGGTGATGTCGAGCGAGCCGCAGGGAACCTTGCGCTCGGTGATCTGCTCGAGCTTGTCGGCGATCCGCCGGGCGAGGAAGACGCCCCGGGTCGGAATGCCCAGGAGCACCACGTCGTCGGCGCCTTTCGCGCGTTCGACGATCTCGTGGGCGATGCGGGTCAGTACCCGCGCGATGTCGGGGCCTTCGAGAACGGGCCGGGCATCGGATGGTGTGCCGTGCGAGTCCATACGAAACGGACCTCCTTCTCCGCCTCACGGGACGGACCTTAAAGGACGTCGGGATTGCGCCATCCACGGTAGCAGGCCCTCGCCGTCACCCGGACGGCCCCCTCGGATCACCCACTCGGCCTAACAGAGTGCCGATACCACGGAAGAGTCGGTGCGGACCATTCGGCTTGACGCGGCAGAGTAACGCTGCGTAACCTCACAGTGAGTTACCAGCCGCGCGGCCTGGCACCCACGCCAGACGCGTCGACACAGTGCCGGGGAGCTATATGTCCAGCGAATACGCCAAACAGCTCGGGGCCAAGCTCCGGGCGATCCGCACCCAGCAGGGCCTTTCCCTCCACGGTGTCGAGGAGAAGTCCCAGGGACGCTGGAAGGCGGTCGTGGTCGGTTCGTACGAGCGCGGCGACCGTGCCGTGACCGTGCAGCGCCTTGCCGAGCTGGCGGATTTCTACGGCGTTCCGGTGCAGGAGCTGCTCCCGGGCACCACCCCGGGCGGCGCCGCCGAGCCGCCGCCGAAGCTGGTCCTGGACCTGGAGCGGCTGGCCACGGTGCCGGCCGAGAAGGCGGGTCCTCTTCAGCGCTACGCGGCCACGATCCAGTCGCAGCGCGGTGACTACAACGGCAAGGTGCTGTCGATCCGCCAGGACGACCTGCGCACACTCGCCGTCATCTACGACCAGTCGCCCTCGGTCCTCACCGAGCAGCTGATCAGCTGGGGTGTCCTGGACGCGGACGCGCGTCGCGCGGTGGCGACCCACGACGAGGGCTGACCGCTTTCGGGGCTGGCCGAGGGTCAGCAGAAACGTGCCGCCGGGGGGGGGGGGGGGGGGGGGGGGGGGGGGCGCCCCCCCCCCGGGGGGGGGGGGGGGGGCGCGCCACCTGAAATGGAAAAAAAACAAAGAAAAAAAAACAAAAAAACACCAAACG
>NZ_JBVHEP010000033.1:0-111470 GCF_055562795.1 Streptomyces sp. NPDC016851
TTCGGTCTTGCGTTTCCGACTCTATCAGATCTTTTCTCGACCCGATTTCCTCGGTGCTTTCCAGGTTTCCGCTTCCGCGTTTCCCTTTCCGGCGGTTCCGACTCTATCAGATCCTTTCGGGCCTGATTCCCAGTCAGCGGGGTTTGCCTTCCCGGCTGTTGGGCCGTTCCGACGAGTGAGACTTTAGCGGATTCCCAGGCTCCCGAGCCAATCGGGGGCCGCGTCCTTTCGAACGGGGATTCCTCATTCCGTAAATACGCATGCCAATGAAACGACGACAGAACTACTTCGTCGAGTAGTGGTTGGTACTTGCGGATTGGCTGCCCGGGGACCGACCGGGGTCGGCGCTCACGTCGGGCAACTCGGAGAACACTACGGATGGGGTCTGGGCGTGTCAACTCAAGGGCGGACGGCGCTCCGGGGGCGTAGTCTGAGGGGCATGACGACGCGTACGTGTAGCCAGCTGTGGTGGGCCGCCTGACGGCGGCCGTCCTCACGTATGCACTCAACGGCCGCCGCTTCGGCGGCCGTTCTTGTTTCTCCCTCCAGGACCACCGGGGGGCGGCCGCCGGAGCGGCGGTCTCGGCCAGGAGGTGGAGGAGAGATGACACGGGTCTTCAGCGGGGTCAAGCCGACGGGGCATCTGACGCTGGGGAACTACTTGGGAGCCATGCGGCGGTGGGTTGCCGTCGACCAGCACGAGGCGGACGCCTTGTTCTGCGTCGTCGATCTGCACGCGCTGACCGTGGAGCACGATCCCGCGCGGGTGCGCAGGCTGAGCCGGCAGGCGGCGACCTTGTTGCTGGCGTCCGGGCTGGATCCGGAGCTCTGCACGCTGTTCGTGCAGAGCCATGTGGACGAGCATGCGCGGCTGTCGTACGTGCTGGAGTGCGTGGCCACCGACGGTGAGATGCGGCGGATGATCCAGTACAAGGAGAAGGCCGCGCGGGAGCAGCGGCGGGGCGGGAGTGTGCGGCTGTCGCTGCTGACGTATCCCGTGCTGATGGCGGCGGACATCCTGGCGTACGGGGCGGATGAGGTCCCCGTGGGTGACGACCAGGTGCAGCACGTGGAGCTGACGCGGGATCTGGCGGTGCGGTTCAACCAGCGGTACGGGCATACGTTCGTGGTGCCTCGGGCCACTCGGCCGGGCGTGGCGGCGCGGGTGATGAACCTGCAGGACCCGACGTCGAAGATGGGCAAGAGCGATGACGTCGGGCCGGGGATCGTCTATCTGCTGGACGAGCCGGACGTGGTGCGGAAGAAGGTCATGCGGGCCGTGACCGACAGTGGGCGGGAGGTCGTGTACGACCGGGAGGCCCGGCCGGGGCTCGCCAATCTGCTGGAGATCCTCGCCGCGTGCTCGGGTGGGGATCCTGAGGAGCTGAGCGGTGCGTACGGGTCGTACGGGGAGTTGAAGAAGGACACCGCTGAGGCGGTGGTCGAGGTGCTCAGGCCCGTGCAGGCTCGGCACAAGGAGTTGTGCGCGGATCCCGGTTATGTGGAGGGGGTGCTGCGGGAGGGGGCGGAGCGGGCTCGGGGGATGGCCCGGCCGACGGTGGATGCCGCTTATCGCGCGATCGGGTTGCTGCCTGCCGTGCCGGAAGCGGCTGCGGCGGACGCGGGTGGGGCCGACGTGTTGAGGGTGTGAGGTGGTGCGGGCGTCGGGGAGGGCGGACCGTCCCCGACGCCCGCAGCGCTCAGGTGTTGTTGCCGGAGGCCAGGGCGCGGCTGCGGTCGCGGGCGGCTTCGAGGGCGGCGATGAGGGCGGCTCGTACGCCGTGGTTCTCGAGTTCTCGGATGGCGTTGATCGTCGTACCGGCGGGGGACGTGACGTTCTCGCGGAGCTTGACGGGGTGTTCGCCGCTGTCGCGGAGCATCGTCGCGGCGCCGATCGCGGACTGGACGATCAGGTCGTGGGCCTTGTCGCGGGGCAGGCCGAGGAGGATGCCCGCGTCGGTCATGGCTTCGACCAGGTAGAAGAAGTAGGCCGGGCCGGAGCCGGAGAGGGCCGTGCAGGCGTCCTGCTGGGACTCGGGGACACGGAGCGTCTTGCCGACGGCGCCGAAGATCTCCTCGGTGTGGGCCAGGTGGTCGGCGGTGGCGTGCGTGCCGGCGGAGATGACGGACATGGCCTCGTCGACCAGGGCGGGGGTGTTCGTCATGACGCGGACGACCGGGGTACCGGGGGCGAGGCGTTCCTCGAAGTACGCGGTGAGGATGCCGGCGGCGCCGCTGATGACCAGGCGGTCGGCGGGGACGTGGGGGGCGAGCTCGTCGAGGAGGGTGCCCATGTCCTGCGGTTTGACCGTGAGGATCAGGGTGTCGGCGATCTTCGCGGCTTCCGGGTTGGTGACCGGGGTGACGCCGTAGCGGGTGTGGAGTTCCTCGGCTCGTTCCTGGCGGCGGGTCGTGACCAGGAGGTCGGCCGGGGTCCAGCCGGCTCGGATCATTCCGCTGATCAGGGCTTCGCCGATCTTGCCGGTGCCGAGGACTGCGACTTTCTGGGTCATGGCGCGGGGTGCCTCCGGGGGTGCGTCGTCCGGGGTACATCCTCGCATCGGGGAGGGGGCGGCGGCTTGGCTGTCCGTTGGGCGGGATGCCGCGCGCCGGGGGGCGTGGCCGGCTCATGCCGTTCTGCGTCGGAGGGTCGCCGCGCCCAGGGCCAGGACCAGCAGGGCGCAGCCGGCGACTATCAGGATGTCGCGTACGAACGTGGCCGTCATGTCCGTGTGGCGGAGGACCTCGTTCATGCCGTCCACCGCGTAGGACATGGGGAGGACGTCGGAGATGGCCTCCAGGGCCGGGTGCATGTTGTCGCGGGGTGTGAACAGGCCGCAGAGGAGAAGCTGGGGGAAGATCACCGCCGGCATGAACTGCACGGCCTGGAATTCCGATGCCGCGAAGGCCGAGACGAAGAGGCCGAGGGCCGTGCCGAGGAGTGCGTCGAGCAGGGCCACCAGGAGGAGGAGCCAGGGGCTGCCGGTGACGTCGAGCCCGAGGAACCAGACCGCTAGGCCCGTGGCCAGGGCGGACTGGATGATCGCGAGGGTGCCGAAGGCGAGGGCGTAGCCGGCGATGAGGTCGCCCTTGCCGAGGGGCATGGCGAGGAGGCGTTCGAGGGTGCCCGAGGTGCGTTCGCGCAGGGTGGCGATGGAGGTCACCAGGAACATCGTGATCAGCGGGAAGATCCCGAGCAGGGACGCGCCGATGCTGTCGAAGGTGCGGGGGCTGCCGTCGAAGACGTAGCGCAGCAGGAACAGCATCACGCAGGGGATGAGGATCAGCAGCGCGATGGTGCGGGGGTCGTGGGTCAGCTGGCGTAGGACGCGGGTGGCGGTGGCTGTGGTGCGGGGTGCGCTCAGGGCCCGCGGCCGGGTGGGGGTGATGGTCGTGGTGGTGATCGTGGTGGTCATCGGGTCGTCTCCTTGGTGCGGGCTGCGGCCTTGGCCTCGTCCACCAGGTGCAGGAAGGCTTCCTCGACCGTGTCCGCGCCGGTGCGGGTGCGCAGGGCCTCCGGGGTGTCGTCGGCGAGGAGCTCGCCCTCGCGCATGAGGAGGAGGCGGTGGCAGCGCTCGGCTTCGTCCATGACGTGGGAGGAGACCAGGAGGGTCGCGCCGCGGCCGGCCGCGATGTCGTGGAAGAGGGTCCACAGGTCGCGGCGCAGGACCGGGTCGAGGCCGACGGTCGGTTCGTCGAGGACCAGGAGCTCGGGGGTGCCGAGGAGCGCGACGGCCAGGGAGACGCGGCTGCGCTGGCCGCCGGAGAGGTTGCCGGCCAGGGCGTCTGCGTGGGTGGTGAGGTCGACGTCGGCTATCGCGCGGGTGACGTTGTCGTGGCGGCGGTCGGCGGCGGGCCGGCCGGGGTCGAGTATCGCCGCGAAGTAGTCGAGGTTCTGGCGGACTGTCAGGTCGTCGTAGACGGACGGGGCCTGGGTGACGTAGCCGATGCGGGTGCGGAGGGTGGGGTGGCCGGCGGGGTGGCCGAGGACGTCGAGGGTGCCGGTGACCTTGGCCTGGGTGCCGACGATGGCGCGCATGAGGGTGGACTTGCCGCAGCCGGAGGGGCCCAGTAGGCCCGTGATCTGGCCGCGGGGGACGGTGAAGGCGAGGTTGTGGAGGACCGTGCGGGGGCCGCGGGTGACGGTGAGGTTCTCGGAGTGGACGGCTGTGGGTTCGGTGGGGTTCTTGGCTTGGACGGCTGTGGGTTCGGTGGGTGTGACGGGTGTGGTGGTGGCCGGGCGTGGAGGGTCGGGAGCATTATTCATCATGTGATGAATAATGCTCCTGGGGGTGGGATGCGTCAAGCAGGGGTCTTCGCGAGGAGGAGGATCACGTCGTAGACCTCTTCGACGATGCCGTCCGGGAAGGCCTTGAGGAGGTGCTCGCGTTCCTCGGCCAGGAAGGCCGCGGTGTGGTCCTCGCCATGGACGAGGAAGACCGAGTGGCTGCCGATGTTGGCGAGGTGGGTGTCGACCGGGATGCGGCGGCTCCAGCGGACCGTGCGGCGGGTGAAGTCGAGGCGGCCGGTGGGGTCGGCGGCGCGGGCGTTGACGTTGCGCCGCTCGGCGGCCGTGTCGATGCCGAAGTGGCGTTCCGTGCGGGCGGCGGCTTCGGCGATCCACGGCACGTCCAGGGCTTCGGTGTTCCACCAGAGGGCGAGGGCGCCGCCGGGGCGCAGGACGCGGAGGGCCTCCGGGACGGAGCGGGACTGGTCGGTCCAGTGCCAGGCCTGGGCGTAGGTGACGAAGTCGACGGAGGCGTCGGCGAGGGGGAGGTCGTCGCCGGTGCCGCGGACGATCGGGACGTCGGGGAGGGTGCTGCGGAACTGGGCCGCCATGCCGTCGCCGGGTTCCACGGCGATGACGTGCGCGCCTCGGGCGTGCAGGAGAGCGGTCGCTATGCCGGTGCCCGCGCCGATGTCTGCGACGCGGGAGCCGGGGAGGGGCCGGTCGGCCAGGGCTTCTATCGCGTCGAAGAGGGCTGGGGGGTAGGAGGGGCGGTTGGCCGCGTATTGGGCTGCGGCCGTGTTGAAGGAGTGGGCGCGGGCGGTGCGGGTGGGGTGGTGGGCTGAGGGGGGTGTGGTCATACGGCCATGGTGGCCGGGGGTGGGGGTGGGGAGGGGTGAGATTTCGGTGAGAGGCCGGGGGAAGGCGGGGGGAAGGCCGGGAGGTTATGCGGGGCGGCGCTTTTTCGACGGGTTGCCCGAGCGGCGGGTGGTGCGCTTCTCGTGGTGCTTGCGGGCTGTCTCGTACTCCTCGCGGTGGAGTTTCTCGCCGGGGGCCTCGGTGAGGGAGCGGAAGAAGTAGGCGAGGAGGGTGCCGACGAAGCCGATGGTCAGGAGGCCGCGGAGGGACGCCTGGCGGTCGGGGTCGGGGCGGCGGGTGAAGCCGTCCCAGGTGTGGCGGAAGGCCAACGCGCTGCAGATCGCGAACATCACGACCATGAGCAGGGTCACGAAGTTGTCGATCGCGGCGATCTGGAGGCCCTGGTAGGCGAGGCGGAGGACGAGGCAGGAGACGGCTGCGGTGGCCAGTGAGCCGAGGGCGACGCCGATGCGGCGGGCGGTGTAGCCGTTGTCGTGGTTCAGCCAGGTCGTGCCGAAGAAGCGGATCGGCTCGGGGCGGGGGGCGAGGGGGCTGTTCTCTGCGCTCACCCGTCGATTATGTGCCTGCGGCGGCCTGTGGCTGCTTCGGTGGGGGTGCGTGTAGCGCCTACACGCCGGGTGGTGGGTCGGGGCCGCGCCGGGGGGTGTCCGTCCTCGGAACGGCGCGATGGGGTCAGACACCGACTAACCGGCGTTGACGCGCCAACCGCTGCGGGCGGACACCCCCCGACACGTCCCCTTCCGTGCGTCGGCGCCTGCGGGTGCGTCTCGCCTTAGCTGCGGGCAGTCGTGCCGCTGGGGCGGCACGGGTGGGCGCAGCGGCACCTCGTCGCGCCGAGTTGCGCGCCCACCCGGCCCCAGCGACAACGCCGAGCTGCAGGACAGCCCGGCTCTGCTACCGCAGGTCAGCCGCAGCGGGGACGGATGTAGCCGTCGCTGCCCGTCCTGACGTAGGCGTCCGAGACGTACTGGCCGCTTGCGATGTTGTCCCAGATGTTCGTCGTGCCGTACGGGCCCGTGACCCTGGTGCCGGGTGTCTGGCAGTGGATCGGGACTCGGGAGCCCTCGGGCAGGACCTTGACGATCGGGTAGCCGGTGCCGGGACCGCTGCGGACGTTGAGAGTGACGCCCGGTGCGATCGAGAAGTACGTGGCCGCCGCGGCCAGTGTGGTGACCAGCGGCTTGCCGCGCTCGGCCTCTTCGACAGGCTCTACTGACATGAAAACCTCCCCCGTTGCACCCCATGGCTTCCATGGGGTCCCGTTGATTCCCCTGAATCACGCCATCAAACACCTGTGCGTGACTCGCCAGCGGAGGCTAGCAAGCCGCCTCTGTCCCGTACGAGTCATCGACTAGGCTCCGTGCGTCGCGCGCGCGGACGAACAGCACGGGGGTGGTCCCATGGCGCCACAGCGGAACGTCGGAGCGGGCCCGGAAGCGGAACTTCCTGAGTACGCCGGTCACTACCGGCTTGAGTCCTGTCTGGGCTCGGGCGGCATGGGGGTCGTCCACCTGGCCCGGAGTACGTCCGGGATGAAGGTCGCCGTGAAGGTCGTGCACGCCGAGTTCGCCAAGGACCCCGAGTTCAGGGGGCGTTTCCGGCAGGAGGTCGGGGCCGCCCGGCGGGTCAGCGGGGCTTTCACCGCGCCCGTCGTGGATGCCGACCCCGAGGCCGGACGGCCCTGGATGGCCACGCTGTTCATTCCGGGCCCGACGCTGGCCCAGGAGGTGAAGCGGAACGGCCCCCTGGCCCCGGCGCAGTTGCGTCGGCTGATGGCCGGGCTCGCCGAGGCGCTGCGGGACATCCACCGGGTCGGGGTCGTGCACCGGGACCTGAAGCCGAGCAACGTCCTGCTCGCCGAGGACGGGCCGAAGGTCATCGACTTCGGCATTTCCCGGCCGAAAGACAGCGAGTTGCGGACTGAGACCGGGAAGCTGATCGGGACACCGCCCTTCATGGCGCCGGAGCAGTTCCGGCGGCCCCGGGAAGTGGGGCCCGCCGCCGACGTGTTCGCCCTCGGGTCCGTGATGGTGCACGCGGCGACCGGGCGGGGGCCGTTCGACTCCGACAGTCCGTACGTCGTCGCCTATCAGGTCGTGCACGACGAGCCCGAGCTGGCCGGCGTACCGGAAGAGCTGGTGCCGCTCGTGCTGCGGTGTCTCGCCAAGGAGCCCGAGGACCGGCCCTCCCCCGACGAGTTGACGCGGGAACTGCGGTCGGTGGCGGCCTCGTACGACACGCAGGCGTTCATACCGGCGCAGCGGGTGGAGGAGGCGGCACCGGCCGTTGCCGAGCAGCAGGACGGCGGGGGCGAGGAGCCGTCGCGGCGGTCCAGGGTGCGGGTCGGTAAGCGGGCCGCCCTCGGGGCCGGGGTTCTGGGGCTGGCCGTCATCGGTGCGCTGGCTGCCGTTCCCCTGCTCGGGGGTGGTGGGCCTGCGTCCGAGGTCGCCGCGCCGCGGACCACGGCGGCCGCGTTCTCGGCGTGGGAGGCGCCGCCGTTGTCCGGGAAGAGCATGCCTCAGTGTGCGTACGTGGCGGGGAAGTTGCTGTGTGCGCAGACCGGACTGGTCTTCGCTCTCGATCCTGTCGACGGGCGGCTGCTGTGGCGGCATCCTCTGGACGGGGCCGGCGCGAGCGGGCCGCCGGGCGGGGCTCCGGTCGTGTCGGGTGGGCTCGTGCCGGCCGGGCTGGGCCAGGGGCGGCGGGTGACGATGCTCGATCCCAACTCGGGTGACGTGGAGCGGCGGCAGGAACTGTCGGCGTACGGGGGGCTGCGGGCGGTCGGCGGGATGGTGCTGCTCACGGCGGCCGACGGGACGGTGAGCGGGGTCGAGAGTGCCTCGGGTGAGGTGAAGTGGAGTCATCGGATCCCTGGGCAGGACGTGCCGTATTTCGTCTCGTTTCCCGGGGATCCGCTGGCGTACGCGGCGAGTGTGTCCGGTGATGGAGCCCGTACGACGGTCACGGCGGTGGATCCGGGCACGGGTGACGTGCGGTGGGACGCGCGGCTGGAGGGGGCGTTGCAGCCTCTCGGGACCGTGGACGGGGCGGTCGTGTTCGTGGCGGTCGACGCGGTGGGCGGGGAGGCGCGGGCCGTGGTCCGTTACGACCCGGAGAGCCGGAAGAGTGTGCGGGTGCCGTTGCGCATTCCGTTGCAGCAGGTGGCGGGGAGTGTGCACGGGGACGTCGTGCATCTCATGGCGACGGGTGGGGCGCTGGTCGCGGTCGATCTGGAGGCGCGCAAGCAGCGGTGGAGTCTGGAGACGGGGATCGTCCGGGGGTCGGCGCCGGTCGCCGACGACCGGTACGTGTACGTCACCGCGCCGGACGGGAGGCTGCTCGCCGTCGACGCGCGGCGCGGGAAGCTGGTCGGGCAGACGTCTCCGCGGCTGGGCGAACGGTCGGACCGGGTTCCGGCCGCGCTTCCCGAGCCCGTGCTTGTGGGCGACCGTGTCTATGCCGGTGCGCCGGACGGGTCCGTCTTCGCCGTGAGCGGGCGTGATCCGTCGGGGTGGTAGCGCGTACGCGGAAGGGCCGCTCCCGGGAGACCGGGGGCGGCCCTTGTGCGTGGCGTGCTCAGCCCAGCTTCGTGACGTCCCGCACGGCGCCCTTGTCGGCGCTGGTCGCCATCGCCGCGTAGGCCCGCAGTGCCGCCGAGACCTTGCGGTCGCGGTTCTTCGGGGCGTACACGCCGTTCAGCGCCTGCTCGCGGCGGGCCAGCTCGGCGTCGTCGACGAGGAGTTCGATGGTGCGGTTCGGGATGTCGATGCGGATGCGGTCGCCGTCCTCAACGAGGGCGATGGTGCCGCCGGCGGCCGCCTCGGGCGAAGCGTGGCCGATGGAGAGGCCGGACGTGCCGCCGGAGAAGCGGCCGTCGGTGATCAGGGCGCAGGTCTTGCCGAGGCCGCGGCCCTTCAGGTACGAGGTCGGGTAGAGCATCTCCTGCATGCCGGGGCCGCCCTTGGGGCCCTCGTAGCGGATGACGACGACGTCGCCCTCCTTGATCTGCTTCAGCAGGATCTTCTCGACGGCCTCCTCCTGCGACTCGCAGACGACCGCCGGGCCCTCGAAGGTCCAGATCGACTCGTCGACGCCGGCCGTCTTCACCACGCAGCCGTCGACCGCGAGGTTGCCCTTGAGGACCGCGAGGCCGCCGTCCTTGGAGTACGCGTGCTCGACGGAGCGGATGCAGCCGCCCTCGGCGTCCTCGTCGAGGGCCTCCCAGCGCTCGGACTGGGAGAAGGCCTCGGCGGAGCGGACGCAGCCGGGGGCCGCGTGCCACAGCTCGAGCGCCTCGGGGGACGGTGAGCCGCCGCGCACGTCCCAGGTCTTCAGCCAGTCGGACAGGGACGGGCTGTGGACCGCGTGCACGTCCTCGTTGAGCAGGCCGCCGCGGTGCAGCTCGCCGAGGAGGGCGGGGATGCCGCCGGCGCGGTGCACGTCCTCCATGTAGTACGTGCGGTCCTTGGCGACGTTCGGCGCCACCTTGGCCAGGCAGGGGACGCGGCGGGAGACCGCGTCGATCTCCTCCAGACCGAAGGGGACGTCGGCCTCCTGGGCCGCGGCCAGCAGGTGCAGGATCGTGTTGGTCGAGCCGCCCATCGCGATGTCGAGGGCCATGGCGTTCTCGAAGGCCGCGAACGTGGCGACGTTGCGCGGCAGGACCGACTCGTCGTCCTGCTCGTAGTAGCGGCGGGTGATGTCCATGACCGTGTCGGCCGCGTCGACGTAGAGCTGCTTGCGGGCCGTGTGGGTGGCCAGGACCGAGCCGTTGCCGGGGAGGGAGAGGCCGATGGCCTCCGTCAGGCAGTTCATCGAGTTGGCGGTGAACATGCCGGAGCAGCTGCCGCAGGTCGGGCAGGCGTTCTCCTCGATGCGGAGGATGTCCTCGTCCGAGATCTTCTCGTTCACGGCCTCGGACATCGCGTCGACCAGGTCGAGCGTGCGGACCGTGCCGTCGACGAGCGTGGCCCGGCCGGACTCCATCGGGCCGCCGGAGACGAAGACCGTCGGGATGTTCAGGCGCAGGGCCGCGTTGAGCATGCCCGGGGTGATCTTGTCGCAGTTGGAGATGCAGATCAGGGCGTCGGCGCAGTGGGCCTCGACCATGTACTCCACGCTGTCCGCGATCAGGTCGCGGGAGGGCAGGCTGTAGAGCATGCCGCCGTGGCCCATGGCGATGCCGTCGTCGACGGCGATCGTGTTGAACTCGCGCGGGATGCCGCCGGCCTCGACGATCGCCTCGCTGACGATCCGGCCCACCGGCTGGAGGTGGGTGTGGCCGGGGACGAACTCGGTGAAGCTGTTGGCGACCGCGATGATCGGCTTGCGGCCGATGTCCGCACCCGGTACACCGGAGGCGCGCATAAGGGCGCGGGCGCCCGCCATGTTGCGGCCGTGGGTGACTGTGCGGGACCTCAGCTCGGGCATCGTCGCTCGCTCCTTCAGAGACTGCGTCAGAGGATTCGGAGATTTCTGACTGCTATCGAGCGTACGCCGGTCATCCAGAGGGCGGGACGGAGTGTCCGGGATACGGGATGCCTGTCTCGGCCGACGGCGGTTCAGGACCCGGTGAGGTGGCCCTGTACGACCGGTGCCAGGCGCGCGATGATCTGCTCGGGGTCCGCCGAGGCCAGCGGCTCGATCTTGATGACGTACCGCAGCATCGCGGTGCCCACCAGCTGGGCGGCGGCGAGCTCGGCCCGAAGCTCGGCGTCCGGCAGGTCCAGCCGTCCCGCGATGCGGCGCAGCACCTGGGTGGCGACGATACGGCGGAAGACGGCGGCCGCCGTGTCGTTGGTGACGGCGGAGCGGACGATGGCGAGCAGGGGCGCGCGGGTCGCCGGGTTCTCCCAGACGCCGAAGAAGAAACGGGCCAGGCGCTCCCCGACGCCGTCGAGAGGGCCCTCCTCGATGGTCTTCGGTGCGTCGAGGGCGGGTCCGAAGGAGAGGGTGATCGCCGCCTCGAAGACCTGCTCCTTCGTCCCGAAGTAGTGGTGCACGAGCGCCGAGTCGACCCCGGCCGCCTTGGCGATGCCTCGGACGGACGTCTTCTCGTAGCCGCGCTCGGAGAACTCCTCGCGGGCGGCGGTCAGGATGCGGTCCCTGGTGTCGGCCGATTCCGTGCGCGGGGGGCGGCCTCGGCGGCGGGTGGTGGGGCCCGTGTCTGGGCCGGGGGTGGGGGTGGGGGTGGGGGTGGGGTTTGGGCCGGTTCCTGTGCTGGGGTCGGGGTTGCTGCCAGTGCCTGTGCCGGGGTCGGGGTTGGTGCCAGTCCCCGTGCCGGGGTCGGGGTTGGTGCCAGTCCCAGTCCCGGTGCCGGTTCCCGTGCCGGAGCCGGTCCCTTTGCCGGTGCCAGTCCCAGTCCCAGTCCCGTTGCCGGTCCCCGTGCCGGAGCCGGTCCCCGTGCCCGTGGCGTTCGGGGGGTCGGACGGGGGCAGGTCGGTCATCGCCTCGGCACCTTCGCCGCCGAGGCCAGGTGCAGGCGTGTGAAGGCCAGTGCCTCGGCCAGGTCGGCCTCCCGCTCGGCGCTCGACATGGCGCGGCGGGTGTTGACCTCGATCACGACATGGCCGTCGAAGCCGGTCAGGGCGAGGCGCTCCAGGACCTCGGCGCAGGGCTGGGTGCCGCGGCCGGGCACGAGGTGCTCGTCCTTGGCCGAGCCCCTGCCGTCGGCGAGGTGGACGTGGCCGAGGCGGTCGCCCATGCGGTCGACCATGTCCAGCGCGTCGCTGCGGGCCGTCGCGGTGTGGCTGAGGTCGATCGTGAAGTGGCGGTAGTCGTCCTTCGTCACGTCCCAGTCGGGGGCGTAGGCGAGCATCTCGCGGTCGCGGTAGCGCCAGGGGTACATGTTCTCGACGGCGAACCGTACGTCCGTCTCGTTCGCCATGCGCCAGATGCCCGCGACGAAGTCCCTGGCGTACTGGCGCTGCCAGCGGAACGGGGGGTGGACGACGACCGTGCTCGCGTCG
Organism: Streptomyces sp. NPDC016851; assembly: GCF_055562795.1. Lineage (NCBI taxonomy): Bacteria > Bacillati > Actinomycetota > Actinomycetes > Kitasatosporales > Streptomycetaceae > Streptomyces > Streptomyces sp. NPDC016851. The sequence goes on from NZ_JBVHEP010000033.1 coordinate 12,076, forward strand.
AGTTTCTCGGCCGCGGCGCGGGCCCGCTGGAGCTTGGTCCAGGGGTCCGTGGACCAGACGCGCTGCGTGATGAGCAGACAGGGGGCGTGGACGGCCAGGACCGGGATCTGGTGGTAGTCGCTGAGTCTGCGCAGGGCTTCGATGTCCTGGCTCACGGGGTCGGTCCAGACCATGACCTCGACCCCGTCGTAGCCGAGGCGCGCGGCGATCTCGAAGGCCGTGGCCGTCGACTCCGGGTAGACCGAGGCCGTCGACAGGGCGACCTTCGCGTCCGGGATCCTTACGGCTGGCTCTGCCATGCAGGACAGATTACGGGGTGTGGTCGGGGTGGAGCGGGGTGCCTATTCGCCGTTGTGGTGTTTGCCATAGACGGCCCCGCCCTCCCCGCGGGCTCACACCGACTCCATGTGGTCCAGGCGGCGCAGGATCACGCCCTCCCGCAGTGCCCACGGGCAGATTTCCAGGCGCTCCACGCCGAAGAGGTCCATCGCGGCCTCGGCCACCAGTGCACCGGCCAGCAGCTGGCCCGCCCTGCCTTCCGAGACGCCCGGGAGTTCGGCCCGTTCCGCCTCCGTCATGCCGGCCAGCCTCGGCACCCATTCCTCCAGGGACTTCCGCTTGAGTTCCCGCTGGACGTAGAGGCCCTCGGCGGAGCGGGCGGCTCCGGCGATGCGGGCGAGCTGCTTGAAGGTCTTGGAGGTGGCGACGACGCGGTCGGGCGGGCCGAAGCGGCTGAACTCGCCGACCGTGCGGGCGACCTCGGTCCGCACGTGCCGGCGCAGGGCCCGCACGTCGTCCGGGGCGGGCGGGTCGCCGGGCAGCCACCCGGCGGTGAGGCGGCCGGCGCCCAGCGGCAGGGACGCGGCCGTGTCGGGCTCCTCGTCGATGCCGTAGGCGATCTCCAGGGAGCCGCCGCCGATGTCCAGGACCAGCAGTTTCCCGGCCGACCAGCCGAACCAGCGGCGGGCGGCGAGGAACGTGAGGCGGGCCTCCTCCTCGCCGGTGAGGACCTGCAGCTCGACGCCGGTCTCGGTGCGCACGCGCGCGAGGACGTCGTCGGCGTTGCGGGCCTCGCGCACGGCGGAGGTGGCGAACGTCAGGAGGTCCTCGACGCCCTTGTCCTCGGCGGCCTGGAGTGCCTCGTGGACGACCGAGACCAGCCGGTCGACGCCCTCCGGGCCGATCGCGCCGTCGTCGTCGAGGAGCTGGGCGAGGCGCAGTTCCGCCTTGTGCGAGTGCGCGGGCAACGGGCGCGCGCCGGGGTGCGCGTCCACCACGAGCAGATGCACCGTGTTCGATCCCACGTCGAGGACACCGAGTCTCATGGACGGAACGCTACTGCCAGCCGTGCCGTCCGCCGTCCTCGGTGCGGGTACAAGGCCCGTACTCTGGACTCGTGCCAAAGACGAAAAAGGCGAAGCGCGACAAATCATCGGGCGTAGCGCGGCCCGACGAGAAGGGTCCCGACGAGAAGGGCCTCGACTTCGCCCGCGCGTGGGTGGAGTTTCCTGATCCGGCGGACGACGAGCAGGTCTTCCGCTGCGATCTGACATGGCTGACCTCTCGCTGGAACTGCATCTTCGGCAGCGGCTGCCAGGGCATCCAGGCCGGCCGCGCGGACGACGGGTGCTGCACGCTGGGTGCCCACTTCTCCGACGAGGACGACGAGAAGCGGGTCGCCGAGCATGTGGCGAGGCTCACCCCGGACATCTGGCAGCACCACGCCGAGGGCACGAGCAACGGCTGGATCTCCGAGGACGAGGACGGCGACCGGCAGACGCGCCCCTTCCAGGGCTCGTGCATCTTCCAGAACCGGCCCGGCTTCGAGGGCGGCGCGGGCTGCTCGCTGCACATCCTCGCCCTGAAGGAGGGCCGCGAGCCGCTGGAGACCAAGCCGGACGTGTGCTGGCAGCTGCCGGTGCGGCGGACCTACGAGTGGATCGACCGGCCCGACGACACGCGGGTGCTCCAGGTGTCGATCGGTGAGTACGACCGGCGCGGCTGGGGGCCGGGCGGCCACGACCTGCACTGGTGGTGCACCTCGGCGACCTCGGCGCACGGCGCGGGCGAGCCGGTGTACGTCTCCTACCGGCCGGAACTGATCGAGCTGATGGGCAAGGCCGGCTACGACCGGCTGGTGGAGCTGTGCGAGGAGCGGCTGGCCTCGCAGCTGCCGTTGCTGGCGCCGCATCCGGCCGATCCGGTCGACTGACCGTCTCCTGCGCTGACCGTCTATTGCGTGGACGGGCTCGGGTCGCCGCTGTCCGAGGACGGGGGCGTCGAGCCCGTCGGGTCCGTCGGCTCCGGGCCCGGGTTCGTGGGCGTGGGGTCCGGGTCGGGTGACGGGGGCGGGGTCGTCGGCGTCGGGTCCGGTGGGGTCGTGGGCGTCGGGTCGGGCCGGGTCGGGGGCGGGTCGCCCGGGTCGCTGGGGCGGGGATCGGGTCGCGGGCCGGGGTCGGAGGGGCTGGGCGCGGTGCCGAAGCCCCCGATGTGGACGACGGCGCCCACCGGGGCGACCGCCACCTGCGCGTGCCAGGGGCCGGAGGGCTCCCGCAGATGGTCGACGTACACCTTGATCGTCAACGACTCACCGGGCCCGAGCGTTCCCGACGACTGGCTCAGGTAGAGCCAGTCCGCTCCGGTGGACGCCGACCAGCGGACCGAGTCCGGGCCCGTGGCGGTGAGGGTGATGAGGGTGGTGTCGCCGCTGTGGTCCGCCGTGACGTCCAGGGCGCTCGTACGGCCGGCGCCGGCGACGCCGAGGACCTCCACGGAGACGTCGGCCTTGCCGTCCTTGCCGAAGCGGGGGCCGGGCCTGGTACTCGCGTTGCCGGTGTTCTCGTAGCCGCCGCCGGCCATCTCACCGTCCAGGGCGAACGGGTCGTCCGCCTCGCGTGCGGAGGCGGAGCGGCCGTCCTGGCCCTCGCCGACGGGGGTGCCCCGGTAGGCGGCCCACAGGGCGAGCACGGGGGCGGCCACCACGGTGGCGACGACGGTCGTCGTGACGGCACGCGCGCGCAGGCGGTCCCTTCGGGCGGCGCGGTCCTTGGGGTCCATGGGGAAGCCGCGCCGGTCGAAGCGGGGTCCGGCGCCACGCGCGCGTGCGTGGTGGGCCATGGCGACGTGCAGAGCCGCGCGCGGGGCGGACAGGACGGGCAGTTCGGCGGGTGTGACGCTGGTGCCGGGCCAGCGGCCGGGGATGGCGCGCTCGGCGGTGCGGCGGCAGCGCGGGCAGTCGTCGACGTGCCGGACGAGTTCGCGGCGCAGGACCGTGCCGAGGACGGGCCGGTCGTCGCCGACGAGGTGCGCGACGCTCGGACACGCCCCGGTCTCGACGACGGCGAGGGCCGCACGCGTGCGTTCCACCTCGCAGGCGGCGGAGGCGAGCAGGTCGCGGGCGGCGGCCAGGTCCATGCCCAGGACGGCGGCGACCTCGTGGGCGGCGAGGTGGTGGCGCACGGCCAGTTCGAGCGCCTCACGCTGCTCCGGGGTGGTGCCGGCGGCCTCCGGCCAGGCCAGCAGGGCCAGTTCGCGCCGCCGCCGCTCCTGGACCTCCTCCGAGACGGCCGGGCCGGACGGCCGGTCGGCGCGTTGGGGGCGGCCCGCGGCGTGGCTGCTCTGACGTTTCTGCTTGGCCTCGGCCAGCTTGCGCAGGCACGCCCAGCGGGCCAGCGCGTACAGCCACGCCCGGCGGTCGGCGGGGGCCTCGGGGACGTGCTTGCCGCGGCGCTCGGCGAGCGCGAGGGCGTCGCCCAGGGCGGCGGTCGCGGCGTCGTGGTCGCACAGCACGGACAGGCAGTAGGTGAACAGGCCGTCCAGGTAGGGCTCGTAGCGCGCGGGCGGCCGCTGCGCCAGCGTGCGCGCCGCCCCGCGGTCACGCGCTTCCCGGTGCGCCCGGTGCGGGCCGGCCGTGCGGGTGGAGCGGGTCGAGATCTCCGGAGTACTGCTCATCATTCGGCGACCGTAGGCGGCCGTGGGTGGCACCTTCCGGCGGCTTGAGCACATTTAATCCGTACGGGTGAAACGATCCCTCAATCGGGGACATGAACCAGTGGTTCCGCCGCTGGCGCGGGGTGGCGGGGCCCTGGCGCGCAGGTGACCGCGCCGGTCGGCCCCCGCGTTGTCAGTGCCTGCGGCTACGGTTTCGTCCATGGCTGCCCGTACGAAGACCACCAAGGACCGCCCGTCCTACCGCTGCACGGAGTGCGGCTGGCAGACGGCGAAGTGGCTCGGCCGCTGCCCCGAGTGCCAGGCCTGGGGGACGGTCGAGGAGTACGGCGCGCCCGCGGTCCGTACGACGACGCCGGGGCGGGTCACCACCTCCGCCGTGCCCATCGGCCAGGTGGACGGCCGCCAGGCCACCGCCCGCTCCACCGGCGTGCCCGAGCTGGACCGCGTGCTCGGCGGCGGACTCGTCCCCGGCGCGGTGGTCCTGGTCGCGGGCGAGCCGGGCGTCGGCAAGTCGACGCTCCTGCTGGACGTGGCGGCCAAGTCGGCGAGCGACGAGCACCGCACGCTGTACGTCACGGGCGAGGAGTCGGCGAGCCAGGTCCGGCTGCGCGCCGACCGCATCCACGCCATCGACGACCACCTGTACCTGGCCGCCGAGACGGACCTGGCGGCGGTGCTCGGCCACTTGGACGCGGTGAAGCCGTCGCTGCTGATCCTGGACTCGGTGCAGACGGTGGCCTCACCGGAGATCGACGGCGCGCCCGGCGGCATGGCCCAGGTGCGGGAGGTCGCGGGAGCCCTGATCCGGGCCTCCAAGGAGCGGGGCATGTCCACGCTGCTCGTGGGCCATGTCACCAAGGACGGCGCGATCGCGGGCCCGCGCCTGCTGGAGCACCTGGTGGACGTCGTCCTGAGCTTCGAGGGCGACCGGCACGCCCGCCTCCGCCTCGTCCGGGGCGTCAAGAACCGCTACGGCACCACCGACGAGGTGGGCTGCTTCGAGCTGCACGACGAGGGCATCACGGGCCTGGCCGACCCGAGCGGACTCTTCCTCACCCGTCGGGCCGAACCGGTCCCGGGCACCTGCCTGACCGTCACCCTGGAGGGCCGCCGCCCGCTGGTCGCCGAGGTCCAGGCGCTCACGGTCGACTCGCAGATCCCCTCCCCGCGCCGCACCACCTCGGGCCTGGAGACCTCCCGCGTCTCGATGATGCTCGCGGTGCTGGAACAGCGCGGCCGGATCAGCGCCTTGGGCAAGAGGGACATCTACTCCGCGACGGTCGGCGGTGTGAAGCTCTCGGAGCCCGCAGCGGACCTGGCCGTCGCTCTCGCCCTGGCCAGCGCGGCGAGTGACACACCTCTCCCCAAGAACCTCGTCGCGATCGGGGAGGTGGGCCTCGCCGGCGAGGTCAGACGGGTCACGGGCGTGCAGCGCAGGCTGGCCGAAGCCCACCGCCTGGGCTTCACGCACGCCCTCGTACCGGGTGACCCGGGCAAGATCCCCTCGGGCATGAAGGTTCTGGAAGTAGCGGACATAGGGGACGCCCTGCGGGTCCTCCCCCGGTCCCGTCGCAGAGAGGCCCCCCAGGACGAGGAGGGTCGCCGGTAGACTTTGCCCTGGTCTCGCCCGTCCGTGCGAACCGAGCGCGCAACACGGGGGCGCCCAGAACCTGCGACCGGAGGAGTGCAGTGGCAGCCAACGACCGGGCATCAGCTCCCGGAAAGTCCGGCGGGAGTGCCGGTACCGAGGGCCTGATGCGCGCCTCGCTGAGCGCCGTGGCACCCGGCACCGCCCTGCGCGACGGCCTGGAGCGCGTGCTCCGCGGCAACACCGGCGGACTCATCGTCCTCGGCTCCGACAAGACGGTCGAGGCGCTGTGCACCGGCGGTTTCGTGCTGGACGTCGAGTTCACCGCGACCCGTCTGCGCGAGCTGTGCAAGCTGGACGGCGGCATCGTGCTGTCCTCGGACCTGTCGAAGATCCTTCGCGCGGGCGTGCAGCTGGTCCCGGACCCGACGATCCCCACGGAGGAGACGGGCACCCGGCACCGCACCGCGGACCGCGTCAGCAAGCAGGTCGGCTTCCCGGTCGTCTCGGTCTCCCAGTCGATGCGGCTGATCGCCCTGTACGTGGACGGCCAGCGCCGCGTCCTGGAGGACTCGGCGGCGATCCTGTCCCGCGCCAACCAGGCCCTGGCGACCCTGGAGCGCTACAAGCTCCGCCTCGACGAGGTCGCGGGCACGCTGTCGGCGCTGGAGATCGAGGACCTGGTGACCGTCCGGGACGTCTCGGCGGTCGCCCAGCGCCTGGAGATGGTGCGCCGCATCGCCACGGAGATCGCCGAGTACGTGGTGGAGCTGGGCACGGACGGCCGGCTGCTGGCCCTCCAGCTCGACGAGCTGATCGCCGGCGTGGAGCCCGAGCGGGAGCTGGTCGTCCGGGACTACGTGCCCGAGCCCACCGCCAAGCGCTCCCGCACGGTCGACGAGGCGCTGTCCGAACTGGACGCCCTCACCCACGCCGAGCTGCTCGAACTGCCCACGGTGGCCCGCGCGTTGGGCTACACCGGCTCGCCCGAGACGCTGGACTCGGCGGTGTCGCCGCGCGGCTTCCGCCTGCTCGCCAAGGTGCCCCGGCTCCCCGGCGCGATCATCGACCGTCTGGTCGAGCACTTCGGCGGCCTCCAGAAGCTGCTCGCCGCGAGCGTCGACGACCTCCAGACAGTGGACGGCGTCGGCGAGGCCCGGGCGCGCAGCGTCCGGGAGGGCCTGTCGCGGCTGGCGGAGTCCTCGATCCTCGAGCGGTACGTCTAGCGGCTGCACGGCCGTACGGCCGTAACGGGCTGGAACGGCTGAGGGCGGTACCCGGTCAGGGGTACCGCCCTCAGGTGTCTCTGCTGCGGGATTCTCTGCCGCCGGGCCCAGGCCCTGCCGTCCTAGTCGGCCGACAGCACGAACGACGTCTGCACCTTCGCGAAGCCCGGAGCCTTGGCTTCCACCAGGTACGTGCCCGGCCCGGCCGAGCCCGCCGGAGGCGTGGCGCACTTGGGGACACTCGGCTTGCGGTCCCAGTTCACGGTGTAGGTGATGCCGCTGCCCGCGGGCACCCGGTACAGCTGGTGCGCGGCGGCCTTCGGGCAGTCCTCGGAGGACCAGTAGTCGTCGTCGGAGCTCGCCGGGGTGATCGTGAACACCGCGTTCTTCGGCCCGAGATCGATCTTGCAGTCGCTTCCGGAGATGTTCCGCGCGGTCAGCAGGAACGTGGGCTTCTGCTCGGGGTCGTAGGTGTTGTGCCGGCTGCGCAAGCTGAACTTGACCACGCTGGCGGTGCAGTTGGGCAGCGTGGAACCGGCCGGCAGGGTGTCGCCCACGCCGACGCCGCCCACCGCCGTACCGCCACCGGAACCGCCGGCACCGCCCGCACCTCCGGAGCCGCCCGCGCCGGAACCGCCGCCGGAGCCCGAGCCGGAACCGCCCCCGGAGCCGTCACCCGAGCCGTCGCCGGAACCGCCCCCGGACCCGGACCCGGACGACGAGCCGCCGGAGCCCTCGTCGGCCGACTCGTCGCGTCCGCCGGGCGCTTGGCTGATGGCCGGGCCCGAACTCGACGGGCCGGGCGTGATCGTGGAGGGCGAGGGATTCTTGCCGTTGGCGCCGTTGTCGCCGTCCTTGCCGCCTCCGCCGCCCATCGTCACGATCCAGGTGATCAGAAGCGCCAACAGGGCGACCACAGACACCAGTACGACCCTCCGACGCCAGTAGATGGAGGAGGGAAGCGGCCCGACCGGATTGCGCAGAGATCCCACGGCGCAAACCTTACGAGAGATCGGCGCGTTCGCCTGTCCCACCCGCCGCTCGGGGCCACAACTTTTCCGGATCATCATCTCGGAATCCCGGAGGCCACCCCTGTCTTTCGTCGGGTTCGGGACGCGACGATCGCTGGGTGTGACGGTACCGGCCTGCCGCCTACCGTCCGTGACCATGAACTTCGAGGACAGCGCGCTCTACCGCGACATCACCGACTTCGCCCATGACACCCCGATGTGGGTACAGCACGGGGCCGAGATATGGACGGAGGCCGGACTGCTGGTCTTCGTCGCGCTGTTCGCCACGGCCTGGTGGCGTGCCCGCCGCGGCACTCCCCACGCGTTCGCGGTCGCGGCCCTCGCACCCGTGGCCACGGCCGTGGCGTACGTGTGCAGTGAGGTGCTCAAGTCCGCGGTCACGGAGGAGCGTCCGTGCCGGGCGGTCGCCGGTGCGGCCGCGTCCCTCGCCGCGTGCCCACCGCACGGCGACTGGTCCTTCCCGTCCAACCACGCCACGATCGCGGGCGCGGCGGCGGTCGCCCTCGCGCTGGTCCGGCGCGCGCTCCTGTGCGTGACGGCCCCGCTCGCCCTGCTCATGGCCTTCTCCCGGGTCTTCGTCGGCGTGCACTATCCGCACGACGTCCTCGCCGGGTTGGTGCTGGGCGCGCTCGTGGCCCTCGTCGCCGTACGGCTGGGCAGGGGCCCGGCGACGCGGCTGGCCGGGGCGCTGCGCACCTCGTCGGCGCCGGCCGTGCGGTGGTTCACCGGGCCGGGCGCGGCGCCCGTCAGGTCGTACGGCTCGCACGCGCGGCGCTGAGGCGGTCGGCATGCGCATCGCCGGGCCGGAACGCGCCCCCGCCGCCGCGCCGCTCCGGCCGCCACGCGCCGCTCCGGTCGTCACGTCTCCACGAGCCCCGCCTCGTACGCCACGATCGCCGCCTGCACGCGGTTGCGCACGTCCAGCCGGTCCAGGACCGCGCTCACATACGCCTTCACCGTGCCCTCGACGAGGTGCAGCCGGGCGGCGATCTCCGGGTTGGACAGGCCCGCGCCGACCAGGCCGAGCACCTCGCGTTCGCGGGGGCTCAGCACGGCCACGCGCGCGCGTGCCTGTGCCTCACGGGTGAGCCGGCCGCCGCCGAGGCCCTCGTCGATGACGTACCGGGCCACCTTGGGTGAGAGGAACGCGGCCCCGGCGGCCACCGCCCGTACGCCCGCGATGAGTTCGTACGGGTCCCCGGACTTCAGCAGGAAGCCGGTGGCACCGCCGCCGAGGGCGCGGGTCACGTAGGCGCCCTCGGAGAAGGTGGTGAGCATCGCGACGGCCGTGCCGGGCACGGTCCGTACGATCTCCTCCGCCGCCGTGAGACCGTCCAGGCGGGGCATGCGGATGTCGAGCAGGGCCACGTCCGGGCGGTGGGCGCGGGCCAGCTCGACCGCCTCACGGCCGTCGCCCGCCTCGGCGACGACGTCCGTCACGCCGCTGCTGCCCAGGATGGCGCGTACCCCGGCCCGGACCATGGCCTCGTCGTCGGCCAGCAGGACACGGATCACTGTGAGAACTCCTCGTATTCCTCGCGGCCTTCGCCGGGCAGACCGATGCGCGGGACCACGTCCTTGGCGACCAGCCGGCCGGCGGCGAAGCACAGTCTGAAGTGGTCGACGGAGACGAACAGTTCGCCGCTCGCCCGGTAGTAGCGGCAGTCGGCTCCCCCGGGTGGGGCGGGGGCCCGGTCGTCGGGCGGGTCGTTCACGTCGCGCTCGGGCAGCAGGTGTTCGACCTCGGCCGCCGGGGTGCCCAGGCGCAGTTTCGCGTACGTGGCGGGTTCGAGCACCGAGTGCTTCTCCGCGTACGCGTACCAGCCGAACGCCACGCCGACCAGCACGACGCCCACGCCTGCCGCGGTGCCGAAGCCGGCGGCGACCCGGTGGCGGGCGTGCCGGAAGGGCGCGGGGTCCGGGGACTCGGCGGTGGCCTGCCGCTCGGGGGCGTCGGGCACGTACGCCGACACCCGGAACCCCTCCTCGTGCGGTCCGGCCTCGAACGTGCCGCCCACGGAGGTCACCGCGGCCCGCAGCCCGAGCAGGCCCGTACCGCCACCAGTGGAGTGGGAACTCTCCTGGGTGGGCGGTCCATTGGTGATGGTGACGGACACCCCCGCGGCCCGTCCCGTCAGTGCCACGGTCACGGGAGCGCCCGGTGCGTGCCGTGCCGCGTTGGTCAGCGCCTCCCGGACCACGCGGTGCAGCAGCCGTTCGGCGACCCCGCCGGGCTCGGCGGACGGGCCGCCGGGCCCGGCGGGCTCCCAGCGCACCGGCAGGCCCGACTCCGCGGCGCGGGCGACGAGTTGCTCCAGGGTCTCGCCCGCCGGGGCCAGCGGCGCGGGCTCGTCGTCGTCCTCGCGCAGGACGCCGATGATGCGGTGCAGTCGGTCCGTGGCGTCGGCGGCGGCCGCGCGCAGGTCGGCCGCCGCGCTCCGGTGCTCGGCGGCGAGCCCGGGGGCGACCTGGAGGGCGCCCGCGCGCAGGGCGATGAGGCTCAGCTCGTGGCCGAGGGAGTCGTGCATGTCCTGGGCGATCCGGGCCCGTTCGCGCAGCCGGGCGCGTTCCTCGGCGAAGCGGGCCTCGTCCTCCAGCCGGGCGGCGCGCAGCCAGCCCGCCGCGGCCAGCTCGCGGCTCTGCCGCCAGTAGCGACCACCGAGCCAGGGGAAGACGCAGCCGAAGAGCAGCGTGCCCGTCATGACGAGCCACTCGGGGGCCGGGTCGACTCCGACGAGCGCGATCCGGGCCGTGCCGGCGCAGCCGACGGCCGCGAAGCACAGCGCCGCGGGGCGTGCCCGGCCCGCCCGCAGCCCGAGCAGCAGCGCGAACACGCCGAGGGCGGGGCCGTAGGAGACGGTGAACATGGCCGGCGCCGCGGCGAGGCTCAGGGCGGCCACCAGTCCGAAGGCCGCGAGCGGCAGCCGCCGGGACAGGGCGGCGGCGACCGCCAGCACCGCCACACCGGCCGCCTGCTGCCAGGCCGGTCGCGGCTCGTTCAGCCCGAGCCGGTCCGCCGTGAGGGCGGGCAGGGCGAGGGCCGCCCAGAGCAGTGCCACCCTGCCGCCGAGCCGGGCGGGACGAGGTCGTTCCATTCGCCCGACGCTATAGGCGGTCGGCAGGGCGGCACTGCTGCCGATCGTCAGGTACGCCTGTCCCTCTTGACTGGTACGCCTGTCCCTCCTGGGTGGTGGTGTTCCCGGATCGCGGTCCCCGCGTGGCAGGATCGAATGGCCATGACTGCACCCGCGAAGCCCCCGCACACCAGCCCCGCCGGCCCCGCCTCCGGCCCGTCCTCAGGCTCGCCCTCCGGCTCGCCCTCCGGCTCGCCCTCCGGCGAGAGCCTGCACGCCCCCGTCATCGACTGGTTCGACGAGAACGCCCGTGACCTGCCGTGGCGGCGCCCCGAGGCCGGGGCGTGGGGGGTGATGGTCAGTGAGTTCATGCTCCAGCAGACGCCGGTGAACCGCGTCCTGCCCGTCTACGAGCAGTGGCTGGCCCGCTGGCCGCGCCCCGCCGACCTGGCCAAGGAGGCGCCGGGCGAGGCGGTCCGCGCCTGGGGCCGGCTCGGCTACCCGCGCCGCGCCCTCAGGTTGCACGGCGCCGCCGTCGCGATAACGGAACGGCACGGCGGTGACGTACCCGCCGACCACGCCCAGCTGCTGGCGCTGCCCGGCATCGGCGAGTACACGGCCGCCGCCGTCGCCTCCTTCGCCTACGGTCAACGGCACCCGGTGCTGGACACCAACGTGCGCCGGGTCTTCGCCCGCGCGGTCACCGGCGTGCAGTACCCGCCGAACGCCACCACCGCCGCCGAGCGCAAACTCGCCCGCGCGCTGCTGCCCGAGGACGAGCCGACCGCCGCCCGCTGGGCCGCCGCCTCCATGGAGCTGGGGGCGCTGGTGTGCACGGCGAAGAGCGAGTCGTGCCACCGCTGCCCGATCGCCGCGCAGTGCGCCTGGCGGCTGGCGGGCAAGCCGGAGCACGACGGGCCGCCGCGCCGGGGTCAGACGTACGCGGGCACCGACCGGCAGGTGCGCGGGCGGCTGCTCGCCGTGCTGCGCGAGGCCCACGGTCCGGTTCCGCAGGCGGCGCTGGACCGGGTGTGGCACGAGCCGGTGCAGCGGGCCCGCGCCCTGGACGGCCTCGTCGCCGACGGTCTGGTGGAGCCGCTGGCGGACGGGCTGTACCGGCTGCCGCTGACCTGACGTACAGACACATCACAGCCGCGAGTCGTCGCCTGTCACAGTCATCAGGGTGGACAAATCACCCCGAATCCGCCCCAACACCCCCGCCGCTCTTCCCCGTTCCCACGGCCGTTACACAACCGACGGACAGCCGAGTGCTAGCCGAAGGCTGCTTCGGACAGTGCCGTGACAACGCCTCCGTACCTTCAATTCCGTTCCCGGAAGACACGGGACGACCAAGGAACACAGGCAGTGCACGGACGGCGGGAAGCCGGCCGTAACGGGGAAACGGGAGGCGGTTCACCATGGCGCAGGGCGAGGTGCTCGAGTTCGAGGAGTACGTCCGCACGCGGCAGGACGCGCTGCTGCGCAGTGCCCGCCGCCTGGTGCCGGACCCGACGGACGCGCAGGACCTGCTGCAGACCGCGCTGGTCCGCACGTACGGCCGCTGGGAGACCATCGAGGACAAGCGGCTGGCGGACGCCTACCTGCGCCGGGTGATGATCAACACGCGCACGGAGTGGTGGCGGGCCCGCAAGCTGGAGGAGGTGCCGACCGAGCAGCTCCCGGACGCCTCGGTCGACGACTCCACCGAGCAGCACGCGGACCGCGCCCTGCTGATGGACGTCCTGAAGGTACTCGCCCCGAAGCAGCGCAGTGTCGTCGTCCTGCGACACTGGGAGCAGATGTCCACAGAGGAGACGGCCGCCGCCCTCGGCATGTCGGCCGGAACGGTCAAGAGCACGCTGCACCGGGCGCTCGCCCGGCTCCGCGAGGAGCTGGAGTCCCGCGACCTGGACGCACGCGCGCTGGAGCGTGAGGAGCGGGAGCGGTGCGCGGCCTGACCGGCGAGGGGTCTGCACGACCCCGGGCCAGCATCCAGGCGGTGAGTACGGCAATGGCCGTGCTCGCCGCCCTCGGCCTTTTCGTGTCCGCGTGCGGTGCGGGCGGCACCGGCGCCCGTGACGAGGGCCCGGCGCACTCCGACTCGGTGGCGGGCGCCGCCGCGGCCACACCGTCCGCCGCGCCGTCGAAGACGCCCGACGCGGTCGACGCGGTCCGGCTCGTCAAGGACGACCCGAAGGTCTCCCCCGAGGTCAAGCGCGCGCTGAAGCCGTGCGTCGCCGACGAGTACCCCGTCGACGTGTCCTACGGCAACCTCACCGGCGGATCGGGCGACGACGTCGTCGTCAACGTCCTGAGCTGCGGTGACGCTGTGGGTGTGGGCAGTTACGTGTACCGCGAGCAGGACGGCTCGTACGAGAATGTGTTCAAGGCCGAGGAGCCCCCGGTCTACGCGGAGATCGACCGCGGCGACCTGGTCGTGACCAAGCAGGTGTACGACAGGGGCGACCCGGTGTCGAGCCCCTCCGGGGAGAACGTGATCACATACAGCTGGACCTCCGGTCGGTTCGACGAGGAGTACCGCACGCACAACGACTACGGGAAGGTCGCCGGCGAAACCCCCACGCCGGAGCCCGCGAGCTGACGTGGGCGCAGCGCGTGTGAACCGATCGGGCCGCTCGGACCGATCCACCGGTGAACGCATCACCCTGATCGCGCGTCCCTCAGAGGGAACGCGGCAGAACGCACCCCACGAACCACACGAGGACTGAGAGCACCGGGATGGCAGACCAGACCCACGTCCTGTTCGTCGAGGACGACGACGTCATCCGTGAGGCCACGCAGCTCGCCCTGGAACGGGACGGCTTCGTGGTCACCGCCATGCCCGACGGACTGTCGGGCCTGGAGGCGTTCCGGGCGGACCGCCCGGACATCGCGCTGCTGGACGTCATGGTTCCCGGCCTCGACGGGGTCAGTCTGTGCCGCCGCATCCGGGACGAGTCGACCGTGCCGGTCATCATGCTGTCGGCGCGGGCCGACTCCATCGACGTCGTGCTGGGCCTGGAGGCGGGGGCCGACGACTATGTGACCAAGCCGTTCGACGGTGCCGTGCTGGTGGCCCGGATCCGCGCGGTGCTGCGCCGGTTCGGGCACGCGGGCGGCGGCCGGACGGAGGAGCCGGCCTCCCCGGCCGGCGGCGGGGTGCTGACGTTCGGGGACCTGGAGGTCGACACCGAGGGCATGGAGGTCCGCCGGGCCGGGCAGCCGGTGGCGCTGACGCCGACCGAGATGCGGCTGCTGCTGGAGTTCTCCACGACGCCGGGCACGGTGCTATCCCGCGACAAGCTGCTGGAGCGGGTGTGGGACTACGGCTGGGGCGGGGACACCCGCGTCGTCGATGTGCACGTGCAGCGGCTGCGGCAGAAGATCGGCCAGGACCGCATCGAGACGGTCCGCGGTTTTGGCTACAAGTTGAAGGCCTGAGCAGGGGTTATGAGGGGGCACTTCCGGCGCCTGGTCGCCACGGGCTTGGAGCGCGCGGGCATCCGCACGGGCCTCAGATGGAAGCTGAGCGCGGCCATCGCGCTGGTCGGGGCGCTGGTGGCGGTCGCGCTGAGCCTGGTCGTGCACAACGCCGCCCGGGTGTCGATGCTGGACAACGCGCGTGACCTGGCCGACGAGCGCATCTTGATCGCCCAGCGCAACTTCGAGCTGTCGGGGCGGATGAACTTCCCCAACGCCAAGATCGACGACCCGAACCTGCCGCCGGCGCTGCGGGACCGGGTGGAGGCGGGCCAGCGGGCGACGTACGTGGCGGACCGGCCCGGTGACGTGCCCGACATATGGGCCGCCGTGCCGCTGAAGAACGGGCATGTCATGTCCCTGCACTCCGGCTTCACCGACCGCAGCTCGGACATCCTCCAGGACCTCGACCAGGCCCTGCTCATCGGCTCCATCGCGGTCGTCCTCGGCGGCAGCGCGCTCGGCGTGCTCATCGGCGGGCACCTCTCGCGGCGGCTGCGCAAGGCGGCCGTCGCGGCCAGCCAGCTCGCGGGCGGCGAGACGGACGTGCGCGTGCGGGACGCCATGGGCGGGGTCGTCCGGGACGAGACCGACGACCTGGCGAGCGCGGTGGACGCCATGGCGGACACGCTGCGGCAGCGGATCGAGGCCGAGCGACGGGTCACCGCCGACATCGCGCACGAGCTGCGCACGCCGGTGACCGGGCTGCTGACCGCCGCCGAACTGCTGCCGCCCGGCCGCCCGACCGAGCTGGTGCTGGACCGGGCGAAGGCGATGCGCACGCTCGTGGAGGACGTACTGGAGGTGGCCCGGCTGGACGGGGCCTCCGAGCGGGCGGAGCTCCAGGACCTGATGCTGGGCGAGTTCGTCGCCCGGCGGGTGGCGGCGAAGGACCCGGACGTCGAGGTGCGGATCGTGCACGAGTCGGAGGTCACCACCGACCCGCGGCGCCTGGAGCGGGTGCTGTTCAACCTGCTGGCCAACGCGGCCCGGCACGGCAAGCCGCCCATCCAGGTCACTGTCGAGGGCCGGGTCATCCGCGTCCGCGACCACGGGCCCGGCTTCCCCGAGGACCTGCTCGCCGAGGGGCCGAGCCGCTTCCGCACCGGCAGCAAGGACCGGGCCGGGCACGGCCACGGCCTCGGCCTGACCATCGCGGCCGGGCAGGCCCGGGTGATGGGCGCCCGGCTGACCTTCCGGAACGTACGCACGCCGGGCGCGCCGGAGGGCGTACCGGCCGAGGGCGCGGTGGCGGTGCTGTGGCTGCCGGAGCACGCGCCGACGAACACGGGGAGTTATCCGATGCTGCCCTAGGGGGCTGTCCGGGGCAGCGTGGTCAGCAGGTCCAGTCCTGGTCGAGGTCGAGTCCGCCCTCCCGGGGCTGCGTGAAGGAGAACCAGTTGCCGGAGTCGTCGCGGAACAGCGCCTCCGTGCCGTACGGGCGCTCCTGCGGCTCCTGGAGGAACTCCACGCCCCGGTCCTTGAGCTTCTTGTAGTCGCCGTGGATGTCGTCGGTGGTCAGCACCCCGGCGCCGAGCGCGCCCTTCGACACCAGCTTCCGGAGCATCTCGGCGGACTCGGGGTCCATCCCGGCCCCGCCGGGCACCATCAGCGTGAACTCGACGTCGGGCTGGTTCGGCGAGCCGACGGTGAGCCAGCGCATGCCGCCCTCGCCCATGGTCATGTCCGTACGGACCTCCAGGCCCAGTTTCTCGGTGTAGAACTCCTTGGCCCGGTCCTGGTCGAGGACCCAGACGGTCGTGATGGCGAGACCCTTGATCATGGCGTGCTCCTGCTGGTCGGCGGCCGGTTCGTGCCTGTCCTGCCACGGTAGGCAGCGGGGGTGTCAGCCCGCTTCTCCGGAATTGCGCTGTTGCCCCGGGGTGGGCGCCGGCCGGAAGCCGCCGGCCCACAGCATGGCGTAGCAGCCCGGTATGAGTGCCGCTCCGCGGCCCACATGCTTCGTCCGGTACTCGCTGGGCGTCAGGCCGGTCCACGCCTTGAACCGGGCCGAGAACGTGCCGACACTGCTGAAGCCGACCAGGTGGCAGATCTCCGTCACCGAGAGGTTCGCCGTGCGCAGCAGGTCCTCGGCGCGTTCTATGCGGCGGTGCGTGAGGTACTGCCCGGGGGTCTCGCCGTACGCCTCCTTGAAGGCGCGGATGAAGTGATACCGCGAGTACCCGGCGTGGGCCGCCACGGCGCCCAGGTCCAGGTCCGGATCGGCCCAGTCCCGGTCCATGGCGTCCTTGGCGAGGCGCACCTGCCGCATCTTGTCCATGGATCCGATGGTGGCACGAGGGTCTGACAGCGAGGCCTGTGCGACCGACCGCATGACGAAGGCCCCCGGGGGTTCTCCCATCCCGGGGGCCTTCGTCGTGCGGTCGGTCAGACGGTCTCCGCCACGGGCGGCTGCGACGCCGGCGCGTCCGGCCCGTCGTCCGTCTTCGGGCCCGCCCCCTTGAGCGGGACCTCCTTGACGAACACGGCCGCCACCAGGGCGAACACCGCCACCACGGCTCCCAGCAGGAACGCCGAGTGCGTGCCGGCGGAGACCGCGTGCTGGTACGCCTCCCGGACCAGTACCGGAAGCTTCTCCAGGCCCTTGGCGTCGAGCTGCGCCGACTGCTCGGTGACCTTGGAGCCCAGCGCACCGCCGCGCTCGGCCATGACGTCCTGGACGCGGTTGTTGAACAGCGCGCCCATGATCGCGACGCCGAAGGAGGAGCCGAGGGTGCGGAAGAGGGTGGTGGACGAGGACGCGACGCCCATGTCCTTCATCTCCACGCTGTTCTGCGCGACCAGCATGGTGATCTGCATCAGGCAGCCCATGCCGAAGCCGACCACGGCCATGAAGACGCCGGACGTGAACCGCGAGGTCCCCGTGTCCATCGTGGACAGCAGGTACAGACCGACGGTCATCAGGACGCTGCCGACGATCGGGAACACCTTGTACCGGCCGGTGTTCGTGGTGACCCGGCCGGCGACCATCGAGGTCACCAGCATCGCGCCGAGCATCGGCAGGAGCAGCAGCCCGGAGTTCGTCGCGGAGGCGCCCTGCACGGACTGCTGGTACAGCGGCAGGAACAGCGTCGCCCCGAACATCACGAACCCGGTGATGAAGCCGATGATCGACATCAGCGTGAAGTTGCGGCTGCGGAAGATGTGCAGCGGCACCACCGGCTCGGCCGCCCTGGTCTGCCAGAACACGAACCCGACGAGCGCGGCGACACCGATGCCGATCAGCTCCATGATCCGCGCGGAGCTCCAGGCGTACTCCGTGCCGCCCCAGGTGGTGACGAGGACGATCGCGGTGATGCCGACGGTCAGCAGGGCGGCGCCCAGGTAGTCGATCCGCGCCTCGGAACGCTTCTTCGGCAGGTGCAGCACCACGCTGATGGCGGCCAGCGCGACCACGCCGAGCGGCAGGTTGATGTAGAAAGCCCAGCGCCAGCCCCAGTGGTCGGTGATCGTGCCGCCGACCAGCGGGCCGCCGATCATCGCCAGCGCCATGACGCCGGCCATCATGCCCTGGTACTTGCCGCGTTCCCGGGGCGGGATCAGGTCTCCGATGATCGCCATGACGCCGACCATAAGACCGCCGGCGCCGAGGCCCTGGACGGCACGGAAGCCGATCAGCTCGCCCATGTTCTGGGCCATGCCGCTGAGCGCGGAGCCGATCAGGAACAGGACGATCGACGTCATGAACGTGCCCTTGCGGCCGTACATGTCGCCGAGCTTGCCCCACAGGGGCGTGGAGGCCGCGGTCGCGAGCGTGTAGGCGGTGACCACCCACGAGAGGTGCTCGAGCCCGCCCAGCTCACCGACGATCGTCGGCATCGCCGTACCGATGATCATGTTGTCGAGCATCGCGAGCATCATCGCGATCATCAGTGCGAGCAGGACGACCCGCACGCTCCTCGGCTGTTTCCCCCCGGTGTCGGCGCCGACCGCCGGTGTGTCCGTCGTGTCCGCCATTGCTTTCCCACTCCCCCAGCTACCGCTACTTACTTGCCGACCGGCTAGTGACTACACTCGGAAGCTAGCCGCGGAACTAGCCGGGCGTCAAGTAAGTTTTATGGAAAGGGAGCGGCGTAGGAGGATGGGCGGCACCATGGACGGCACCAGGCAGCGGCGCCGCGGGGACACCCGCCAGCGCATCCAGGACGTGGCCCTCGAACTCTTCGCGGAGCAGGGCTACGAGAAGACCTCCCTGCGCGAGATCGCGGAACGCCTGGAGGTCACCAAGGCGGCGCTCTACTACCACTTCAAGACGAAGGAAGAGATCCTCGTCAGCATCTTCGAGGACCTCACGAAGCCGATCGAGGAACTGATCGAGTGGGGGCGGCAGCAGCCGCACACGCTCGACACCAAGCAGGAGATCATCCGCCGTTACGCGCAGACCCTGGCCGGCGCCACGCCGCTGTTCCGCTTTATGCACGACAACCAGGCGACGGTGCGGGAACTGCGGATCGGCGACTCCTTCAAGGAGCGCATCCGCGCCCTGCGCGACATCATCATCGACCCGGACGCCGACATGGTCGACCAGGTGCGCTGCGTCAGCGCGATCTTCACGCTGCACGCCGGGATGTTCCTGCTCCAGGACCTGGAAGGCGACCCCGAGGACAAGAACAAAGCCGTCCTCGAGGTCGCCACGGACCTGGTGACCCAGGCCCACGAGGGCACTCGGGGCTCCTAGCGGACCCGGGCCGCCTGCGGTCGTCAGACCTTGACGCCCTTGGTGCGCAGGAACTTCACCGGGTCGACCGCCGAGCCGTAGTTCGGGGTCGTACGGATCTCGAAGTGCAGGTGCGGACCGCTGGAGTTGCCGGTGTTGCCGGACCGGGCGATCTCCTGGCCGGTCTTGACGACCTGGCCGATCCTCACCTTGACCGTCGACAGGTGGGCGTACTGCGAGTACGTGCCGTTGCCGTGCTTGATCACGACGGCGTTGCCGTACGCGGGACCGTCACCGGCGCCATTGCCGCCGGCCTTGACGACGGTGCCACCGTGGGCGGCGACGACCTGGGTGCCGCTCGGCACGGCGAAGTCCTGCCCGCTGTGGGTGGACTGCCACATGCCGCCGTTCTGGGCGAAGCTCGCGGAGAGCTTGTACTTCTTCACCGGGTCGACCCAGGACGGCGTGGCCTTCTTGGCGGCCTTCTGCACGGCGGCCTTCTTGGCGGCGGCCGCCTTCTTCGCGGCGGCCTGCTTCGCGGCGGCGGCCTGGGCTGCCTTCTCGGCCTTCACGGCCGCGGCCTTGGCGGCCTTGGCCTGGGCGGCGGCCTGCGCCTGCACGGCACCGGCGGCACCGGACGCGGCCGTGGTGTCGGCGGCGGACGCGACCCCTGCTCCCAGTGCGACCGAGACACCGAGGCCGGCGGCCAGCACGGTCGCACGGGTGCGGAGCTGGGACGTACGGGAAGAACGGGACGTGACGCGCTGGGACATCGAAACCTCATGGGGAAGGGGACGGTGAAAACCACCCGGCGCACAGTCGCTCGCCGAATGGCCATCCCTTGGTAACCCGAAGTCCGACAAACTCCCAAAAGCGTGATCTACGGCCTAAGTTAGTAACTTCGTCCAGTGTTCTACGTCTCTTGACATGACGCTCATTCGGGACGAATCAGGGCACTACGCCGCACTTCCGCGCGCTTCATGGGCCAAGAATCCCTTTCCTCTGGATCCGTTCAGCACTATTCCGCCTAGTAACGGACATATCGCCTGTGCGGCATGTCACCGGGGAGCCTCTTCGGCCATTCCGGAAATGTGGCGCACGCCTCTATGCACCTACCGTCCGGTAACCCTACGGTTCCCCTCGCGCCACCCTCGCCTACGAACATGCACACGACATGTTGGCAGCGTCACGGACGTGAGAGGACCCCCACGACATGCAGACCCGCCGCCCCTGGTTGCGCCGCGCATCAGTGACCGCAGTCTCGGCAGCCGCCCTCGTGGCGATGGCCGCACCGGCCGACGCCGCGGCCCCCGCAGGTGCCGCCACCGCGGTCACCACGGCCGCCGCCGCAGACGTCGACTACACGACCTGGCAGAAGGACTGCCAGGCGGTGATGGACCAGGCTCTGCCCTATCTGAAGCAGCGGATCGCGGCCGCCAAGCCGGGCGAGAAGCAGGCGATCGTCTTCGACATCGACAACACCACGCTGGAGACCGACTTCGGCTTCAGCTACCCGCAGCCGGCCAACAAGCCGGTCCTGGAGGCCGCGAGATACGCCCAGGAGCGCGGTGTCGCCCTGTTCTTCGTGACCGCCCGGCCGGGCATCATCTACTCGTTCACCGAGTACAACCTCAAGCAGACCGGCTACCAGGTCTCCGGCCTCTACGTCCGGAACTTCATCGACCTCTTCAAGAACGTCGCCGAGTACAAGACGGCCCAGCGTGTCGACGTCGAGAAGAAGGGCTACACGATCATCGCGAACATCGGCAACAGCGCCACCGACCTCTCCGGCGGCCACGCCGAGAAGACGTTCAAGCTGCCCGACTACGACGGGCAGCTGTCGTAGGGCGTCGCGGGGCAGCGGAGCTCGTCCGCCCTCGGGGCATGGAAAAGGGGCCGGTGCTTTTCAGCACCGGCCCCTCTCACTCGACCGTGACGCTTACACGTCCTTGCTCAGGTTCGGTCCGGTGCCACCGGCCGCCTGCTCGATCGGCGGGACGTCCGGCAGGGCCGACTTCTCCTCACCCCGGAAGGTGAAGGTCTTGGTCTCGCCCTCGCCCTCGGTGTCCACGACCACGATGTGACCGGGGCGCAGCTCGCCGAAGAGGATCTTCTCCGACAGGCTGTCCTCGATCTCGCGCTGGATCGTCCGGCGCAGCGGCCGGGCGCCCATCACGGGGTCGTAGCCCTTCTTGGCGAGGAGCTCCTTGGCGGACTGGGCGAGCTCGATGCCCATGTCCCGGTCCTTCAGGCGCTCGTCCACCTTGGTGATCATCAGGTCGACGATCCGCAGGATGTCGTCCTGGGTCAGCTGCGGGAACACGACCACGTCGTCGACGCGGTTGAGGAACTCGGGCCGGAAGTGCTGCTTGAGCTCGTCCGAGACCTTGTTCTTCATGCGCTCGTAGTTGGTCTTCGTGTCACCCGAGGCCGCGAAGCCCAGGTTGAAGCCCTTGGAGATGTCCCGGGTGCCGAGGTTGGTCGTCATGATGATGACCGTGTTCTTGAAGTCCACGACCCGGCCCTGGGAGTCGGTCAGGCGACCGTCCTCCAGGATCTGCAGCAGCGAGTTGAAGATGTCCGGGTGGGCCTTCTCGACCTCGTCGAAGAGGACGACCGAGAACGGCTTGCGGCGGACCTTCTCCGTCAGCTGGCCGCCCTCCTCGTAGCCCACGTAACCGGGGGGCGAACCGAAGAGACGCGACACCGTGTGCTTCTCGCTGAACTCCGACATGTCGAGGGAGATCAGCGCGTCCTCGTCACCGAAGAGGAACTCGGCGAGCGCCTTGGACAGCTCCGTCTTACCGACACCGGACGGGCCGGCGAAGATGAACGAGCCACCGGGACGCTTCGGGTCCTTCAGACCGGCACGCGTACGGCGGATCGCCTTCGACAGCGCCTTGACGGCGTCGTTCTGGCCGATGACCCGCTTGTGGAGCTCGTCCTCCATGCGCAGCAGGCGGGAGGACTCCTCCTCGGTCAGCTTGAAGACCGGGATGCCCGTGGCCGTGGCGAGGACCTCGGCGATCAGCTCGCCGTCGACCTCGGCGACGACGTCCATGTCGCCGGCCTTCCACTCCTTCTCCCGCTTGGCCTTGGCGGCCAGGAGCTGCTTCTCCTTGTCGCGGAGGGAGGCGGCCTTCTCGAAGTCCTGCGAGTCGATCGCGGACTCCTTGTCGCGGCGGACACCGGCGATCTTCTCGTCGAACTCGCGCAGGTCCGGCGGCGCGGTCATCCGGCGGATGCGCATCCTCGATCCGGCCTCGTCGATCAGGTCGATCGCCTTGTCCGGCAGGAAGCGGTCCGAGATGTACCGGTCGGCCAGGGTGGCGGCCTGGACCAGCGCCTCGTCCGTGATGGAGACGCGGTGGTGCGCCTCGTAGCGGTCACGCAGACCCTTGAGGATCTCGATCGTGTGCGGCAGGGACGGCTCAGCGACCTGGATGGGCTGGAAGCGGCGCTCGAGGGCCGCGTCCTTCTCCAGGTGCTTGCGGTACTCGTCCAGCGTGGTCGCACCGATGGTCTGCAGCTCACCGCGGGCCAGCATCGGCTTCAGGATCGAAGCCGCGTCGATGGCGCCCTCGGCGGCACCCGCACCGACCAGCGTGTGCAGCTCGTCGATGAACAGGATGATGTCGCCGCGGGTGCGGATCTCCTTGAGGACCTTCTTCAGGCGCTCCTCGAAGTCACCGCGGTAGCGGGAGCCGGCGACCAGCGCGCCGAGGTCCAGGGTGTAGAGGTGCTTGTCCTTGAGGGTCTCGGGCACCTCGCCCTTGACGATGGCCTGGGCGAGGCCCTCGACGACGGCGGTCTTGCCGACGCCGGGCTCACCGATCAGGACCGGGTTGTTCTTCGTACGGCGGGACAGCACCTGCATGACCCGCTCGATCTCCTTCTCGCGCCCGATGACCGGGTCGAGCTTGGACTCACGAGCGGCCTGGGTGAGGTTCCGGCCGAACTGGTCGAGGACCAGGGACGTGGAGGGCGTGCCCTCGGCAGGACCGCCGGCGGTGGCGGTCTCCTTGCCCTGGTAACCGGAGAGCAGCTGGATCACCTGCTGCCGCACGCGGTTCAGATCTGCGCCCAGCTTGACCAGGACCTGGGCGGCGACGCCCTCGCCCTCGCGGATCAGGCCGAGCAGGATGTGCTCCGTGCCGATGTAGTTGTGGCCCAGCTGAAGGGCCTCGCGGAGCGACAGCTCCAGGACCTTCTTGGCACGGGGGGTGAAGGGGATGTGACCCGACGGGGCCTGCTGGCCCTGCCCGATGATCTCCTCCACCTGCTGGCGGACCGCCTCGAGCGAAATCCCGAGGCTCTCAAGGGCCTTGGCGGCGACACCTTCACCCTCGTGGATCAGGCCCAGGAGGATGTGTTCAGTGCCGATGTAGTTGTGGTTGAGCATCCGGGCTTCTTCCTGAGCCAGGACGACAACCCGCCGCGCGCGGTCGGTGAACCTCTCGAACATCGTTAATCGCTCCTCAGAGCGGTCAGGCAGTGGGGGGAACTTCCCCTCCCTGTCCTTCCGCAGCTTAGTCCCGCAAGCGGGGACCGCTCATTCCAACTGCCGACACCGTCCTTGGCCTCCTGACCCCGAACGCCGACATCTGCTCCAACCCGATGGTGCGAGACGATGTTCCCGCAGGCCAGGCAGTTACCCCCTTCGTCAGTACGCCCATGGCGAACGTGAGACAGCCTTTCCTGCGTGTCGCCCCCTCCCACTAGGGATGTCTTACCCGCACGGACCCGAAGTCCATGCCGAGCGCCCCCCTTCCCTCCGCTACGGGCGAACAACCTTGCGCCTCCCCGCACCCCCCACACGCCCCCATTTGGCCACTATGTGCACTCGTGACGCCACCCAGCGTAACCCGCACGTCCTTCCGGCTGTTGCACTTGGCATGTTCGGCGCCCCTCGCTCCGCCCCACTCCCCCGTCGGCCGCTCGACGCGAGCTGTCGGGTCCGGCGGTGGTACGAGAACGAACTGGGATGGCCGACGGTGCCCGGCGATCCTCTGCGGCTGGTGGTGGGGGTGCGCTACGACGTCCTGGACGTGCCGGCCGAGGCGGGCCACGCGGCCCTGCGGCGCCTGCCTCCGGGCGCTCCGGTGGCCCTGCTCGGCGACCGGATGCGATTCCTGGTGGCGGCGGGCACGGCGGAGGAACTGCCCGGGCTGCTGGAGTGGCTGGAGTGGGGAACACTGCCGCTCGACCTGGCGGCGATCGGAACGGGCACGATGGAGGCGCCGCGGCCGCCGTGGCTGGATCCGCCGCCGGCGTGCGACAGGGGCGCGCGGCTGCGCCTGGGGCCAGCGGGCGGCGAGGTGCCGCCGCAGGGGGCGGACCCGTGGTTCTTACGTGGGGCGGGTGGCTCGGGGGCGGGCGAGGGGGACGGGGTGTTGCCCTGCGAGACGGATGCGCTGAGGCTCCGCGAGGTGGGCGGTCCACTGCGGCGCGAGCGCGGCAGGCCGCCGCCCTACGAGACCGATTCGCTGCCCCACCCCGAAGCGGGCGACTCCCTGCAACGCGAGAACGGCACGCCGCTGCCCAACGAGACCGATTCGCTGCCCCACCCCGAGGCGGGCGATCCCCTGCGGCGCGAGAACGGCACGCCGCTGCCCAACGAGACCGATTCGCTGCCCCACCCCGAGGCGGGCGATCCCCTGCGGCGCGAGAACGGCACGCCGCTGCCCAACGAGACCGATTCGCTGCCCCACCCCGAGGCGGGCGATCCCCTGCGGCGCGAGCGCAGCAGGTCGCTGCCCCACGAGGCGGGCGGGGGGCCGCCCTGCGGCACAGGTACGCCGTGCTTCCGCGAAGCGGGCGGCTCGATGGCGCGCGAGGCGGGTGGGGCGGTGCCTGACGGGAGGGGCGGGGGGCTGCCCTGTGAGGGCGGTGCGGCGTTCACCGCGTCGAGGACCGCGTGGGACCGCCAGGGGGCCGCGCCGTCGGCTCACGAGGCGGACGGCGCGTTGTCCCCCGAGTCCGGCTTCTGTCGTGGCCGGCCGCTTCCCCTGGGCCGGTTCGGTTCCCAGGGGGCCGCCATGTGGCTGCGGCCCCCCGAGCCGGGATGCGAGGTCGAGGCCTCGCTGCCGACGCTGTCGGCGTTGGGGGGCGGTGGAGACGCCCCCGATCTCGTACGGCTGGTGAACACCGTGGCCACACAGTGCCACCGGGTCCGGCTGCGGCGCGCGTCTGCCCAGCCGTCGGTCTCGCGCGCGCAGGGCCGGTAGTACCGCTGTTCAGCCGTTGGCCTTCTCGTAGGCCTCGCGGATGGTCGCCGGAACACGGCCGCGGTCGTTGACCTCGTAGCCGTTCTCCTTCGCCCAGGCGCGGATGGCCGCGGTGTCCTGGCTGCCGCTCGAAGCCGCACGCGCCTTTCCGCGCCCGCCCGAGGCACGGCCTCCGGTACGACGACCGCCCTTCACGTAAGGCTCGAGAAGGCCGCGGAGCTTGTCCGCATTAGCGGTGGTGAGATCGATCTCGTACGTCTTGCCGTCCAGCGCGAACGTGACGGTCTCGTCCGCCTCGCCGCCGTCGAGGTCGTCGACAAGAAGGACCTGAACCTTCTGTGCCACCGGATTTCCTTTCATCGATATCTTCAGGGCCGGGGTGTGCCGGCGTCCGCCGTATCACCGTCCCCTGTTATATGCAGTACTGCAGTACCTCGGAAAGCAAACCGCTTTTGCCGGAAAAACACAAACCCTCGGCAGAGACCGGCAGCCCCGCCCCCGTCCGAAAACGTGCGCGTTTCGGACATAGGGCACCCGCCTCTTGCGACCGGCTTGCAACTGGCTTGTGTGTCCGCCCTGGTGATCACAGATGCA
Organism: Streptomyces sp. NPDC016851; assembly: GCF_055562795.1. Taxonomy (NCBI): domain Bacteria; kingdom Bacillati; phylum Actinomycetota; class Actinomycetes; order Kitasatosporales; family Streptomycetaceae; genus Streptomyces; species Streptomyces sp. NPDC016851. Next base: position 37,925 of record NZ_JBVHEP010000033.1, read on the forward strand.
GAAGCATCCGGCTGTTGCCCAAGGTGTTCGGTTTCACTCGTTCGAGTCCGAGGAACTCCGCGACACCCTCGTCATAGGAACGCAGCAGCTCCGCGTAGACATCCGTGTCGACGGGCGTCTCGCCGATCTCCACGAAGCCGTGCTTGGCGAAGAAGTCCACTTCGAAGGTCAGACAGAAAACACGGCGAACGCCGAGCCAGCGGGCGGTGTGGAGCAACTTCTCCAGCAACTGGTGTCCGACGCCCGCGCCCTTCAGGCCGGGCTTCACGGCGAGAGTGCGGACTTCGGCGAGGTCTTCCCACATCACGTGCAGCGCGCCGCAGCCGACGACCTCGGCGTTGTCGTCCCGTTCCGCGACCCAGAACTCCTGGATGTCCTCGTAAAGCGTCACCGTCGCTTTGTCGAGCAGGATGCCGCCGCGGACGTAGGCGTCGAGGAGGCGGCGCACGGCCGGAACATCGCTGGTACGTGCCCGGCGGACGGTGATGGCTTTTGCGGGGGCTTCAGAGCTCTTCGCGGACATGACGGGACGCTATCGCCCGCCAGGGTCCTGAGCAGAGGCGGGGTTCTCCGGCGGTTCCGTTCGTTCCGGGGGTTCGGTTCGTTCCGGCGGTTGGGCCAGTTCCGACGGTCCGGTCGGTTTCTGGGTTTCCGGGACCTGGGCGATGCGTACGGCATCGCGGAGAGTCTCTCGCTGTTCCTCGCTCATCATGCCGAAGAAGGCGACGAGAGCCGCGGCGGGGTTGTCGCTCTGCGACCAGGCGTCGTTCATCAGGGCGGCGGCGTAGGCGGCGCGTGTGGAGACCGCCTCATATCGATAGGCGCGGCCTTCCGCCTCGCGGCGCACCCAGCCCTTCTGATGGAGATTGTCCAAAACGGTCATCACGGTGGTGTACGCGATGGACCGCTCCTTCTGAAGATCTTCCAGGACTTCTCGAACGGTCACCGGGCGGTTCCACTTCCACACCCGCGACATGACCGCGTCTTCGAGTTCTCCCAATGGGCGAGGCACACCTCAGAACAATAGTGGGAGATCTGGGTAATGGCGTGGCGGACGTGCGCTTCACCGGCGAACGGGAGCAAAAAGGGCGTACGACTCGAAAGTGCGGGCCTCGCCGGGGGCCGGCCGCACGGAGTCGTACGCCGCAGGAGCGCTGCGCCCCGGGGGGGGCGGCAGCGGTCGGGTCAGGCTTCGGCCTTCGGGGGCGTCACGGAGGACTGCCGGGCGCCCTCCACGCGCGCGAGGGCGGCGTCGACGGCCGCGTCCTCCTTGGCCTTGTTGGCGCCGCCCTGTGTCTTCACGATCACCCGGATCACGCCGATGAAGAAGATGGCCATGACGACCGGGGGCAGGAGCGCGGAGACGTAGTCCATGGATCCAGAGTAGCCACGTCAGCCCGCGGCGAGCTGCTGGGGGTTGCCCGGGGGCGGCGGCGGGGTGGGCTTGCGGCGCGGGAAGACCTCGCCCGGGGTGGGGATCGGGCGGCCGGGTTTCGGGGTGCCCGGGGCGGGGGCCGGGGCGGGCTTGGGGGCTGGCTTCGGAGCCGCCGGCTTCCGTGCGGGCTTCTTCTCGGGCTGCTTTTCCGGGGTGTCCTCGGCGACGGTGGAGAGGCCGCCGGGGAGGGGCAGGAGACGGAGGCGCGTGCGGGAGGCGGGGACGGTGGGAGCGGTGGGTCGGGCGGCCGGTTGGGCGAGCGGTTGGGCGAGCGGCGAGGGGATGTGCGGGCGGGTGGCGCGTCCGGGTTGCTGCTGCTGGTCCGTGAGCCGATGACAGCGGTCCAGGAGGGCGGCCGCGGTGGGGTTGCCGCGCAGGGCGCCGAGTGCGGCGATGTCGTCCGGCTGAGGGCGGTATCCGGCGCCCAGTGCCTCGTCCAGGAGCGTGAGGTAGCCGGCGGCGGTGCCGGGGAGGGCGGCGCGATACCGGCCGAGGTCGGCCACGAGGAAGGCACGCAGCCTGGCTCCCTCCCGCATCGCCTCGTCGAGCGACTCTGCGAGGCGGAGGCAGTCCTGGACGTCGTCGGCCGAGGCGGAGGTGGGGTGAAGGGCGAGGGCGAGAGCGCGGCGGAGCACACGCAGCTCCTCCACGCCGAACGCCATGCCGCCGCGGGATCCATATGGCGTGGGCATGCTGCGACGATACGCGCTAATCAGACAATCCCCGCATATCGGGCGGGTGTGGCGTGGGGGACCACCCGGGTGGGCGGGGGCGCGGTCGCCTGCGGCGGGCTGGTGGGTCGGGGCCGCGCCGGGGGGTGTCCGTCCTCGGAACGGCGCGATGGGGTCAGACACCGACTAACCGGCGTTGACGCGCCAACCGCTGCGGGCGGACACCCCCCGACACGTCCCCTGCTCGCCGTAGGCGGGTGCGGGTCCGTCTAGCTGCGGGCAGTCGTGCCGCTGGGGCGGCACGGGTGGGCGCAGCGGCACCCCGCCACGCCGGGCTGCGCACCCACCCGGCCCCAGCAACAGCGCGCCGTCACATACGTGACACGTTCCGCTCGTACACCAGTCGCAAGCCGATCAGCGTCAGCCACGGCTCGTGCTCGTCGATGACCGAGGACTCGCCCAGAACCATCGGTGCCAGACCCCCTGTCGCGATGACCGTGACATCCTCCGGGTCCTCCGACAGCTCGCGGGCCACGCGGTTGACGACCCCGTCGACCTGGCCGGCGAAGCCGTAGATGATGCCCGACTGCATCGCCTCGACCGTGTTCTTGCCGATGACGCTGCGCGGCCGGGCCACCTCGATCTTGCGGAGCTGGGCGCCGCGGACGCCGAGGGCCTCGACGGAGATCTCGATGCCGGGGGCGATGACCCCGCCGACGTACTCGCCGCGCGCGCTGACCGCGTCGAACGTCGTCGCCGTGCCGAAGTCGACGACGATCGCGGGGCCGCCGTAGAGCTCGACCGCCGCGACCGCGTTGATGATGCGGTCCGCGCCGACCTCCTTGGGGTTGTCCATGAGGATCGGCACGCCCGTCTTGACGCCCGGTTCGACCAGGACCGCCGGGACGTCGCCGTAGTAGCGGCGCGTCACCTCGCGGAGCTCGTGCAGGACCGAGGGGACGGTCGCGCAGATGGCGATGCCGTCGATGCCGTCGCCCAGTTCGTCCCCGAGGAGCGGGTGCATGCCCATCAGGCCCTGGAGAAGGACCGCCAGTTCGTCCGCGGTGCGGCGCGCGTCCGTGGAGATGCGCCAGTGTTCGACGATGTCCTCGCCGTCGAACAGGCCCAGGACGGTGTGCGTGTTGCCTACGTCGATCGTCAGCAGCATGGCCCGTACCCGCTCCCTACTCCGCCGGCCGCAGGTCCAGGCCGATGTCCAGGATCGGCGAGGAGTGGGTGAGGGCTCCGACGGCCAGGTAGTCGACGCCGGTGTCCGCGTAGGCCTTGGCGTTGTCGAGGGTGAGGCGGCCCGAGGCCTCCAGGGCGGCGCGGCCCTGGACGAGGGCGACCGCCTCCTCGCACTCGCCCGGCGTGAAGTTGTCCAGGAGGATCAGGTCGGCGCCGGCGTCCAGGACCTCGCGGAGCTGGTGCAGGGTGTCGACCTCGACCTCGACGGGGACGTCGGGGAAGCGTTCGCGGACCGCCTTGAAGGCCTCGGCGACGCCGCCCGCGGCGACCACGTGGTTGTCCTTGACGAGGGCCGCGTCCGAGAGGGACATGCGGTGGTTGACGCCGCCGCCGCAGCGGACCGCGTACTTCTCCAGGGAGCGCAGGCCCGGTGTCGTCTTGCGGGTGTCGCGGACCTTGGCCTTCGTGCCGGCCAGGGCGTCCGCCCACGCGCGCGTGGCCGTCGCGATGCCCGACAGGCGGCACAGGATGTTCAGTGCGCTTCGCTCGGCCGTGAGGAGGTCGCGGGTGCGGGTGGTGACCGACAGGAGCTTCTGGCCCGCCTCGACGCGGTCGCCGTCCTCCGCGTGGCGCTCGATCTCGAGCTCCTCCTCGCAGACGACCGAGATGACCGCTTCGGCGATGCGCAGGCCGGCCACGACGCCCGCCTCGCGGGCCGTGAAGTCGGCCGTGGACACCGCGTCCTCGGGGATCGTCGCCACCGTCGTCACGTCCACGCCGTGGGCCAGGTCCTCCTGGAGGGCCACGTTGGCGATGTCCTCGACCTCGACGGGGTCGAGGCCGGCGTCGGCCAGGAGCTGGGCGAGCGCGGGGTCCAGCCCGCACTCCAGGTATGCCTCCTCGTCCGCGCCGCAGGCGCAGCCGTCGCCGCAGCCTCCGGACGAGGCGAGGGGAAGGTCGGGGGTGCTCACGTCGGTCACTGCTCCTGGGGGGCCTGGGGCGGGAGGGTCGTAGGGAAGTGTGTGGTGTCCGTGGTGTGCACGGCCAGCGTGCGGTCGGGGTTCAGGCGTACGACGATGTGGCGCCGCCAGGTGGTGTCGTCGCGCTCGGAGTGGTCCTCGCGCCAGTGGCAGCCCCGGGTCTCCTCGCGCAGCCGGGCCGCGGCGACCAGGACGCGGGCCACGCACAGCAGGTTGGTGGCCTCCCAGGTGTCGACGCCGGCCTCGGCCGTCTTGCCGTTCTCGGCGAGGGCGTCGCGGGCGTCGGTGTGCAGCTGCTGCAGCTGGTCGGCGGCCTTGGTGAGGGATTCCGCCGAGCGCAGGACACCGGCCCCGTTCGTCATGATCCGCTGGATCGTGAAGCGGGCCTCCGGGGTGAGCAGCGGGTGCTCGGGGGTCTCCGGGTGCGGCAGCGGCTGCGGCACGCGCGCTTCGAGGCCGTTCGCGGCGATGTCGGCCGCGATGCGCTCGGCGTAGACGAGGCCTTCGAGGAGGGAGTTGGAGGCCAGGCGGTTGGCGCCGTGCACGCCGGTGCAGGCGACCTCGCCGCACGCGTACAGGCCGGGGACGGTCGTACGGCCCCGGGAGTCGGTGCGGACGCCGCCGGAGGCGTAGTGGGCGGCCGGGGCGACCGGGATGGGCTCGGTGACCGGGTCGATGCCGTGGGCGCGGCAGGCGGCGAGGATCGTCGGGAAGCGGTGTTCCCACATGTCGGCGCCGAAGTGCCGGGCGTCGAGGAACATGTGCTCGGCGTCCTGCTCCTGCATGCGGCGCGTGATGCCCTTGGCGACGATGTCCCGCGGGGCGAGTTCGGCCAGTTCGTGCTGCCCCTGCATGAAGCGCACGCCGTCGGCGTCGACCAGGTGGGCGCCCTCGCCGCGGACCGCCTCGGAGACCAGGGGCTGCTGGCCCTCCGCGTCGGAGCCCAGGAAGAGGACCGTCGGGTGGAACTGGACGAACTCCAGGTCGCTCACCTCGGCGCCCGCGCGCAGCGCCAGGGCCACGCCGTCGCCCGTGGAGACCGACGGGTTGGTCGTCGCCGAGAAGACCTGGCCCATGCCGCCGGTCGCCAGGACCACCGCGGGGGCGTGGACCGCGCCCACGCCGTCGTGCTGGCCCTCGCCCATGACGTGCAGGGTCACGCCCGCCGTGCGGCCCTCGGCGTCCGTGAGGAGGTCCAGGACGAGCGCGTTCTCGACCGTGCGCATGCCCCGCGCGCGTACCGCTTCGACCAGGGCCCTGGAGATCTCGGCACCGGTGGCGTCGCCGCCGGCGTGGGCGATGCGGCGGCGGTGGTGGCCGCCCTCGCGGGTGAGTTCCAGTTGTCCTTCGGACGACTCGTCGAAGTGCGCGCCGGTCTCGATGAGGCGGCGTACGGCGTCGGGGCCCTCGGTGACGAGGATGCGGACCGCTTCCTCGTCGCACAGGCCCGCGCCCGCGACCAGGGTGTCGTCCAGGTGCTGTTCGGGGGTGTCGCCGTCGCCGAGGGCCGCGGCGATGCCGCCCTGGGCCCAGCGGGTGGAGCCGTCGTCCAGGCGGGCCTTGGTGACGACGACGGTGGTGAGGCCGGCCGCCTCGCAGCGCAGGGCGGCGGTGAGGCCGGCGACGCCGGAGCCGACGACGACCACGTCCGCGGAGAGGGACCACCCGGGGGCGGGCGCGTGCAGTCGTATGCCTGTGCTGGTCACGAGGCGGCTCCGAAGGTGAGGGGAACGTTGTCGATCAGCCGGGTCGTCCCGACCCGGGCGGCGACGGCGAGGACCGCCTCGCCGGTGAAGTCGTCCCCGATCTCGGTGAAGTCGGACGGGTCGACCAGGGCGAGGTAGTCCAGCACGAGCGGCGGGTCGAGGCGGGCGGCCTCGTCGAGGACCTGGCGGGCGGCCGCGCGGACGGCGGCCGGGCTGCCCGGGACGGCCGTCGCGACGGCGTGCGCGTCCGCTGCCGCACGGGACTCGCCTATGGCGCTGAGGGCCTCGGCACGCGCGCGCGTGGCGGGCACCTCGCGGGCCCGGGCGCGCAGGGCCTCCTGCGCGGCGTGCCGGTCCTGACCCGCGAACAGGGCGCCGGACAGCGCGAGGGCGGTGCGCCGCTCGGCGGGCGAGAGGTAGCGGTTGCGGCTGGACAGGGCCAGGCCGTCCTCCTCGCGGACCGTGGGGACGCCGACGATCTCCACGCCGAAGTTCAGGTCCCGCACCATGCGGCGGATCAGGGCGAGCTGCTGGGCGTCCTTCTGGCCGTACAGGGCGATGTCGGGGCGGGTGAGGTGCAGCAGCTTGGCGACGACCGTGAGCATGCCGTCGAAATGGCCCGGGCGGGAGGCGCCCTCCAGCCGCTCGCCCATGGGGCCCGCGGTGATGCGGACCTGGGGCTCGCCGCCGGGGTAGACCTCGTCGACGGCCGGGGCGAACACGACGTCGGCGCCCGACTCCCCGGCCAGCTTCACGTCGGCGTCGAGGGTGCGCGGATAGCGGTCGAGGTCTTCGCCCGCGCCGAACTGGAGCGGGTTGACGAAGACGGTGACGACGACTTCGCCGTCGGGTCCGGCGAGGGCTCGCGCGGTGCGGATCAGCGTGGCGTGGCCCTCGTGCAGCGCGCCCATGGTCATCACCACGGCGCGGCGGCCCGCACGCGCGCGTGCGTGCAGTTCGGCGGCGGTGCTGAGCAGGGTCGTGGTCATCGGGCGTCCCCTTCGGTGCCGTCGGTCCCGTTGGCGAGTACCCCGAGGAGGTCCTCGGCGAGCTCCGGCTTCAGCAGACCGTGGGCCAGGGCCCGGTCGGCGGTCGCGCGGGCCATCGCCAGATAGCCGTCGACGGCCTGCGGGGCGTGCCGCCGCAGCTCGGCGACATGCGCGGCGACCGTGCCCGCGTCGCCGCGCGCCACCGGGCCGGTGAGGGCCGCGTCGCCGGAGCGCAGGGCGTTGTCCAGGGCCGCGCCGAGCAGCGGGCCGAGCATCCGGTCGGGGGCCGAGACACCGGCCGTGCGCAGCAGCTCCAGGGACTGGGCGACCAGGGTGACCAGGTGGTTGGCGCCGAGCGCGAGGGCCGCGTGGTAGAGCGGCCGGTTCTCCTCGGCGATCCACTCCGGCTCGCCGCCCATCTCGATGACCAGGGCCTCGGCGGCCAGCCGCAGCTCCTCGGGCGCGGTGACGCCGAAGGAGCAGCCGGCCAGCCGCTGGACGTCCACGGGCGTGCCGGTGAAGGTCATCGCCGGGTGCAGGGCCAGCGGCAGGGCGCCCGCGCGCAGGGCGGGGTCGAGGACCCGCGCGCCGTACCGCCCGGAGGTGTGGACGAGCAGTTGTCCCGGCCGTACGGACCCGGTGTCGGCGAGGCCCGCGACCAGCTCGGGCAGGGCGTCGTCCGGGACCGTCAGCAGGACCAGCTCGGACCGCTGGAGGACCTCGGCGGGCGGCATCACCGGCACGTCCGGCAGCAGTTGCGCGGCGCGGCGCCGGGAGACCTCCGAGACCGCGGAGACGGCGACCGGGCGGTGCCCGGCGAGCTGGAGGGACGCGGCCAGTGCGGGTCCCACGCGGCCGGCGCCGACGACGCCGACGGTGAGCCGCGCGGGGCGGTCTCTGGGGTCTGGCTGTGGGGTTGTGTTCACTCGACGGCGGCCTTCCCGTTCCAGTCCGCTCCGGGTACCGGACGATTTCTCGTCATGTTAACGCGATCGGTTCGAGGGGCGTTCGGTTGTCCACAGGGTGTGCATCACACACGGGCACGGGCGTACGGGAACCCGTGCACGGGCGTACGGAAATCCGGGTGCCCGGCCGCACCCGCGCGCGGGATGATCCGGGCCATGAGTGACACGGCGGAACAAGCAGGACAGGCAGAACAGGACGAGCAGGCGACCGGGCAACTCTCGGACGAGGACCGGAGGTCACAGCTCCGTGAGCGGCGCCTTGCCGCCCACCGCGGCGCACAGCGCGTGTTCGCGCGCTTCGCCTTCCACAAGACGCTCCGGGAGCGGCTGGCGGAGCTGGACGGGGTGCAGGACCTGTACGACCTGGACGAGCGGTCCGACGTGTACGGCGACGGCGTCGTCGAGGCGCTGGAGACGAAGGTCGCCGGGCTGCTCGGCACCGAGGCCGCCGCGTTCTTCCCGACGGGCACGATGGCGCAGCAGGTGGCGCTGCGCTGCTGGGCGGGCCGCACCGGCAACCCGACCGTCGCCCTGCACGCGCTCAGCCATCCCGAGGTGCACGAGCGGAACGCGTTCAGCGAGGTCGGCGGCCTGCGCCCGGTGCGCGTGACGGGCGAGCCGCGGCTGCCCACCGCCGCCGAGGTGCGCGACTTCGAGGAGCCCTTCGGCGCGCTGATGCTGGAACTGCCCTTGCGGGACGCCGGTTTCGTGCTGCCCTCCTGGGAGGAGCTCACCGAGGTGGTAGCAGCAGCCCGGGAGCGTGACGCGGTGGTGCACTTCGACGGGGCCCGCCTGTGGGAGTCCACGGTCCACTTCGGCCGCTCCCTGGAGGAGATCGCGGGCCTGGCCGACAGCGTCTACGTGTCGTTCTACAAGTCCCTCGAGGGCTTCGGCGGTGCGGCGCTCGCCGGGCCGGGGGAGCTCGTGGAGGAGGCGAAGGCCTGGCGGCACCGGTACGGCGGCCTGGTCTTCCAGCAGTTCCCGGCGGCCCTGTCGGCGCTGGCCGGGCTGGAGCGGCAACTGCCCCGGCTGCCGGAGTTCGTCGCCCACGCGCGCGTGGTCGCCGCCGCCCTGCGCGAGGGGTTCGCGGCGGCCGGGGTGCCGTGGGCGCGCGTGCACCCGGAGGTGCCGCACACCCACGACTTCCAGGTGTGGCTGCCCTACGACGCCGACGTCCTCTCGGAGGCGGCGGTGCGGACGGCCGAGGAGACCGGCACCGTCCTGTTCTCCTTCGCCTGGGACCGCGGCGGCCCGGGCCTGGCCCGCACGGAGGTGCAGGTGCGGGCCGCCGGTCTCGAGTGGACCGCCGAGGACGTGAAGACGGCCGTCACCGACTTCGTCGCCCGGCTGCCCGGACCGATCAGCCGGTAGCGCGGCGACTGGAGGGCAGCAGCCACCGGCCCAGGGTGTGCCGGATCCGCTTCCGCCGGCGGGCCGGGCGCCCGGCGAGGACCGCCCGGAACTGCCGTTCGTCGCGCCACTCCCGTACGACCTGCCAGTCGTGCGTGCCCGGCGCGGGCGGGGCGGGCTCCCCGAGGGAGTGGGCGCGGTAGCTGTCGAGGAGGTACTGCTGCGTGATGCTCATGGTGGATCGCCTCTGCGGGACGGGGTGATGGAGGCCCGAAGGCTCCGCGGCTGCCCCCGTGGTCCCACCGTGCGCCCGTGCCGGGGGCGACGTCGCGTCGATTGACGAGGCCCGTCAATCGAGCGGTGCGTTGTCAGTGGCGGGGTGCACCATGTGGTCATGAGCGTGCACATCGACATCGCCGGGTTGAGGCCGGAGGGGTCGCCGTCGTGCCCGCGCCCCTGGCCGAGCTGGGCATGGCGCTGCACGCGCTGTCCGAGCCGGGACACCACCCGGGCCTGCAGGGCTGGGTGACGGGGGTGACCGCCCGGCTCGACCCGCATCTGGCCGACCGGATGTGCGAGGCCGACTTCCTGTGGCGGACGACGTTCTCGGACCTGTTCATGCCCTTCGCCGGCCTCCCGGGCCGCAGCACCCTGCCGGGCGCCACGCTCGCCGAGGAACTGGACCTGCTGGACAAGCTGACGGACGAGCAGTTCGTGGACGCGGCTCTGGAGTTCACCTGTGCCGTCGGGTACGGCTCGTGCGGGCCCACCGCGCTGACCGACCCGGAGCTGCGCCGCCGGTCGCTGGACCTGGCCGCCGCGCGCGGGCCGCGGCAGCTGCGGTTCAGCGAGCGGCTGCTGGCCGACCCGCCCAGGATCCGGGCCTGGCTGCGGCAGTTCCTCCAGGACTGCGGCGAGGCGTTCTTCGGGGAGGCCTGGGCCCGGCTGCGCCACCAGCTGGCAGCGGACGCCCGCCACAAGACGGACCTGCTCAGGCACAAGGGCCTGGCCGAGGCGCTCGCCGCGGTGTCCCCGGCGTTGACGCTCGACGAGGCCGCCGCCGACATCGCGGTCGACAAGCTGGGCGAGGGCCGTACGACGACGGGCGACGGCGGCCTGCTGCTCGTCCCGACGAGCCTGGGCTGGCCCCATCTGGCGGTCCTGCACCGGTACGGCTGGCAGCCGGTGCTGCACTACCCGGTCGGCTCCCCGGAGATCGCCGCCCCGCCCACGCTGGAGCAGCTGGCCCTGCGCATGACCGCGCTGTCCCACCCCGTGCGCATGCGCATCTGCCGCCATCTGGCCCGCAGCGCGTACACCACCGGTGAGCTGGCGCAGGGGCACGGCATGACGGCCCCGGAGATATCCCGGCATCTGGCCGTGCTGAAGAAGGCGGGCCTGATCACCACCCGCCGCCGCGGGCGCTACGTCCTGCACCAGCTGGACGTGACGGTGGTGGCCCGGCTCGGCAGCGAGTTCCTGGAGGGGATCCTCAGATAGCAGCGACCTGGCGGACGGCTCAGGCGTGCCCGCCGGCCCGCACCAGCCCCGTCTCGTAGGCGAGCACCACCACCTGCACCCGGTCCCTGAGGCCGAGCTTGGTCAGGATGCGGCCCACGTGTGTCTTCACGGTCGCCTCGGACAGCACGAGCCGGGCCGCGATCTCGCCGTTGGACAGGCCCTGCGCGACCAGCACCATGACCTCGCGCTCGCGTCCGGTGAGCCGCTCCAGCTCCTGGTGCTGGGGCTCCTTCGCGGTGCTCGGCAGCATCGGCGCGAAGCGGTCCAGGAGCCGCCGGGTGGTGGAGGGGGCGACGACCGCGTCCCCGCTGTGCACGGAGCGGATCGCGGCGAGGAGCTCCCCGGGCGGCACGTCCTTGAGCATGAAGCCGGAGGCGCCCGCCTTCAGGCCCGAGAAGGCGTACTCGTCGAGGTCGAACGTGGTCAGGATGAGCACCTTCGGCGGGTCGGTGTCCGAGCAGATCCGGCGGGTCGCCTCCACTCCGTCCAGCTTCGGCATGCGCACGTCCATCAGCACCACGTCGACCTCGGTCGAGCGCAGCACCTGGAGGGCCTCGACGCCGTCGCCCGCCTCCGCCACGACCTCCATGTCCGGCTGGGCGGCGAGCACCATCCGGAAACCGGTGCGCAGCAGCACCTGGTCGTCGACGAGCATCACGCGGATCGTCATCGGAGCCTCTTCCAGTCTCTGTTGAAGGTGGGAGCGTTACAGGTGGGAGCTTTGCAGGTGGGAGCGTTACAGGTGTCAGCGAGGGGCGTGTGCCGTGGTCAGCCGGCGGGTTTGAGCGGCAGCAGGGCACTGATGCGGAATCCTCCGCCCGGGCGCGGGCCGGCGTCCAGGGTGCCGCCGACCATGCCGACCCGTTCGCGCATGCCGATCAGGCCGTGGCCCTGGCCGTCGAACCCGCCCTCCTCGTACAGCTCGTGCGGGGCGCCCTTGCCGTCGTCCTCGACGAGCAGGCCGAGGCCGTCGTCGAAGTAGACCAGGCGCACGCTCGCGCCCGCGTTGGGCCCGCCGTGCTTGCGGGTGTTGGTGAGCGCCTCCTGCACGATGCGGTAGGCGGTGAGCTCGACGCCGCTGGGCAGCGGGCGGGGGGTGCCCTCGACCTTGAAGTCGACGGGCAGTCCGTGCCCGCGGCACTGCTCGACGAGGTCCTCGATCTGCTGGACGTCGGGCTGCGGCACGTACTCGCCGCCCTCCTCGTGCTCCCCGGTGCGCAGCACGCCGAGCAGGCGGCGCATCTCGGCGAGGGCCTGACGGCCGGTGGAGGAGATGGTCTCCAGGGCCTTCTTCGCCTGGTCGGGGGCGGCGTCGAGGACGTAGGCGGCGCCGTCGGCCTGCACCACCATCACCGAGACGTTGTGCGCGACGACGTCGTGCAACTCGCGGGCGATGCGGGCGCGTTCGGCGGCGACGGCGACCTTGGACTGTGCCTCGCGCTCCCTCTCCAGGCGGGCGGCCCGCTCCTCCAGCTGCGCGAAGTAGGCGCGGCGGGTGCGGATGGAGTCGCCGAGCACCCAGGCGAGGGCGAAGGGCACGGTCATGAAGACCGCCGCGGCGATGCCGGTCGCGGCACTCGTCTGGTCGCTCGGCCAGCGCAGGTGGGCGACGGGGGCCGCGCACAGGCCGGCGACCAGCGCGAAACGGGAGGCCCAGCGCGCGCCCTCCGCGGCGACCGTGTAGACGATCACCAGCATGGCGAAGTCGTGAGGGCCCATCTCGACATCGGTGATCAGCTGGGCCACACCGACCGCGGTCGCGAGCAGCAGCATCTTCTCCGGCATGCGGCGGCGCAGCGCGACCACCAGGCACAACAGCAGCGAGAGCGGAACGGCGACGGCCGGGGAGCCGAATCCGCCCGACGCTCCGCCGACCACGGAAATCCCGAGGAGGACCACGGCCCACGAGCCGTCGACCCACATCGGGTGCCTGCGGAGGAAGTCATAGAGGCGCTGCACGTAACCCAGCGTAGGGAAGCGGGATAGGTGCAGGGGTCAACCGGAGGGCCGATCCGCACCGGGCGCGTGTACTCCGCAAGGTGGAGTTGCGTTCGTTGTGTCCGCATAGCCTGGCCCCGTGACAGCAGTGACGAGGGGCGAGGGACCGGAGGGGCCCCGGTGGCGCGGGTGGCGTGCGGCGGCTCAGGACGCCCTGTACGGGCCGGAGGGTTTCTACCGGCGGGCCGAGGGGCCGGCCGGGCACTTCCGTACGTCCGTGCACGCGTCGCCGCTGTTCGCAGGGGCGGTGGCGGAGCTGCTGTGCCGGGTCGACGAGACGCTGGGAGGGCCCGCGACGCTGGACTTCGTCGACATGGCGGCCGGGCGCGGCGAGCTGGCCGCCGGGGTGCTCGCCGCGCTCCCGGCCGACGTCGCGGCCCGCACGCGCGCGTGCGCCGTCGAAGTCGCCGGGCGGCCCGCGGGCCTGGATCACCGGATCGAGTGGCTGGCCGAGCCGCCGCAGGGCGTGAGCGGGCTGCTGTTCGCCAACGAGTGGCTGGACAACGTACCGGTGGAGGTCGCCGAGGTGGACTCCGCGGGCGTGGCGCGGCTGGTGCTGGTCCGGGAGGACGGGGCCGAACGGCTCGGGGAGCCGGTCGACGGGGCGCAGGCGCGGTGGCTGGCGCGCTGGTGGCCGCTGCCCGGTGAGACGGGGCTGCGGGCCGAGATCGGCCTGCCCAGGGACGAGGCCTGGGCCTCGGCGGTCGCCACGGTCGACCGGGGGCTCGCGGTCGCCGTGGACTACGCGCACACGGCGGACACGCGGCCGCCGTTCGGGACGCTCACCGGCTTCCGGGAGGGCCGCGAGACGGCGGCCGTGCCGGACGGCTCCTGCGACATCACGGCCCATGTGGCCCTCGACGCGTGCGCGCTGCCCGGCGGGCGGCTGCTCCCGCAGCGCGAGGCACTGCGCACCCTCGGCGTGACCGGCGCACGCCCCCCGCTCACGCTGGCGTCCACCGACCCCGCCGCCTACGTACGCGCCCTCGCGAGCGCCGGAGAGGCCGCGGAGCTCACCGCGGCGGGGGGCCTCGGCGACTTCGGGTGGCTGGTGCAGCCGGTCGGGATCGAGGACCCGCTCTAGGGCAGGGCACGGACGCTCTTCGCAGGGCCCGGGACGCTACTTGTCGATGTCGCCCACGACGAAGAACATCGACCCCAGGATCGCCACCATGTCCGCGACCAGCGTCCCCGGCAGCAGCTCCGTCAGCACCTGGATGTTGTTGTACGAGGCCGAGCGCAGCTTCAGCCGGTACGGGGTCTTGTCGCCCTTGCTGACCAGGTAGTAGCCGTTGATGCCGAGGGGGTTCTCGGTCCAGGCGTACGTGTGGCCCTCGGGTGCCTTCAGGACCTTGGGGAGCCGCTGGTTGACCGGCCCGGGCGGCAGCTCGGCGAGCCGGTCGAGGCAGGCGTCGGCCAGGTTCAGCGCGTTGTGCGTCTGCTCCAGGAGGCACTCGAAGCGGGCGAGGCAGTCGCCCTCCTGCCGGGTCACCACCTTCAGGACGTCGCCCAGCTCCCCGTAGGCGAGGTACGGCTCGTCCCGGCGCAGGTCGAAGTCGACGCCCGAGGCCCGGCCGATCGGCCCGCTCACCCCGTACGCGTGCACGGCCTCCGGCGAGAGCGTGCCCACGCCGCGGGTGCGGCCCCGGAAGATCTCGTTGCCGAGCACCAGGTCGTCGAACCGGTCCATCCGGGAACGGACGTCGGCGACGGCGGCACGCGCGCGCGTGGTCCAGCCGGCCGGCAGGTCCTCCTTGAGGCCGCCCACGCGGTTGAACATGTAGTGCATCCGCCCGCCGGAGACCTCCTCCATGACGTGCTGGAGCTCCTCGCGCTCCCGGAAGGCGTAGAAGATCGGGGTGATCCCGCCGAGCTCCAGCGGGTACGAGCCGAGGAACATCAGGTGGTTGAGCACCCGGTTCAGCTCGGCGAGCAGCGTACGCAGCCACACCGCGCGCTCGGGGACCTCCATGCCGAGCATCCGCTCCACGGCGAGCACCACGCCCAGCTCGTTGGAGAAGGCCGACAGCCAGTCGTGGCGGTTGGCGAGCATGATGATCTGGCGGTAGTCGCGCGCCTCGAACAGCTTCTCCGCGCCGCGGTGCATATAGCCGATCACGGGCTCCGCATGCGTGATGCGCTCGCCGTCCAGCACGAGCTTCAGCCGCAGTACACCGTGCGTGGACGGGTGCTGCGGCCCGATGTTGAGCACCATGTCGGTGCTCTCCGCGGCGCCGCCGATTCCGACCATGGTCTCCGACGTAGGAGTCATGGACACAGTCTCTCCTACGTACGCTGGCCTCATGGAGACGGGGAGCCCGCAGGACACGGGGCAGACGGGGACAGAGAGCGCGGCGGGGGCCGTCGAGGACGGGCCGGTGTGGATCGCGCTGCCGCCCGGGCTGCTGAAGATGCGGCGGTTGCTGCTGGTGGTGTGGCTGGGGCTGATCAGCCTGGCGGCCGGGCTGGTGCCAGGCCTGATGGCCGGACCGGCCTGGGCCGCCTTCGCGCTGCCGCCGCTGGCGCTGATGGCCTGGGGCTGGGTGATGCTGGAGCGCAACTGGCGCTCCTGGCGGTACGCCGAGCGCGCCGACGACCTGCTGATCAGCCGCGGTGTGCTGTGGCGCGAGGAGACGGTCGTGCCCTACGGGCGGATGCAGCTGGTCGAGGTCACCTCCGGTCCCGTGGAGCGGCACTTCGGGCTGGCCAGCGTGCAGCTGCACACGGCCGCCGCGGCGACCGACGCGACGATCCCGGGTCTGGACCCGGCCGAGGCCGAACGGCTGCGCGACCGGCTCACCGAGCTGGGCGAGGCCCGATCGGCGGGGCTGTGACAGCGCCCGACGCCGCTGAGGCCGCCGAACCCGCCGAGGCCGGGAAAGGGATCGTCGAGCGGCGGCTGCACCCCGTCACGCCGCTGAGGCGGGCCTGGGCCCCCGTCGCCGTCCTCATCGGCTGGGCCGTGCACGACCCGGACGGGGCGCAGCGCCATCTGACCCGGCTGACCACGACCACGCTCCTCATCGGCCTCGCCGTGCTCATCCCGGCCGCGGCCCTGTACGGCTTCTGCTCCTGGTGGTTCACGCACTTCGCGGTGACCGAGACCGAACTGCGCATCCGCACCGGCCTCTTCTTCCGCCGCACCGCGCACATCAGGCTGGAGCGGATCCAGGCCATCGACGTCACCCAGCCGCTGCTCGCGCGGGTCGCGGGCGTCGCCAAGCTCAAACTCGACGTCATAGGCACCGACAAGAAGGACGAGCTGGCCTTCCTGGGCGCGGACGAGGCGCGTGCGCTGCGGGCCGAACTGCTCGCCCGGGCTGCGGGATTCGCGCCCGAGACCGCGCACGAGGTCGGGGAGGCGCCGTCCCGGCAGATGCTCCGGGTGCCGCCCGGCGTCCTCGCCGTGTCACTGCTGCTCAGCGGGGCGACCTGGGGGTCGCTGGCCGCGGCGCTCGTCGTGCCGCCGGTGCTGTGGCTGGCCACCGAGAGCGTGTGGACCGTCCTGGCCGTCGCCCTGCCGCTGCTGGGCGCGGCGGGTGCGAGCAGCGTGGGGCGGTTCGTCAGCGAGTACGACTGGACGGTGGCCGAGTCGCCCGACGGGCTGCGCATCGACCACGGCCTGCTGGACCGGTCCCATGAGACGGTTCCGCCGGGGCGGGTGCAGACCGTGCGGATCGTGGAGCCGCTGCTGTGGCGGCGGCGCGGCTGGGTGCGCGTGGAGCTGGACGTGGCGGGGTCCTCCAACTCGGTGCTGGTGCCGGTCGCCCCGCGCGAGATCGCGGAGGTGGTCGTCGCGCGCGTGCTGCCCGGGGTGACCGTGCCGGAGCAGGCGGCCCTGTCGCCGTCGCCGCGCCGGGCCCGGTGGTGCGTGCCGGTGTGGTGGCGCGGGTACGGGCTCGCCGTCACGGACGCGGTGTTCGCGGCGCGGTCCGGGCTGCTGCGGCGCAGCCTCGCACTGGTGCCGCACGCGAAGGTGCAGAGCGTACGGATGACGCAGGGGCCGTGGGAGCGGGCCAGGGGCGTGGCCGACGTGTGTGTGGACACGGGCGCGAACAAGACGGTCACGGCGAGGCTGCGGGACGCGGCCGAGGCACGCGAGCTGCTGGCGGCACAGGCGGAGCGGTCACGGACGGGACGCAGGGACGCGCGGCCGGACCGCTGGATGGCGTGACCCGACCGCTGGATGGCGTGACCTGACGCGGAAGGGCCCCCGGCCGTAGCCGGGGGCCCTTCCCTGAAGTGCTGTGTCAGGAAACCGCGCTCCGCAGCCCCTGCACATCGATCTGCTCCGTCTCGTCATGCGCCGTCAGGTCGATGACCTGGCCGATCCCGCGCGACTCCTCGTCCGCGGGCTTGTACCCGGCCTCCGCCTCGGCCTTGTGCAGCGCGAGGGCCTCCTGGCCGACGACATCGGCCAGGTCCTCGTTCTGCACGGCCTCCAGGGCGGCCCGTGACGTCTCCTGCTTGGTACCGAAGAAGTCGAACCCGCCTTCGGACAGGGGGCGCCGCACCGGCGTCTGCGGTGCCACGGCCACGGCTGTCGGCACGGTGTAGTGCCCCGAAGAGGCAGGCTGCACAGGGCGCTCGGCCTCGGGGGCCGTGGAGGTCCCGGCCGCGGTGGAGGTGTCGGCCGCCGTGGAGGTGCCCGCCGCCGTGGAGGTGCCGGCGGTCGCCCGCTCGTGCCCGGCGACCGCCTCGGACTGTCCCTGCGGCTGGTCCTCCTCGGCGTCCTCCGCCTGCTCCCGCTGGTCGTCCTTCCGGTCGTCGCCCGCGGGCTCCGCGTCGTCGCCCTTCGGGGTGCCGTCGCCGTCGCCGCCCCCGTCCGGGTCCGGGGCGGAGTCGCTGTCGAGCCGGGCGAGCGCCGCCGCGGCCCGCAGGAACAGCCGGGAGCCCTCCGGCGAGAACACGGCGGGGATCGCCGTCTGCTCGTCGACGGCGAGGCTCTCGGTCCCGGTGGTGCCAGCGGCCTCGTCCGCCTCCGCCGGAGCGTCCGCCGCCTGGACGGCCCCCGCGGGCAGCGCGGCCCGTACCGGAGCCGTCGCCTCGATCTCGAGCACGCGGCGTTCCTCCAGGACGCTCGCCCGCTCGGTCTCGGCGGTGGCGTACCGGCGCAGCAGAGAGGCGTGCTCGTTGCGCAGCCCGGCCAGTTCGGTGCGCTTGGCGCGCAGCCGCTGCTCCAGCTTGGCGCGCAGCTCGCGGGACTCCTCGAGGTCGGCCTCCAGTTCGGCCACCCGCTCCTCGAAGCGCCACTCGTCGCTCGCCCGCGCGCGCGTGAGGTCGGCGACGCGTTTGCCCGCCTGGATGTCCCAGCGGCGGAGCACGACCGCGCCGACGACCGCCGTCGCCGCGGCGGCCGCGGCCAGACCACGGAGCACCGTCGGCTCCGTGAACACCCACGGCCCCAGGGCGCAGACGAGGGAGACGCCTGCGATCGCCGACGGGGGCAGCAGCCTGTGCAAGGGCGGGGAATGGCGGTGACGTCCACGTGGCATGGCCAGAAACTTACCGCGCGTAGGCGAATCTTGGTGAGCCACCCCGCAAAAACAAAGCCATGCGAAGCGTTCACACGGCATCGTTACCCGGGAAGAACCGGAATCGGCCCTTCTTTCAATTCCCAAGATCGTTTTCAGCGCCCGTTCAGCCGCTCGCCGATCCACTCCAGCGTCGCCGGAATCTCGCGCCGCCATGTGTTGAAGTTGTGCCCGCCGCTGTCCAGGATGATCGACGAGATCCGCGTCCGACCGGTGGCCTGCACCCGCTCTATGAACCGCAGCGTGTCCTTGTGGTTGGACTCGCCGGACCTGCTGCTGGTGACGAGCAGTGAAGTGTCGGGAGCGGGCCTGTGCTTGAGGTACCACCACAGGTCGGCCCGATTCCGGAGCCCCTTGTCGCCCTGGAAGAGATCGCCCGTGGTGGCGTCGATCGGCGCCTTGTAGTACGCGGACAAACCCGCGCCGGCGCCATACACACCGGGATGGTGCATGGCGATCTTCAAGGCGCAGTAGCCGCCCGTCGAGTTGCCGATGATGCCCAGACCGCCCGGCTTTTCGGCGACCCGGTAGTGCGTGCGCAACGCGTCGGGCAGATCCCTGGCGAAGAACGACTCGGTCTGCGGACCGCCCGGGACGTCCACGCACTCCGTGTCCCGGGGCGGCGCCACCGTCGGCCGCAGCATCACGAGGATCATCGGCCGCATCCGGCCCGCCCGGGCCAGTTCCAGTGCCGTGCGCGGGTAGTGGAGCTTCTCCACCAGCGCCGACGCCGTGCCCGGATAGCCGGTCAGCACGACGGCCGCGGGGAACGTACGGGTCCGGTACCGCGGCTGGAAGTACTCCGGCGGCAGATAGACGTACGCGGGCGTGGCGATGTGGGTCGTTTGGCCCACGATGTCGATCTGCTGGATCCGGCCGCCCGCCCGGGCGCTCACCCCGGCCGCGCCCGGCACCCGGCGCGAGTCGACCACCCGCAACGGGCTGCCGTCCGGCGTGTGGTCGACGACCACGCCCTGGTCCTTCTCCTGCCCGAACAGGTCCGCCCAGCTCGCGTAGAAACCGAAGGACTGGTTGGCGGCGAGCCCCACCGCGGCGAACAGCGCCACCTGCGTGGCGAGCAGCAGGCCGACCCGCCCGCCCACGGCCCGCAGGCTCCGCCGGGCCAGGCGTGGCCACAGCCAGACCGTGCCGGCGAACAGCAGCACGGCGGACAGCACCGCCAGCACCAGCACTTTGTTGCTCGTGAGACCCAGACCCATCGATGGTTACCTGTCCGCGCTTCCCGTCCGGGGCGCCCAGCGCGCTCATACCTTCGCGCGGGCTTGTCCCGGACTTTCCTTTGCCTTTGAAACGGCTTTGACGACGGGAGTGAACCTCTTCCCCCTGGACACCGTCCTAGAGGGCGCAATGTCGCCGGATGCCCGAATCGGCACCGGATCCAAGGTCTCTCGCAGAACTACGGGATGCGATGTCTGTCAGGACAGATGAGGAAATGTCGGGCGAGGTTCCGAGTCGTGGCAACACCACGGCGGGAACCGGCCGGACGAGCCGTGTACGCCACCTGCTGCGCGGACCACGCCCCGAGGCCGTCCCCCTCCTCGTCGGCAGAGCCTGCGCCCTGGTGGGCGCCTTGGACATCGCCGCGGGCGTCTTCCCGCGCTTCCGGCACAGCCGTATGCACGCCATCGCCGAGGTGCTGCCCGGCGCGCTCGGCCCGTTCGCGGCCGCCCTGTCCCTCAGCACCGGCGTGCTGTTGCTGCTGCTCGCCCACGGCCTCAAGCGCGGCAAGCGCCGGGCCTGGCGCGCGGCCGTGGCCCTGCTGCCGGCCGGTGCCGTCGCGCAGTTCACCTACCGGCACTCGATCGTGGGCGTGCTGATCTCCCTGGCCCTGCTGGCACCCCTGCTGCGCCACCGCGACCAGTTCGACGCCCTGCCCGACCCGCGCAGCCGCTGGCGGGCACTGGCCAACTTCGTACTCATGAGCGCCGGTTCGCTCCTGCTGGGCCTGCTCATCGTCAGCGTTCACACCGAGCGCATGGTCGGCGACCCCAGCCTGGCGGACCGCATCACCCACGTCATCTACGGCCTGTTCGGCTTCGAGGGCCCGGTCGACTACCAGGGCAACACCTCCTGGACCGTCGCCTTCTCACTCGGCGCCCTCGGCCTGCTCACCGCCGTCACCACCATCTACCTGGCCTTCCGCCCCGAACACCCGGCCGCACACCTCACCGAGGAGGACGAGGCCAAGCTGCGCGCCCTGCTGGAGCGGCACGGCGGCCGCGACTCCCTCGGCCACTTCGCGCTGCGCCGCGACAAGGCCGTCGTCTTCTCCCCCAGCGGCAAGGCGGCCGTGACGTACCGCGTGGTCTCCGGCGTGATGCTCGCCAGCGGCGACCCGATCGGCGACGTCGAGGCCTGGCCCGGCGCCATCGAACGGTTCATGGACGAGGCCAGGGCCCACTCCTGGACACCGGCCGTGATGGGCTGCTCCGAGACCGGCGGCGAGGTGTGGACCCGCGAGACCGGGCTCGACGCCCTCGAACTGGGCGACGAGGCGGTGGTGGACGTCGCGGATTTCTCCCTCGCCGGCCGCGCGATGCGCAACGTGCGCCAGATGGTCAAACGCATCGAGCGCGCCGGTTACGAGACCCGGGTACGACGTGTCCGTGACGTCGGCGAGGCGGAGCTGGAGCGCATCCGGCGCGCCGCCGACGACTGGCGCGGCACCGACACCGAGCGCGGCTTCTCCATGGCCCTGGGCCGCGTCGGCGACCCCGCCGACGGCGACTGCCTCATCGCCACCGCCCACAAGCAGGACGACCACCCCGGCCCCTACGGCGATCTGAAGGCGATCCTGCACTTCGTGCCCTGGGGCACCGACGGCGCCTCCCTCGACCTCATGCGCCGCGACCGCTCGGCCGACCCCGGCATGAACGAACTGCTCATCGTGGCCGCCCTCCAGGCCGCCCCGAAGCTCGGTATCGCGCGCGTCTCCCTCAACTTCGCCATGTTCCGCTCGGCGCTGGCCCGCGGCGAGAAGATCGGCGCCGGCCCGGTGCTGCGCGCCTGGCGCGGACTGCTCGTCTTCCTCTCCCGCTGGTTCCAGATCGAGTCGCTGTACAAGTTCAACGCGAAGTTCCAGCCGCGCTGGGAGCCCCGCTTCGTCGTCTACCGGGCCTCCGCAGACCTGCCCCGCATCGGCTTCGCCGCCATGCAGGCCGAGGGCTTCGTCAACCTGGCGCTGCCGCTGCCGCGCTTCCTGCGCCGCCGTCGCCCGGCCGGCCGCCGCCCCTGCGCCCACGGCACGACGACGGAACGGAGCGTCAGAGCGGCGTGACCTGTCGGGACAGAGCCGGGCCGCAGCGCCTGACGGCCGTCCCCTGGGCCTACGCTGAACATATGAGCAACCAGAGCGGACGCGGGCGCGTGGCGGGCCTACCGGAATGGGACCGCTGCGCGGTCATGGGAGTCGTGAACGTCACCCCCGACTCCTTCTCCGACGGCGGCCGCTTCTTCGACACCACGGCCGCCGTCAAACACGGCCTCGACCTCGTCACCGAGGGCGCGGACCTGGTCGACGTCGGCGGCGAGTCGACCCGCCCCGGCGCCACCCGAGTGGACGAGACCGAGGAACTGCGCCGCGTCGTCCCGGTCGTCCGCGGCCTGGCCTCCGAGGGCGTCACCGTCTCGGTCGACACCATGCGCGCCTCCGTCGCCGAACGGGCCCTCGCGGCGGGCGCCGCCCTCGTCAACGACGTCAGCGGCGGCCTCGCCGACCCCCGCATGATCCCGGCCGTCGCCGACGCCGGCGCCCCGTTCGTCGTCATGCACTGGCGCGGCTTCCTCCAGGGCGGCAACGTGCGCGGCGAGTACGCCGACGTGGTCACCGAGGTCGTCGACGAACTCCACGCGCGCGTGGAGGCCGTCCTGGCGGGCGGCATCGCCCCCGACCGCGTCGTAGTCGACCCGGGCCTCGGCTTCTCCAAGGACGCCGAGCACGACCTCGCGCTCCTCGCGGGCCTCGACCGGGTCCTCGCCCTCGGCCACCCGCTGCTCGTCGCCGCCTCCCGCAAACGCTTCCTCGGCCGGGTCCTGGCCGGCCCGGACGGCCCGCCACCGCCCGCCCGCGAACGCGACGCCGCCACCGCCGCCGTCTCCGCGCTCGCGGCGCACGCCGGCGCGTGGGCGGTCCGCGTGCACGAGGTGCGCGCCACCGCGGACGCCGTACGCGTCGCCCGCGCCATCACAGCGGCACGCACCGGCGCAGAAGGAACCCGGTGAGCGCCCCGCACACCGACGTCGAGCAGGTCGAGGCCGCCAACACCGCCTTCTACGAGGCACTGGAGCAGGGCGACTTCGAGGAACTGGCGTCGCTCTGGCTGACCCCCTCCGACCTGGGCGTCGACGAGACGTACCACGACCCGGCCGACAGCGGCGTGGTCTCCTGCGTGCACCCCGGCTGGCCCGTGCTCACCGGACGCGGCGAGGTCCTGAGGTCGTACGCGCTGATCATGGCCAACACCGACTACATCCAGTTCTTCCTGACCGACGTGCACGTCTCCGTCACCGGCGACACCGCCCTGGTGACCTGCACGGAGAACATCCTCAGCGGCGGCCCCGCCCCCGAGGGCGACGAGGAGCTCGGCCCGCTCGTCGGACAGCTCGTGGTCGCCACGAACGTGTTCCGGCGCACGCCCGCGGGGTGGAAACTCTGGTCGCACCACGCTTCCCCCGTTCTGGCCGAAAACGACGAGGACGAGCAAGACGAACCCCCCGCGTGAGTGGGTACGTGCCAGGAAGTGGTTGGAATCACGGACCCGCGGGTATGGGCGGCTACCAACCCGTGAGCCGCCGGGTTCCCCAGGGAAAACGCCGGGTGAATCCTGCCGGGTCCCGTCCGGGCCCACGCCCCCGAGGCCCGGCCCCGCCCGGGCTCGCAGGTAGATTCGACTGAGGCCGGTGTGCCGCCCGCACACGGCACGGACCGGCCGGCACCGACGATTGCAGGAGTGATTCGCGTGGATCGTGTCGCGCTGCGCGGCCTGAAGGCCCGCGGGCACCACGGGGTGTTCCCCAGGGAACGCGAGGAGGGCCAGACCTTCATCGTGGACCTCGTCCTCGGCCTGGACACCCGGCCGGCCGCGGCCGACGACGACCTGGCGAAGACCGTGCACTACGGCATCGTGGCCGAGGAGGTCGTGGCCGTCGTCCAGGGCGAGCCCGTCAACCTCATCGAGACGCTCGCCGAGCGCATCGCCCAGGTATGTCTGAAGCACGACGGGGTGCGGCAGGTCGAGGTCTGCGTCCACAAGCCGGACGCCCCGATCACCGTCCCCTTCGACGACGTGACCGTCACGATCACCCGGAGCCGAGTATGACCGCGCCCTTCCTCAAGGGTCCCAGCGACCCGACCGTACAGCCGGTGCCCGCCTCCGTCGTCGAGAAGGTCGACGCCGCCGACACCACGCTCAGCAACCCGAAACTGGCCGTGGTCGCCCTCGGCTCCAACCTCGGCAACCGCCTGGAGACCCTCCAGGGCGCCATCGACGCCCTGGAGGACACCCCCGGCCTCCGCATCAAGGCCGTCTCCCCGGTCTACGAGACCGAGCCCTGGGGGGTGGACCCCGGCAGCCAGCCCGCCTACTTCAACGCGGTCGTGGTCCTCAAGACCACCCTCCCGCCCTCCTCGCTCCTGGAGCGCGCGCACGCGGTCGAGGAGGCCTTCCACCGCGTCCGGGACGAGCGCTGGGGCCCGCGCACCCTGGACGTCGACATCGTGTCCTACGCCGATGTCGTCTCCGACGACCCGCAGCTCACGCTCCCCCACCCCCGTGCCCACGAGCGCGCCTTCGTCCTGGCGCCCTGGCACGACCTGGACCCCGAGGCGCAGCTGCCCGGCCGCGGCCCCGTCGCCGGTCTGCTGGACTCCGTCACCCGCGAGGGCGTCGCGCCGCGCGCGGACCTGGAACTCCGGCTGCCCGAGTAGCCGTTAAGGTCGAGACGGCTGGACAACCGGGCCCGAGCCGGGGAACCGAAGGGACACTGTGAAAGAGCTGCGCATCAGGGTGCTGGTCGGCGTCTTCGTCGTGGCCGGAGTCCTGTCCTGGGCGGGCGCCCGCCTGTGGAACTCGATCGGCACGCTCCCCAGCGTCCCCCTGGCCGCCCCCATCGTCCTGGCCCTGATCGCCGTGGTCCTGCTGGCCACGGCGCTCTCGCTGCGCGCCCGGCTGAGGGCCCAGCGCGAGCGGCAGCCCGACGCCAAGGGCGTCGACCCCATGATGGCGGCCCGCGCGGTCGTCTTCGGCCAGGCCAGCGCCCTGGTCGCCGCCCTCGTCGCCGGCATGTACGGCGGCACCGGCGTCTTCCTGCTGGAGTCCCTCGACATCCCCGCCCGCCGCGACCAGGCCATCTACGCCGGCTTCTCCGTCCTCGCGGGCATCGGCGTCATAGCGGCGGCCATCTTCCTGGAGCGCGTCTGCAAGCTCCCGGACGACGACGAACACGAGGGCACGGGCGCGGCCCCGACCGTGTGAGGTCCGGCGTCAGCGCGCCATGATGAGGCTCATCGCCTCGTTCCGCGTCGCCGCGTCCCGCAGCTGCCCCCGCACGGCCGACGTCAGTGTCTTCGCGCCGGGCTTGCGTATCCCGCGCATCGACATGCACATGTGCTCGCACTCCACGACCACGATGACGCCGCGCGGCTCCAGGATCTCCATCAGCGAGTCCGCGATCTGCGTGGTGAGTCGTTCCTGCACCTGCGGACGCCGGGCGTAGACGTCCACGAGCCGGGCCAGCTTGGACAGCCCGGTGATCTTCCCGCTGTGGGAGGGGATGTACCCGACGTGGGCGACGCCCCGGAACGGCACCAGATGGTGTTCGCATGTCGAGTACACCTCAATGTCCTTCACGAGGACCATCTCGTCGTGCCCGATGTCGAACGTCGTCGTCAGCACGTCCTCCGGCTTCTGCCACAGCCCCGCGAAGATCTCCTTGTACGCCCGCGCCACCCGCGCCGGCGTCTCCCGAAGCCCCTCCCGGTCAGGGTCCTCGCCGACCGCGATCAGCAGCTCCCGTACGGCGTTCTCGGCCCGCTTCTCGTCGAACTCGCCGATCTGGCCCTCGCCGTCCAGCGTCACGGGGTCGGTCATCTGGTGCCTCGTTCCTGTGTCCATCACCGGGCGGCCTGCACACATGGCAGAAAGCCGCGCCCCCCAGGCTAAAACCTGGGGGGCGCGGCATCCATTCCGGGCCGGTGGGGCCACCGGGAGAGCGGGTCAGCTCTCGGGGCGGTCCTCCGGGGCTCGCTCGGGCGCCGGGGCGGGCTCCGCCGCGGTGCTCTTCGCGGTGGTGATGGCCGGCGTCGCGCCGTTCGCCCCGTTCGTCAGGGCCAGCTCCTTGGGGGAGAGGACCGGCGGGCGGGTGGACGGCGTGCGGCGGGAGGAGCCGGTCCAGGCGGGCCTGGGCGGGCGCTTGACGATCGGGGCGAAGATCTCGGCGATCTCCTCCTTGCCCAGCGTCTCCTTCTCCAACAGCTGCAGTACGAGGTTGTCGAGGACGTCGCGGTTCTCGACCAGGATCTCCCAGGCCTCGTTGTGCGCGGTCTCGATGAGCTTCTTGACCTCTTCGTCGACCAGCGCGGCGACCTCTTCCGAGTAGTCGCGCTGGTGAGACATCTCACGTCCGAGGAAGGGCTCGGTGTTGTCGCCACCGAACTTGATCGCGCCGAGACGCTCGGTCATGCCGTACTGCGTGACCATCGCCCGGGCCAGGCCCGTGGCCTTCTCGATGTCGTTGGCGGCACCCGTCGTCGGGTCGTGGAAGACGAGCTCCTCGGCCGCGCGGCCGCCCAGCATGTAGGCCAGCTGGTCCAGCATCTCGTTGCGCGTGGTCGAGTACTTGTCCTCGTCCGGCAGCACCATCGTGTAGCCGAGGGCGCGGCCTCTCGACAGGATCGTGATCTTGTGGACGGGATCGGAGTTCGGCGAGGCCGCCGCGACCAGGGCGTGACCGCCCTCGTGGTACGCGGTGATCTTCTTCTCCTTGTCCGACATGATCCGGGTCCGCTTCTGCGGGCCCGCCACCACACGGTCGATCGCCTCGTCCAGCATGTGGTTGTCGATCAGCTTCTTGTCGCTGCGGGCCGTCAGCAGGGCGGCCTCGTTCAGCACGTTGGCCAGATCGGCACCCGTCATACCGGGCGTACGGCGGGCCATGGCCGACAGGTCGACGTCGGGCGCGACCGGCTTGCCCTTCTGGTGAACCTTGAGGATCTCCAGACGGCCCTGCATGTCCGGGCGGTCGACGGCGATCTGCCGGTCGAAGCGGCCGGGGCGCAGCAGCGCCGGGTCGAGGATGTCGGGCCGGTTCGTCGCGGCGATGAGGATCACGCCGCCCTTGACGTCGAAGCCGTCCATCTCGACGAGCAGCTGGTTCAGGGTCTGTTCGCGCTCGTCGTGACCACCGCCGAGGCCGGCGCCGCGGTGGCGGCCGACCGCGTCGATCTCGTCGACGAAGACGATCGCCGGGGCGTTCGCCTTGGCCTGCTCGAACAGGTCACGGACTCGGGAGGCACCGACACCGACGAACATCTCGACGAAGTCGGAACCGGAGATCGAGTAGAACGGCACGCCGGCCTCGCCCGCGACGGCACGCGCGAGCAGGGTCTTGCCGGTACCGGGCGGGCCGTACAGCAGTACGCCCTTGGGAATCTTGGCGCCGACGGCCTGGAACTTGGCCGGCTCCTGGAGGAACTCCTTGATCTCGTGGAGCTCCTCGACGGCCTCGTCCGAACCGGCGACGTCCGAGAACGTCGTCTTGGGGGTGTCCTTGGTGATGAGCTTCGCCTTGGACTTCCCGAAGTTCATGACTCGGGAGCCGCCGCCCTGCATCTGATTCATCAGGAACAGGAAGACGACGACGATGAGGACGAAGGGGAGCAGCGAGAGCAGGATCCCGACGAACGGGTTCTGCTTGGACGGCGAGACGGTGTAGCCGTCCGGGATCTGCTTGTCCTGGAACTTCGCCTGGAGCGTGTTGGCAATCGTCACGCCCTGGTCGCCGATGTAGCTCGCCTGGATCTTCGAGCTGCCCTCGATCTTTACGCCGTCCTTGAGCGAGGCCTTGATGATCTGCTCGTCGCCGGTGGTCAGCTTGGCCGACTCGACCTTGTTGTCATTGATCGCCTGGACGACCTGGCCGGTGTCCACCGTCTTGTAGCCGCCGGACGAGCCGACGACCTGCATCAACACGACCACGGCAAGGACGGCCAGCACGATCCACATGACCGGCCCACGGAAGTATCGCTTCACGTCCATCCATACGGAGCGGTGCCGCCCCGTCCCTCCTGCCATAGTGAGTTTGATAAAGGCTGTTCTTCGGACGGTACCCCAGCATTGTCACCTGAAGCCGCGTGGGACGACTGGCGATCCGTCTACGCATGCTCCAACGGCGGGAAGCCCGCTGGGGTTCCCGATCACCGGTACGGCACCCCGGCCGGAATGTCAGCCGCCGTACACGTGGGGCGCGAGCGTACCGACGAACGGGAGGTTGCGGTACTTCTCGGCGTAGTCGAGCCCGTATCCGACGACGAATTCGTTGGGGATGTCGAACCCGACCCATTCCACGTCGATGGCGACCTTCGCGGCCTCGGGCTTGCGCAGCAGCGTGCACACCTTGAGGGAGGCGGGCTCGCGCGAGCCGAGGTTGGAGATCAGCCAGGACAGGGTCAGGCCGGAGTCGATGATGTCCTCGACGATGAGGACGTGCTTGCCCTTGATGTCGGTGTCGAGGTCCTTGAGGATCCGCACCACACCGGAGGACTGGGTGCCCGCCCCGTACGAGGATACGGCCATCCAGTCCATGGTGAGGGGGGTGGACAGCGCCCGGGCGAGATCGGCCATGACCATCACCGCGCCCTTGAGGACGCCGACGATCAGCAGGTCCTTGCCCGCGTACTCCGCGTCGATCTTCGCGGCCAGTTCGGCCAGCTTGGCGTCGATCTCTTCCTTGGTGATGAGTACCTGCTGAAGGTCGGCACCCATGTCTTTCGCGTCCACCCGCATCACTTTCGGTCGTCCCTGACTGAGCGGCCCCTCCACCGAGTGCTCGGAGGGGACGTGATTCAGCCTTGCCGAATCACCAGTCTGCCACCCTGCCGCCGGGCCACGACCTTGCCGGGGAGGTTGATGGCACCCTGACCGCGCCAGCCGGTGATCAACCGGTCGACTTCCTCGAGGTGCCGGGCGAACAGCGAACCGGCCGGGGCACCGGCTGCGATGGCGGCCCGGCGCAGCACTCGGCGGCGTACGGCGGGCGGCAGGGCGTAGAGCTTCGCGCACTCCAGCTGCCCGGCGGCGTCGCGGACGGTGGCCTCGGCCTGGGTGGCCCAGGAGTCGAGGGCGTCGGCGTCGTCGCGGGAGAGCTGGGCCGTACGGGCGAGGGCCTCGACGACGCCCTTGCCGAGGGCCTTCTCCAGGGCGGGCAGGCCCTCGTGGCGCAGCCGGGAGCGGGTGTAGGCCGGGTCGGCGTTGTGGGGGTCGTCCCAGACGGGCAGGGACTGGACCATGCAGGCCTTGCGGGCGGTCTGCCGGTCGAGTTCCAGGAAGGGCCGCCGGTAACGGCCGCCGGCCCCCGAGACCGCGGCCATTCCGGACAGGGAACGGATGCCGGAGCCCCGGGCGAGGCCCAGCAGGACGGTTTCGGCCTGGTCGTCCCGGGTGTGGCCGAGCAGGACCGCGGCGGCGCCGTGGCGTTCGGCGGCGGTGTCGAGTGCGGCGTAGCGGGCGTCGCGGGCGGCGGCTTCGGGTCCACCCGCGCGGCCGACGGTCACGGCGACGGAGTCGACCGGGTCCAGGCCGAGTTCGCGCAGGCGCAGGACGACTTCCGCGGCCCGTGCGTCGGAGCCGGGCTGCAGGCCGTGGTCGACGGTCACGCCGCCCGCTCTGATGCCGAGCTTGGGGGACTCGAAGGCGAGGGCGGAGGCGAGGGCCATGGAGTCGGCGCCGCCGGAGCATGCCACGAGCACGAGCGGCGGGGGCGGCGGCTCGTGCGAGAGGGCATGCGGGAGTGCGGCGGTGGTGCGGTGTTCGGTGAGGAGGTCGTGGAGGACGCGGCGGACCGCCAGGCGTATCGCCGCGACCGCAGGATGGGGACCCATGTCCGGTTCCCTTCATGAAGTTTTCGGGGGGTGAACCCGAGTGTCGGTCACGCAGAGTGTGTAGATGGTGACAGAACCGGGCCGTTCCCCGAGCATTGCACGCCTACCCCTGGCTCACGGTCCCTCGGACGGGTGATTGGAGGGGCGTTCGCCTGCCGTCGGCCCGTTTCCTTTCACGACCTTCCCACCGTGTTCACTACTCGGTCCTGCGGTGCACCCGCGCGATCCAGTCCGCCGGTTTGGCGATCTCCGTCTTGGTGGGGAGGGTGTTGGGCGAGGTCCACACGCGGTTGAAGCCGTCCATGCCGACCTCGTCGACGACGGCCCGTACGAAGCGTTCGCCGTCCCGGTACTGGCGGAGCTTGGCGTCCAGGCCGAGCAGCTTGCGCAGGGCCAGGTCCAGGCGGGAGGCGCCCTTGGCGCGGCGCTGCTGGAACTTCTCGCGGATCTCCCCGACGCTCGGTACGACGTCCGGTCCGACGCCGTCCATCACGAAGTCGGCGTGGCCCTCCAGCAGGGACATCACGGCCGTGAGGCGGCCGAGGATCTCGCGCTGGGCGGGCGTCTGCACGATCTCGACGAGGGAGCGGCCGCCGTCGTCCTCCTCGGCCTCGGGACGGCCCCCGGCGAGGCTCTGGGCGGCCTCCCGCACCCGCTCCAGGACGGTCATGGGGTCGACGTCCGTCTCGCCCAGGAAGGACTGGATCTCGCCCTCGAGGTGGTCGCGCAGCCAGGGCACCGCCGTGAACTGCGTGCGGTGCGTCTCCTCGTGCAGGCACACCCAGAGCCTGAAGTCGTGCGGGTCGACGTCGAGTTCGCGCTCCACGTGCACGATGTTCGGGGCGACGAGCAGGAGCCGGCCGCCGCCGTTCTCACCGGCCGGGAGCTGGCGCGTGGCCGGGGCGAAGGTCTCGTACTGGCCGAGGACGCGGGAGGCCAGGAAGGACAGGAGCATGCCCAGCTCCACGCCGGTGACCTTGCCGCCCACGGCGCTCATGACCGCGCCGCCGGGGGTGTTGCCGCGCCGGTCCTGCATCTTGTCGAGCAGGGGCTTCAGCAGTTCCCGGAAGCCGGCGACGTTCGCCCGGATCCAGCCCGGGCGGTCGACGACCAGGACGGGGGTGTCGTGGCCCTCCTCCGTGCCCAGACGAGTGAAGCCCCGGACGTGTCCCTCCGAGGCCTTGGCATGCCGGCGCAGCTCCGCGACGACGGCCCGGGCCTCGTCGCGACTGACGTCGGGGCCCGGCCGTACGAGCCGGGTCGCGGTCGCGACCGCGAGGTTCCAGTCGACCATGCCGGTTGAAGCACCACCGATGCTCGTCATGCGTCAACCGTACGTGAGCGCTGGCCGCTGGGGCAGGGCGGCGAGGGTCGGGGGTCGCCGGGTTCGTTTCTCGGGTGCTCGGGGTTGTGGCCGGCGTGTGGGGTCGGCAGGGGCTGGGGTGTCTTGGCCGGTACTCGGTGTTGTCGGCCGTGCCCACCCGTTCCGCCCCAGCGGAACGACTGCCCACGGCCAGGCGGTTCGACTGCCGACGGCCAGGCAGACCGACCGCCCACGGCCAGGCGGTTCGGCTGCCGGCGGCCAGGCAAGGTGATCCCCCACGGCCGTAGCGAGTGCCTACCGGCAGCCGCAGGCCGCCAGGGTCGTTGCCGCCTTGTCCAGGGCCTTCTGGGCCGCTGCCGGGTTGGTCGTGTCGTTGGCCATGAAGGAGAAGGCCAGCAGGCGGCCGTCCTGGTCGACGACCGTGCCCGCGAGGGTGTTCACGCCGGTCAGGGTGCCTGTCTTGGCGCGGACGACGCCGGCTGCGCCGTCCGCGTAGCGGGCGGTCAGGGTGCCGGTGAATCCGGCCACGGGGAGGCCGGTGAGGGCCGGGCGGAGTTCGGGGTGGGCGGGGTCGGCCGCCTTGGCCAGGAGGGCGGTGAGGAGGCCGGCCGTCAGTCTGCCGCCGCGGTCCAGGCCGCTGCCGTCCTTGAAGGCGGCGCCCTTGAGGGGCAGGCCGAGCTTGCGGAGCCGGGCGTCGATCGCGCGGCCGGCCCCGGCGAAGTCGGCCCGGTGGCCGGTGGCGATCGCCGTCTGGCGGGCGAGGGCCTCGGCGATGTCGTTGTCGCTGTTGGTGAGCATGCGTTCGACGAGGGCCGAGAGCGGGGGCGAGGACTGCGTGGCCAGGGTCTTCGCGCGGGCCGTGGCCTTCGACGGGCCGGGGGCCGTGGTCTTGATGCCGCGGGACTTCAGGAGGTCCCCGAAGCGGCGGGCCGCGTCCGCGGCCGGGTCGGTCACGCGGGTCATCGGGCCGCTGGTCGAGTCGTCCGTACGGCCCTCGTCCACCATCAGGGGGCTGACGGGGGCGAGATTGGGGTTGACCCCGATCGGGTGTTTCTGGCTGCCCGCGTAGCGGGTCGTGTCGTAGGAGAGCGTCACGTCGCGGACGCCGCGCTGGGCCAGGGCCGCGGCCGTCCGGTCGGCCAGGGTGCGCAGGCTCGCCGAGCCGTCGGAGGCCTCGCGGGCCGTGAGGGTGGGGTCGCCGCCGCCGACCAGGACCACTTCGTTCGTGTCGGGTTCCAGTGCGGCGCGGGTGGTGAGGCGGTGGTCGGCGCCCATCGCGGACAGCGCGGCGACCGCCGTGGCGATCTTCGTCGTGGAGGCCGGGGTGAGCGCGGCGTCCGGGTTCGTGCCGTACAGGCGCCTGCCGGTCGTGACGTCCACGACGGCCGCCGCCGGCCGGGGGCCGAGCGCCGGGTCCTTCAGCAGGGGCGTGAGGGTCTTCGTAAGGGCCTTGCCGTCCGGGGCGGACTTCACGGTGCTGACGCCTCCGAGGCCGGTCAGCACGGGTCCGGCGCTGGGGGCCGGCCGGAGCTGCGCGGGCGCGCCGGGGGCCCGGCCGTGATCTGTGCCACCCGCGCGGCCCA
Source organism: Streptomyces sp. NPDC016851 (assembly GCF_055562795.1). NCBI lineage: Bacteria > Bacillati > Actinomycetota > Actinomycetes > Kitasatosporales > Streptomycetaceae > Streptomyces > Streptomyces sp. NPDC016851. Next base: position 70,285 of record NZ_JBVHEP010000033.1, read on the forward strand.
GGGCCGCGGCGCGGTCCCGCTCGGCCGTACGCTGACCCGAGGAGTCCCAGGGGCCGGCGGCGGTCACCACACCGGCGGCCAGTGCGAGGCCGGCGGTGGCGGCGCCCGCGGTGTACTGCCAGGTCTTCGGCGTGACCCGCGCGACCTGCGGTTTCCCGGCTCGGACGAGCCGCGCGACCCGTGGTTTCGCGGCCGCGGCGGCCCTGGCCAGGCGCGGTCGCAGGGCCTTCGAGATCCGCACCACGTGCGGCCTCGCGGCCCGCCAAGGACGCAGCTCCGGCACGACCACCAGCCCCTTTCGCGATCACACACCTGCGTGAGGGACACTTAACCACCAGAACTATGTGTTGATCATGGAGGAGCCACCGGTGGAGTTCGACGTCACGATCGAGATTCCGAAGGGTTCGCGCAACAAGTACGAGGTGGACCACGAGACCGGTCGGATCCGCCTGGACCGGCGCCTCTTCACCTCGACCAGCTACCCGGCCGACTACGGCTTCGTCGAGAACACCCTCGGCGAGGACGGCGACCCGCTGGACGCGCTGGTCATCCTGGACGAGCCGACGTTCCCCGGCTGCCTCATCCAGTGCCGTGCGATCGGCATGTTCCGGATGACGGACGAGGCCGGCGGCGACGACAAGCTGCTGTGCGTTCCGGCGCACGACCCGCGTGTGGAGCACCTGCGGGACATCCACCACGTGTCGGAGTTCGACCGTCTGGAGATCCAGCACTTCTTCGAGGTCTACAAGGACCTGGAGCCCGGCAAGTCGGTCGAGGGCGCCAACTGGGTGGGCCGGACGGACGCCGAGGCCGAGATCGAGCGGTCCTACAAGCGCTTCAAGGAGCAGGGCGGTCACTGACCCCTTCTGATGCTCACGGGCCGTACGCCTGCGCGTGCGGCCCGTTCGCCTGTATGTGCGCATACTGAGGCTGGGGGTACTGAGGCTTACGTGTCGTACAGGGAGCGCCAGGCAGTGACGGACGCGGAGGACCGCAAGCCGAAGTCGGACGAGGCGAGGAGCGCCTTCATGCCTCCGGCCGGGGCCGCCGTCGACGGGGACATGTCGACGACGTCGGAGTTCGCGATCCCGGAGGGGCTGGCCGTGCCCCGAACGACCGGTACGGAGTCGGAGACGACGTCCGAGTTCGTCTTCCCCAAGGGACTCGACGTCCCGCAGGCGCCCGCGGCGGAGCCGGAGGGTTCGGCGTTCAACCCGCCGAGGACCTACAGCGCCAAAAACGCCCCGCCCGCCTTCACGCCGCCGACCGGCATCCCCGTGATCAGTCTGACCAAGGACGTGCCCTGGCAGGACCGGATGCGCACGATGCTGCGGATGCCGGTGGCCGAGCGGCCCGCGCCGGAGCCCGCGCACAAGGCGGAGGAGGACGAGGGTCCGGCTGTTCCGCGTGTGCTCGACCTGACGCTGCGTATCGGTGAACTGCTGCTGGCGGGCGGCGAGGGCGCCGAGGACGTGGAGGCGGCGATGTTCGCCGTCTGCCGGTCCTACGGCCTGGACCGCTGCGAGCCGAACGTCACCTTCACCCTGCTGTCGATCTCCCACCAGCCGTCCCTGGTCGACGACCCCGTGACGGCGTCCCGGACGGTACGCCGCCGGGGCACCGACTACACGCGTCTGGCGGCCGTGTACCAGCTGGTGGACGACCTCAGCGACCCGGAGGCGCAGATCTCCCTGGAGGAGGCCTACGGGCGACTCGCCGAGATCCGCCGCAACCGGCACCCCTATCCCGGCTGGGTACTGACCGCCGCAAGCGGGCTGCTGGCGGGCTCGGCATCGGTGCTGGTCGGTGGTGACCTGATCGTCTTCTTCGCGGCCGTGCTGGGCGCGATGCTCGGCGACCGGCTGGCTTGGCTGTGCGCGGGGCGCGGGCTGCCGGAGTTCTACCAGTTCACGGTCGCCGCGACGCCTCCGGCCGCGATCGGGATCGCGCTGGCGCTGGCGCACGTGGATGTCGAGGCGTCCGCGGTGATCACTGGTGGGCTGTTCGCGCTGCTGCCCGGGCGGGCGTTGGTGGCGGGCGTGCAGGACGGTCTGACCGGCTACTACATCACGGCGTCCGCACGGCTGCTGGAAGTCATGTACTTCTTCGTGGGCATCGTCGTCGGAGTGCTGGTGATGCTCTACGTCGGCGTCCAGTTGGGCGCCCGCCTCACCCCCGAGGCGGCTCTGAGTACCGATCCACGGCCGCTGTTGCAGATCGGCGCGTCGATGCTGTTGTCCCTGGCCTTCGCGATACTGCTTCAGCAGGAACGATCCACCGTGCTGGCGGTGACGTTGAACGGCGGTGTCGCGTGGTCGGTGTACGGCGCGATGCACTACACGGGCGAATTCTCGCCGGTTGCCTCGACGGCGGTTGCGGCGGGGCTGGTGGGGCTGTTCGGGCAGTTGCTGTCCCGGTACCGGTTCGCGTCGGCGCTCCCGTACACGACGGCGGCCATCGGGCCCCTGCTGCCCGGTTCCGCGTCGTACTTCGGGCTGTTGTCGATCTCGCAGAACAATGTCGACGCGGGGCTGGTGTGGCTGTCGAAGGCCGTGGCGCTGGCGATGGCCATCGCGATCGGAGTGAACCTGGGAACGGAAATCTCGCGGCTATTCCTGCGGATCGGGTCTGCCGAGAAGCGGCGGGCCGCCAAGCGGACCAGGGGTTTCTAGCGCCTCTGCCTGTGCTCGGGCTTCCTGTCCGTTGGCGGCCGCGAGTCGTCTGTCAGTAACCCCCGTTGTACGGGGGCTGGCCCCCGCCCTGCTGGGTGCCGTAGGGCTGCTGCTGGCCGTAGCCCGGGGCCTGGGGGTACTGGCCGTAGTACTGCTGGTCGTTGTAACCGTTCGGGCTGCCGTACGGGGGCTGCTGCGGCTGCTGGTGGGGCTGGTCGTCCGGGGTGATGCGGCGGAGCTGGGTCGTCGCGTCGTCCATGACGGGGGGATGGGGCTGGGCGGCCGGGGCCTCGGCGGCGGCGCGCTTCTTCTTGGAGCGGTCGCGGAGGTACTCGATGACGATCGGGACGACGGAGAGCAGGACGATCAGGATGAGGATCGACTCGACGTTCTTCTTGATGAAGTCGATCTGGCCCAGCCAGTACCCCGCGAGGGTGACGCCGGTGCCCCAGGCGATGCCGCCGATGACGTTGTACGTGACGAACGTGCGGTACTTCATGCGGCCGGCGCCGGCCACGATGGGGGCGAAGGTGCGCACGATCGGGACGAAGCGGGCCAGGACGATCGCCTTGGGGCCGTACTTCTCCATGAACTCGTGGGCCTTGTCCAGGTTCTCCTGCTTGAAGAGCTTGGAGTTCGGCCTGTTGAAGAGCTTCGGGCCCAGGAACTTGCCGATCATGTAGCCCACTTGGTCGCCGACGACGGCGGCGATCACGATCAGCGTGCAGACCAGCCACAGGGGCTGGGTGATGTACGTGCCCTCGGCGACGAAGAGGCCCGCCGTGAACAGCAGGGAGTCGCCGGGCAGGAACGCGAAGAGACCCGACTCCGCGAAGACGATGAGCAGGATGCCCGGCAGGCTGAACGTCGAGATCAGGTAGTCCGGGCTGAGCCACTCGGGGCCGAGCGCAAGCGTGGTCACGGGGATGTGGCTCCTGCTGCTGTGGGTACGGGCTGGGGGCTGACTGCTTCAAAGTATCAACGCAGCCGTCAGGACCCAGGTTCCATGGGCGTACTCAGGATGCACTGTGCGCGGTCCCGGTCAAAGCTGTGAACCATGGGCATCGATGAATACGGCGGCGGACAGGGCCCTCGGCCCGACGTCCTCGTCGTCACCACGAACGACGTACCCGGCCACCGTGTGCAGGAGGTGCTCGGCGAGGTCTTCGGACTGACCGTGCGCTCCCGGCACCTGGGGAGCCAGATCGGCGCCGGGCTGAAGTCGATGGTCGGCGGCGAGCTGCGCGGGCTCACCAAGACGCTCGTGCAGACCCGCAACCAGGCCATGGAGCGACTCGTCGAACAGGCACGCGCGCGTGGAGCCAACGGTGTGCTCGCGTTCCGCTTCGACGTGACGGAGGCGGCGGACGTGGGCACCGAGGTGTGCGCGTACGGCACGGCGGTGGTCCTGGCCAGGGAGTGAGGCCCCCGCCCCCGCGCGTTTCCGGTTTGTGACGTTTGACCCCTTTATCGTGTGCCCGTGGTCGACACCGAGCAGCAGGCGCCTTCCGTCACTCCGTCGACCCCCGCGCGCGTGCTGCTGCCGTCGGTCCTGCCCGCGGTGGCCGTCGGTGTGATGTCCAGCCTGCTCCTGGTGGGGGTGGAGGTCGCCGCCGAGGAACTCCAGGGCGTGCTGTGGGAGACCGTGCCGGACGCCCTGGGCATCGGCCGGTACTCCGTGGCGTGGATGTTCGTGATGCTCGTCGCGACCGGTGTCGCCGTCGGGCTGGTGGTGTGGAAGGTGCCCGGGCACGCGGGCCCGGATCCAGCGACCGTGGGGCTGGACGCGCCGGTCCTGCCGCCCGTCGTGCTGCCGGGGCTGCTGCTGGCGACCGCGCTGACGCTGGCCGGCGGGCCGAGCCTGGGCCCCGAGAACCCGATCATCGCCGTGAACGTCGGCCTGGCGGTCTGGCTGGGCGGCCGGGCGATCCCCCGCGCGCCGGGCCGGATCTGGCCGGCCCTGGCGGAGGCGGCGACGATCGGCGCGCTGTTCGGCACGCCCGTGGCGGCCGCCCTGGTGATCTCCGAGGTGCTGTCCCGGCAGGAGACGCGCGGCCTGCTCTGGGACAACCTCTTCGCGCCGCTGACCGCCGCCGCGGCCGGTGCCCTGACCGCCACGCTGATCGACCGCCCGAGCTTCGACCTGGACCTGCCGTCCTTCGGCCGGCCGGGCTGGGCTGACCTGCTGGCGGCCGTCGTGGTCGCCGCGGCGGGCGCGCTGCTCGGCATGTGCGCCGTGCGCGCGTTCCCGTACGTCCACGGTGCCTTCCGCCGGCTGCGGCACCCGATGCTGATGCTCCCGGCGGGCGGGGCCGTGCTGGGCGCTCTCGCGGCCCTGGGCGGCCACCTGACGCTGTTCAAGGGGCTCCACGAGGTCGCGGAGCTGGCGCACGACCCGGACGGCTGGTCGGCCGGGGAGTTCGCCGTCATGACGGTGGTGAAGCTGGCCGCGCTGCTCGTCGCCGCGTCCTGCGGGTTCCGCGGGGGGCGCATCTTCCCGGCCGTGTTCGCCGGCACGGCCCTCGGGCTGTGCGCGCACGCCCTGGTGTCCGGGGTGCACCCGTCGGTGGGGGTGTCCGCCGGTGTGCTCGGGATGCTGCTGGCCATCACCCGGCAGGGCTGGATCAGCCTGTTCGTCGCCGCGGTGCTGATCGACTCGCCGGAGATCCTCGCCCTGCTCTGCGTCGCCTCGCTGCCGGCCTGGCTGCTGGTGACGGGCCGGCAGCAGATGCAGCTGCACCCGGACGGCACGCCCGTCCGCTGACACGACTCCCCCTGGAGGCTCCCTTGCCGCTCAACGAAGGCCCCCGCCAGACCGGCGAACGCCGCCTGTCCGTCAACCCCTTCTACGGCCCCGCCAACCCGGTCGGCGACATGGCCGAGGCCCCGCCCACGCACCGGCTCCCGGACCAGCCCATGGCGCCGATGACGGCCCATCAGCTGGTGCGCGACGAACTGATGCTCGACGGCAACGCGCGGCTGAACCTGGCCACCTTCGTCACCACCTGGATGGAGCCGGAGGCCGGGGTGCTGATGGCGGAGTGCCGGGACAAGAACATGATCGACAAGGACGAGTACCCGCGCACGGCCGAACTGGAGCGGCGGTGCGTGGCGATGCTCGCCGACCTCTGGCACGCGCCGGATCCGGCGGCGGCCGTGGGCTGTTCGACGACAGGGTCGAGCGAGGCGTGCATGCTCGCCGGGATGGCGCTCAAGCGGCGCTGGGCGCGGCGCAACGCCGACCGGTACCCGGGGGCCCGGCCCAATCTGGTGATGGGCGTGAACGTGCAGGTCTGCTGGGAGAAGTTCTGCAACTTCTGGGAGGTCGAGGCCCGGCTGGTCCCCATGGAGGGCGAGCGGTTCCACCTGGACCCGCAGGCCGCGGCCGAGCTGTGCGACGAGAACACCATCGGGGTCGTCGGCATCCTGGGCTCGACCTTCGACGGGTCCTACGAGCCGGTCGCCGAGCTGTGCGCGGCGCTGGACGCGGTGCAGGAGCGGACCGGGCTCGACATCCCCGTGCATGTCGACGGGGCGTCCGGCGCCATGGTCGCGCCGTTCCTCGACGAGGACCTGGTGTGGGACTTCCGGCTGCCGAGGGTGGCGTCGATCAACACCTCGGGGCACAAGTACGGCCTCGTCTACCCGGGCGTCGGCTGGGCCCTGTGGCGGGACGCGGAGGCGCTGCCGGAGGAGCTGGTGTTCCGGGTGAACTACCTGGGCGGCGACATGCCGACGTTCGCGCTCAACTTCTCCCGGCCGGGCGCGCAGGTCGTGGCGCAGTACTACACGTTCCTGCGGCTGGGCCGGGACGGCTACCGGGCCGTGCAGCAGGCCGCGCGGGACGTGGCCACGGGCATGGCCGCGCGGATCGAGGCGCTGGGCGACTTCCGGCTGCTGACCCGGGGCGACGAGTTGCCGGTGTTCGCCTTCACGACCGCGCCGGACGTGACGTCGTACGACGTCTTCGACGTGTCGCGGCGGCTGCGCGAGAGCGGCTGGCTGGTGCCCGCGTACACCTTCCCGGCCAACCGCGAGGACCTGTCCGTGCTGCGGGTGGTGTGCCGCAACGGGTTCTCGGCCGACCTCGCCGAGCTCCTCACGCAGGACCTGGAACGCCTGCTGCCGGAGCTGCGCCGGCAGCCGCGCCCCTACACGCGGGACAAGGGCGCGGCGACCGGGTTCCATCACTAGCGGCTCAGCCGCCCGAACCTCCGTACCGCCAGCGGGAAGAACACCGCCAGCAGGGCCAGGGGCCAGACGAGCGCCACCCACACGTGCCCGGACTCCGCGCCGGGGCTGCCGAACAGGTCCCGCACGGCCGTGGCCGTGTGGGACATCGGGTTCCACTCGACGACCGTGCCGAGCCAGCCGGGCATGGTGTCGGGCAGGGCCAGGGCGTTGGACAGGAAGCCGACCGGCCAGACCAGGATCTGCACCGCCTGGACCATCTCCGGCTTTCCGGCCACCAGCGCCAGGTGGATGCCGATCCACAGCATGGCGAACCGGAACAGGAGCAGCAGGCCCACGGCTCCCAGGAAGGCCGCCGCGGTGCCGTGGGTCCGCCAGCCGAGGGCGGCGCCCACACCCATGAGCACCACCAGGGCCATCGCCGACTGGAGCATGTCGGCGGCCGAACGGCCCACCAGCACCGCTCCGTTGGTCATGGGCATGGAGCGGAAGCGGTCGATGACGCCCTTGTCGAGGTCCCGCGTGACGGCGATCATCGTGCCTTCTAGGCCGAAGGCCATGGTGAGCGCGAGCATGCCGGGGATCAGGTAGTCGCGGTACTCGCCGCCCACGCCCCTGCCGCCGCCGACCAGGTAGCCGAACATGAGCAGCAGCATCACCGGGAAGACGAGGTTGACGACCACCTGGACCGGCTGCCGTCCCCAGCGGGCGAGTTCCCGGCGGGTCATGGTCCAGGAGTCGGTCAGGGCGTGGGCGGTCACGCGGCCTCCTTCACTCGGCGGTCGTCTCCGGTGAGGTGCAGGAACACCTCGTCCAGCGTCGGGCGGCGCAGGGCGACGTCCTCCGCCTCGATGCCGGCCTCCTGAAGGGCCCGGACGACCCCGGAGAGGGCCTCCATGCGGTCGGTCACCGGGGCGCTCAGCTGGCGGCGGTCGGTGTCGACGCTGACCCCGCTGAGGGGCAGCAGGGCGACAGCGGCCTCCAGTTGGCCCGCGTCACGCAGGACCACGTCGATGCGGTCGCCGCCGGTCTCGGCCTTCAGCTCGTCCGCCGTGCCCTCGGCGATGACCCGGCCGGCGTCGACGACCGAGATGCGGTCGGCGAGCTGATCGGCCTCCTCCAGGTACTGGGTGGTGAGCAGGACCGTCGTACCGCCGCCGACCAGGGAGCGGACGGAGTCCCACACCTCGGCCCGGCCGCGGGGGTCGAGGCCGGTGGTCGGCTCGTCCAGGAACAGCACCTCCGGTTCGGTGATCAGGGACGCCGCGAGGTCCAGGCGGCGCCGCATGCCGCCGCTGTACTGCCGGACCGCCTTGCGGCCGGTGTCGGCCAGGCCGAAGCGCTCCAGGAGTTCGCCGGCACGCACGCGTGCCCGCCGCGCGCCCAGGTGGTGCAGCCGGCCGAACAGCTCCAGGTTCTGCCGGCCGCCGAGCTCCTCGTCGAGCGCTGCGTGCTGGCCGAGCAGGCCGATGCGGAGCCGGACGGCGTACGCCTCGCGCACCACGTCGTGCCCGGCCACCTCGATCCGGCCCGCGTCGGGGCGCAGCAGGGTGGACAGGATCCTCACCAGGGTGGTCTTGCCCGCGCCGTTGGGGCCGAGCACCCCGTGCACCGTGCCGCGCGCGACCGTGAGGTCGAGCCCGTCCAGCGCCTGCTTGTCGCCGTATCTCTTCTCCGCGCCTTCGACGGTGATCGCCGTGTCGGCCACAGGGACTCCCTCGCTAGTCAAACTTGACTACAAGCTCGAACGTAACCCCGCCCGAGCCATTCGTCAAATTTGATTAGAGCGCGTCCCCGGGGTGCGGCTCCCCCGTGGCGTACGGGTTCTGCTCGCCCTCGGCCAGGATCCCGACGAACGGGTCGCCCTCGTCGGCGAAGGTGTAGGCGCCGCCCTCGATGCGCTCGATGAGACCGCGGGTCCACTCGGCCTCGGAGTCGGCCGTGTGGACCCACATGTTCATGATTTCGCCGATGTGGCCCAGCTGGCCGGGCCCCTCCTCGGGGACGTAGTGCTCCAGGACGGAGGCCCGCCACTGCTCGATCCGCAGGGTCCGCTCCTTCAGCAGCGCGACCGCCTCGGCGCGCGGCAGGTCGACGATGAAGCCGACGGCCGCCGTCTTCACGTCCGCGCGCTGGTCATAGGTGACCAGCGCCTCCCGCAGCAGCCGGAAGTACTCCTCGCTGCCCTGCCCGGTGACCTCGTACTCGGTGCGCGGCGGGCCGCCGACCGTGGACGGGGCGATCTCGTGCGCGTGCAGCAGGCCCTGCTTCGCCATCTGCTTCAGGGCGTGGTAGATCGAGCCGGGCTTGGCCGTGGACCACTCGTGCGCGCCCCAGTACTCCAGGTCGTTGCGCACCTGGTAGCCGTGGGCGCGGCCGTGCATGCGGACCGCGCCGAGCACGAGGAGGCGGATCGTTGACATGCGGCCAAGGTTATGCCTCGGCCACCGCCCGCTGCTCCTCGGCCACCAGCTCGAAAGCCGTCCGGCCGTCGAGCGACTCGCGGATGACGTCGGCGTGGCCGGCGTGCCGGGCCGTCTCGCGGATCAGGTGCAGGCACAGCCAGCGCATGGAGACCCGGCCGTCCGGCGGGAACCAGGGCTGGGGCGGCAGCGCGAAGGTGTCGTCGAGGCTGGGCACCGAGCGGATGAAGGCCTCCGTCTCCGCGGCGACCTTCTCCCAGTACGCCAGCTGCGACTCGACGGTCTCGTCGCCCACCAGCCGGAAGCATTCGTGCCAGTTGCTCTGGTCCCGCTCGACGGCCGGCGGCTCGCCCTTCGCCAGGGCGACCCACAACTGCTCGACCTCGACGACGTGCTTGAGCAGTCCGGCGAGCGACAGCTCACTGGCGCTGGGACGGGAGCTCGCCTGTTCGTCGGTCAGCCCCAGCACCGCCCGCCGGATGCCGCCGCGCTGCTCCTCGATGAAGGAAAGCAGCGCTCCGCGCTCGTCGCCGTGTGCCTCCGCGGGAACGTGAGTGACCATGACCGCCGCCTTTCGTCGGACCGGGGGCCTCTTCCCCCTGACACCGACGAAGCTACGCACCCTTGCGGTCAGCTTCTGTCCGCAAGGACAGCCGCTCTTAGCGAGAGAGCCCTCCAGTCCGACAGCGGGCCGAGCACCAACCGCCCGGCCCGCCCGTCGTCTGGGATGCCGACGCCGTCCGCGACGACGTGCGCGAATACATCGTCGAGCACCTCCATGACGAGGCAGCGATGCTGGTCGTCGACGAGACCGGCGACGTGAAGAACGGCGCCGACACGGTCGGGGTCCAGCACCAGCACCAGCACACCGGAACGGCCGGGCGGATCGAGAACTCCCGGGTCGCCGTCCACCTCGTCTACGCCGACGAGCGGGGACACGCGGCGGTGTACCGAGAGCTCGCGGTGGCCTGTTCCGCTGGACGCGCCGGAGATAGCGCTGTGGATGACGCCGGATCAAGAAGGACTCCAGCTGATCCATCACAGCGACCGCGGCTCGCAGGCCGAGATCAGGCCGTACCGGCCGCAGTACTCGGAGCCGTCGGCGAGCATCGCCCCGTAGGGGCCGACGGGCGCCGCCCCCCACAGCGGGGCTCTGCCTGGACCCGGTGCGCGCTCTCGCGAACCATGCCCACGCTCGCGGCGATTGCTCGGCCGCCCGCGCACGCCAGCCTCACACCAGGCGAGATGCGCCTCGGCGATCGCCTCGGGCCGCTCGGCGAGCAGCCGCGTCGGCCACAGCTCGTCGCTCAGGTCGTGCCCGGCGGAATCCAACTGGTTGGACATGCCGCCGACGGCAGTCGAAGCGCGGGTGTGAGCGGCCCGCCATGTCCGGTATGTGGGAGGCCTGTGGTGACGGCGCCGTGTACGGCCCCGTGAGGTGACGAACGCGGCCGGCCACCCCGGGCCGGCCCCGCCGGTCCGTCCTCAGCAGGTCAAGCGGCGCTCGGCGCTCTCGTAGGTGGCGAGGTTGGAGTCGACGCCCACGACGGTCTTGTAGGTGTAGGTGCCGGAACCCGTGCACTTCCAATACGCGATCTTGGAGCCGCTCTCGAGCGGGGTCCAGTCCATCTCCTCCCAGCCGTACCAGCGGTGGCGCAGCAGGGATATCGTGGCGTCCCTGCACTTGCTGCTGGTCTTGCTGGCCGCGCCGATGATCTCACTGATGCCCTTGTAGGGGGCCGAGATCTTGTAGCAGCTCCGGTCCCAGTCCTCGGCGGAGGCCGGTGTGGCCGGCATCAGTAGCGTGGCCGCGCAGGCCAGAGCGACGGCGGCGCATGACTTTCCAGCGAACCCGAGAGTTCTCATGACAGAAGCTCCTGTCTGCGGGAATGTGGGGGGATACAGGATGAAAGAATCCTTTCATCGGGGCCAAGACGAGATCAAGTCGGCGCGGCCATGTCTGGCTTTCCGTCAAAGTCCTGTGTCGCCCTGCCACTTGGCGTCGAACGGCACGGCACGGCGCGGCACGGCGCGGCGTTTCCGTGCGGCGTCGGGCGGGGCCGGGCCCGGGTCCTGGCTCGCGGCCGCGTTCTGCTTCGCCCGACCCGTCGACCTCCCCGGACCGCACCCTTACCACCCGCTGAACAGCCCCAACCGCCACACCGGTATCCAGGCCCTCGACTGCAACCCCGACGGCGGCGGCGCTCCTTGACAAGCCGTTCGGAGACGTCCTACGCGCACTCCTGCGGCGGGCGCGAACACCCGCCCTGGGGGAGCTCACCTTCGGGACCGAGTTGGGCGCGGCTCTCGTCGCCTGGAGCGAGGCGGCTTCAGGCCACTGACAAGGTCGGCCCTCATGGCCCGAACACCCTCAGAACGGGAAGCCGCTCCGGCCGTGCTGCACGGAGATCCACTTCAGCGTGGTGAAGGAGTCCAGCATCGTGTCGCCGTTGAGCCGGCCGAGGCCCGAGTGCTTCTCGCCGCCGAACGGGACGATCGGCTCGTCGTGGACCGTGCCGTCGTTCACGTGGAACATGCCGGTGTCGATCTGCTGGGCGAAGTTCACTCCGCGCTCGATGTCACCGGTGTGGACGGCGCCGCTCAGGCCGTACGGGGTGTCGTTGACGAGGCGGACGGCCTCCTCCTCGCCGTCGAACGGCACGAGGAACGCGACCGGTCCGAAGACCTCCTGCCGCAGCAGGGCCGAGTCGGCGGGCAGGCCGGTCAGCACGGACGGTTCGACGAGGTTGTCGGTCCGCCCGCCGCGCACCAGGGCCGTCGCGCCCTCGGCGAGGGCCTGCTCGACCACGCCCGCGACGGCGTCCGCCTGCGAGGAGTTGATGACCGGGCCGATGACGGTCTCCGGGTCGCGCGGGTCGCCCGCCTTGAGGGTCTTCACCTTGGCGACGAACTTCTCGGTGAACTCGTCGGCGACGGACCGGTCGACCAGGACGCGGTTGGCGGCCATGCAGACCTGGCCCTGGTGGACGTACCGGCTGAAGACGGCCGCGTCGACCGCGTAGTCGATGTCGGCGTCGTCGAGGACCACCAGCGCGCTGTTGCCGCCGAGTTCGAGGACCGAGCGCTTGAACTGCCGTGCGCAGACGGTCGCCACGTGCCGGCCGACCTGGTCGGAGCCGGTGAAGGAGATGACCTTGGGGATCGGGTGCTCGAGGAAGGCGTCGCCGATCTCGGCGATGTCGGTGATGACGACGTTCAGCAGACCGCCGGGCAGCCCCGCGTCCTCGAAGATCTTCGCGACCAGGGAGCCGCCGACGATCGGCGTGTTCTGGTGCGGCTTGAGCACCACGGCGTTGCCGAGCGCCAGCGCCGGGGCGACGGACTTGATCGAGAGCAGGAACGGGAAGTTGAAGGGGCTGATCACGCCCACGACACCGACCGGCACGCGGTAGACGCGGTTCTCCTTGCCGTCCACCGGCGAGGGCAGGATCCGGCCCTCGGGGCGCAGGGCCAGCTGGACCGCCTCGCGGAGGAACTCCTTGGCGAGGTGCAGTTCGAAGGCGGCCTTCAGGCGCGTCCCGCCGAGCTCGGCGATGATCGCCTCGGATATCTCGGCCTCGCGCTCCTCGATGAGGCGCAGGGCCTTCTCGAAGACGGCACGGCGGGCGTAGGGGTTGGTCGCGGCCCACTGCTTCTGGGCCCGGGCGGCCGCCCGGTACGCCTGGTCGACCTCGTCGACCGTGGCTATGGTGATCGACGCCAGCTTCTCGTCGTCGTACGGGTTGAAGTCGATGATGTCCCAGGAGCCGGTACCCGGGCGCCACTCACCGTCGATGTACTGCTGTGCAAGGTCGGTGAAGTAGGACGACGACATGTGATCCCTCGATCCCTAGCAGACCCTCGATCGCGCCTTCACGATCTGATCACACGTCATCGTACTGATGTTTAAGGCGAGTTGGGGGCTTCAGGAGAGCTGGAGGAGTCCCCGGAGGAGATCCCGGCTCTCCGAAGGGCCCGGGCTGTCGCTCTGGAGCTCCTTGAGCGCCTTCTCGTACTGGGCGACGTCCTCGGGCTTGTCCAGGTACAGCGCGCTGGTGAGCTGCTCCAGGTAGACGACGTCCGAGAGGTCGGACTCCGGGAAGCTGAGGATCGTGAACGCGCCACTTTCGCCGGAGTGGCCGCCGAGGCTGAACGGCACGACCTGGAGGCGCACGTTGGGCCGCTCGGAGACCTCGATGAGGTGCTGGAGCTGGCCGCGCATCACCTCGCGGTCGCCGTACGGGCGGCGCAGGGCGGCCTCGTCCAGGATGATGTGGAAGTCGGGCGCACGCTCGTCGACGAGGTACTTCTGTCGCTCCAGGCGCAGCGCCACGCGCCGCTCGACGTCGGCCTCGCTGGCGCCCTGCATGCCCCGCCGGACCACCGCGTGCGCGTACGCCTCGGTCTGGAGCAGGCCGTGCACGAACTGCACCTCGTACGCCCGGATCAGCGAGGCGGCGCCCTCCAGGCCGACATAGGTGGGGAACCAGCTCGGCAGCACGTCCGAGTAACTGTGCCACCAGCCCGCGACGTTGGCCTCCTTCGCCAGGGACAGCAGGGAGGCGCGCTCCTGCTCGTCCGTGATGCCGTACAGCGTGAGCAGGTCCTCGACGTCCCTGGTCTTGAAGCTCACCCGGCCCAGCTCCATGCGGCTGATCTTCGACTCGGAGGCGCGGATCGAGTAGCCCGCCGCCTCGCGCGTGATGCCCCGAGCCTCACGCAGTCGCCTGAGTTGTGATCCGAGCAGCATGCGCCGCACCACCGATCCCGGCTCTCCCGCGCTCACGTTCGCCAGCCTCCCCAACGTCTTCAGGGCCCGAAGTCTGCCACTAAAACACTCCGAGCAGTACTCGTCCGGTTACGGAAACGGAATCGAGACAGGGGACGCACGCGCGCGGTTTCAAGAAAGAGGCAAGCGAACGGGCGGGCAAGGCTGTGAAGATGACGGAAAAATTGACCAACAAGCGGTACGGGACGACTCATTCCGGTCACCTGCACGTGCATCTGCCCTTGCATCTGCTGTACGCATCCGAAACCATGGTCCCGCACCACCGCCGCATCGCACCGACCGCGAATTCCCGGGAGTGCCTCGCATGGGGACGAATGGATCGACCATGCTCGAGCCTTTACGGCAGGGCCTTCCGCCGCTGGATCCCGCGGCCGTGTCCGACGCCGCCTCCTGCGCTCTGCCCGCCCGCTACGAAGCGGTGCGCGAAGCACGGCGGTTCACCCGCAGAACCCTCGACCAGTGGGACATGGGCGACCGTTTCGACGACGTCTGCCTGGTGGTCTCGGAACTGGTCACCAACGCCCTGCGGCACGGCCTGACGGCGAGCACCCACTGCGTCACCGGCCACGAGCCGCCGGTGCGGCTGCACCTGATGCGGTGGACCGAGCGGCTGGTGTGCGCGGTACGCGATCCCAGTCACGACAGTCCCGTGGCCCGGGAGACCGACGACTTCTCGGCCGAGTCGGGCCGGGGGCTGTTCCTCGTCGACTCCTTCAGCGACAGCTGGGGCTGGCACCCGCTCGCCGGCGCGCTCAGCGGCAAGGTGGTCTGGGCGCTGTTCCGGCTGCCGCGGCCCGATGCGGGGCCGCACGCGGAATGAGAAACCGCGGCGCTTCCTCGCGCCGCGGTTCTACGCGCGTCGCCGCGCGGTGAGTACCGATTGCCCCGTTCCGTCACGGAGATGCCGGGGCGTCAGCCCCCCACCAGGTGGTCGAACTCGCCGTCCTTCACGCCCAGCAGCATGGCCTCGATCTCCGCACGGGTGTAGACCAGTGCGGGACCGTCGGGGAAACGCGAGTTACGGACGGCCACGTCACCGCCCGGCAACCGGGCGAACTCCACGCACGAGCCCTGCGAGTTGCTGTGCCGGCTCTTCTGCCAGGCCACACCCCGCAGCCCGGCGGCCGCCATACCGTTGTACACGTCGTGGTCCACAGGTCGCTCCCCGGTGGTGCACTGGCTGGTGTGGCCATTGATGCAGCGGTCAACTGACCCGGATCATAGCCCTGTTCATGTGCAGATGCATGGGCAGATGCACGTGCACGGCGGGTGGTCCTCCGGTTACAGCTTTGACGACCGCTTTACCGAAAGCTCTTGCCTGTTTGACGGGACTGCCCGGCCGCGCGTTCCCGGCCACCGGCGGCGAAGTCGGCGGGTTCGGCGGAGGTGTCGTGGAGGCGGAGCATCCGCTCGGCGGCGGGGACGGGCACCGGTGCGGCGGCGAATCCGGAGAAGCGGGAGCTGGGGCGCGGGGTCCAGGGCCTGGGGCGGGACCGTGCGGCCTCCATGCGGAAGACGACCGCCGCCTGCGGGAGCAGGGAGAAATGGGCCGCGCGGAGGACGGTGACGTCCCCCTCGGGGCCGGTGCCCGGCTCGGACCATCGCCGGACCGGCGGTCGGCCGTCCGGCCCTGACGGACCGCCCGGCGTGCGCTCCGTGCGGCCCCGGGACAGATGCATGAGGCCCCCCGCCCGTCAAGCGTGGGGAACCTCACGCGGGTTGGGAGTCAGCGGCTGGCGTAGGGCAGCAGCGCCATCTCGCGCGCGTTCTTGATCGCCCGGGCCAGCTGCCGCTGCTGCTGGGCCGACACGCGGGTGACCCGGCGGCTGCGGATCTTGCCGCGGTCGGAGATGAACTTCCGCAGCAGGTCGGTGTCCTTGTAGTCGATGTACTCGATCCCGGCCTGGTCCAGCGGGTTGGGGCGGTTCTTGACGGGCTTGCGGTCGATCTTGCGGGGCATCGGGTCAGACCTCCAGGAGGGTGTCGAAGGCGTGCGGCAGCCGCTGCCAGGCGTCGCGCCCGGCCGCGTACTCGGCGTCGGTCAGCAGGCAGGACTCCAACAGCCGCTCCAGGCCGTCCCGGTCGAGGCCGGGCGAGGTGAAGACCAGGTGCTGGCCGCGGTCGCCGTGCTCGGGGTGCCAGTCCAGCGCGGCGGCGGCGCGGCGCACCGGCGGGACCATCTCCCAGGCCGCGTCCGGCAGGGAGGCGAGCCACGGTCCCGCGCTCTCCACGCACAGGGCCCCGCCCGCCGCGTCCCAGTGGAACAGCGTGTCCGGCTTGTCGGCGAGCCAGAACCGGCCCCGGCTGCGGGCGGCCGCGCAGGTCAGGTCCTCCAGGGCCGCGTAGAGCCGCTCCGGGTGGAAGGGGCGGCGCTGCTGCCAGACCAGGGTGGAGACGCCGTGCGCGTCGGCCTCGGCGGGGAGCAGGGCGCAGGCCGGGTGCTGGGCGGCCGCCGCCGACTCCACGTCGAAGCCGGCCAAGGCGGCCTCGGCCAGCGGGGAGAGCGGGCGGCGCCGCGGGGCCGGCACGGTCAGGCCGTCGGCCGTGTCCGCCGCGAAGGCGCCGGGCGCGGGTGCGGGCGCGCCCGCCGGGCCGCCGTGGCCGATCGGGACCTGGCGGGCCGTCGGGTGCAGCTGCGCGAGCAGCTCGCGGTCCTCGTCGTCGGCCTCGGGGGACTCGGCGATCGCGAGGACGGGGGCGTACTCCAGCTGGCGGGCGAAGGTGTCGGCGACCGTGCGCTGGTCGGTGGCGGCGGCGGCGAGACCGCCGTCGGCCAGGTCGTCGCCGTTGCCGAGGTACGGCAGGACCAGGGCCGGGTCGACGGCGGTGATCACGCCGGTGACGGTGAGCCCGCCGGCCGTGACGACCTCGGCCATGGCCTTGGGCTCGACGGAGTCCCACAGCTCGACGACGGCGAGAGGTGCCTGTCCCGCGTCCGCGAGCCGCTCCAGCTCCGGAACCAGGTCCTCGCGCAGGGCGCAGCAGGCACAGTCGTTGACCAGCGGCGCCTCCCCCGCGTCCAGGATTCCGGTGGCGTCCCGGACGGTCCGCACGACCGTGCCGGCCGCGGCCGTCGCCAGGTCGTGGTGGAGCGCGACGCTGCCGGGCACGTCGGCGAGCAGCCGGGCCACGGCCGCCCTGCGGGCGTCGGCATGCAGGCCGCCGACGATCACGACGGGGAGCCCAGAAGGGGCAGCCACGGGCTCAGCCCTTCTTTCCGTACCGGCGCTCGAAGCGCTCGACGCGTCCCGCGGTGTCCAGGACGCGGGCGGTGCCGGTGTAGAAGGGGTGGCTGACGTCGGAGATCTCGACGTCCACGACCGGGTAGGTGTTGCCGTCCTCCCACTCGATCGTCTTCTCGCTCGTCATCGTCGAGCGGGTGAGGAACGCGTAGTCCGCGGCACGGTCGCGGAAGACGACGGGACCGTAGTCCGGGTGGATTCCCTCGCGCATCGGTCAGCGCTCCTCTCGGAAGTCGACGTGGCGGCCGGCGACCGGATCGAACTTGCGCAGGGTCAGTCGGTCCGGGTCGTTGCGACGGTTCTTGCGGGTCACGTACGTGTAGCCGGTCCCGGCCGTGGACCGGAGCTTGATGACCGGCCGGAGTTCATTGCGTGCCATGCCGCTATACTACTGAAAATGAATTCCATTTGCATCAGCTGAGTCAGAGAGGTACGTCACCCCATGTCCGCGCACTGCATGCTGACCGGCACCCAGCCCGGCTTCGGCAACCGCATCTCGCACTCACACCGGCGCACGTCACGCCGGTTCGACCCCAACATCCAGACCAAGCGCTACTGGCTGCCGAGCGAGGGCCGGTACGTACGCCTGCGGCTGAGCGCCAGGGCGATCAAGACCGTCGACACGATCGGAGTCGAGGCGGCCGTCGCCCGGATCCGCGCCCGGGGAGTGAAGGTCTGATGGCGAAGAAGAGCAAGATCGCGAAGAACGACAAGCGGCAGGAGGTCGTCGCGCGGTACGCCGCCCGGCGGGCCGAACTGAAGGAGATCATCCGGCGCCCGTCGTCGACGGACGCCGAACGGCTCGCCGCGCAGGCCGAACTGCGCCGGCAGCCGCGCGACGCGAGCGCCACGCGGGTACGCAACCGGGACCAGGTGGACGGGCGTCCGCGCGGATACTTCCGGGCGTTCGGACTGTCCCGGGTGAGTCTGCGGGAGCAGGCGCACGCGGGGTATTTGCCGGGGGTGCGCAAGTCGTCCTGGTGAGCCGGGGGCTTGCCGGTGAGAGGCCCTCGGGGGCACACCCCGGGGCCTCTTGACCGCTCCTGGTAGCTTGCTGCGGGTTCCGGCATGGGCCGGCGGGCTTCGCCGGGGCCGGTCGGACGGCTACAGGTTGGGGGCTTGCAGTGACTTCGGTGATCTTCTCGCGTCGCCCGGGAGCGCGTCGGCGGATGCCGGTGCGGATCGCGGCGGCGGCCGCGGGACTGGCGGGCGTGCTCGTGCTGTCCGCGTGCAGCGGTGACGGCGACTCCGGGGACGACTCGGCGTCCAGCCCTGCCCCGTCCGCCACGGCGTCCGAGGGAACGGGCGGCGACTCCGGCTCCGGTTCCGGCTCCGGTTCCGACGGGTCGGGCGCCGGTGAGCTCGCGGGCAGCTGGCTCGCCACGACCGGCGGCAAGGCCGTGGCCCTGGTGATCACCGGCAAGCAGGCCGCGCTCTTCGCCACCGGCGGCAGCGTGTGCAGCGGCACCGCGGGCGAGCAGTCCGGGATGCGGATGATCCGGCTGAAGTGCACGGACGGCAGCAAGGACCGGACGACCGGCATGGTCGACTCCGTGAACGGGAGCAGCCTGAAGGTCACCTGGGAGGGCGGCCTCGGCGCGGAGACGTACCAGAAGGCGGAGGGCGGGAAGCTGCCGACCGGGCTGCCGACGGCGGGCCTCGGGTAGGAGCGCGGGGTCTTGCCGGATAAGCCGCCCAGGGCGGGCGGCCCACCCGGGTGCGTGACGGGCCCTGCGTCCGAGATGATCCATACGTCGGGACCGCTCATCGCCGTCACGCACCCATCCCCGTCACGCACCCATCGTCATCACGCACCAGAGGACCCCATGCGCACCCTTCCTCCCCTCGCCCTGGCCGCCGCCCTTGCCACGACGCTCCTGCTGACCTCCTGCGACGACGGCAAGACCGGTGGCGATGACGCCAAGAACGCTGACCGGCCGGGCGGTTCGGCCTGTGCGATCGGTGATCTGGGTGTGGAGGTCGGGGCCGGTGCTGCCCCGGCGGCCGGGGACACGGGCAATGTCACCGTCACCCTCACCAACAAGGGCGGCGCGTGCACCCTGAAGGGCTTCCCCTCGGTCGACCTCCAGGCGGAGGACAGCACGACGTCGGTGTCCCCCGAGCAGAGCGCGAAGGCCCAGCCGCTCACCCTCGGGAAGGGCGGCACCACGTCCTTCACGATCACCTACGTCCGGGGCGAGGCGGGCTCCCCGAAGAGCCTTCCCGTGCGGAAGGCGTCCTTCGCCCTGCCGGGCGCCACCGCGGACGCACACGACCTGCCGTGGTCGTACGGCGAGGTCGCCCGGAGGGACGGGAGCGGCAGCGGCGGCGCGGCGGAGGCCTCGGTGAGCGGCTTCGAGTCCCCCGGCGACTGACGGCACCTCAGCGCAGCGGCGGGCGGTGGCCCACCTGGGCGCGGTCCGCCGCCTGGGCGCCCTCCGTCCAGCCCGCCGCGTCGCGCATGCCACGCAGGCGGGTCGTGGTCGTCTCCGGGAACATCCGGTCCAGCCGGCCGGTGACCGCCACGTCGCGGGAGGCGAGGACCGGGAGCAGGTCCTGTGTCACCTGTGTCTCGGCGGCAGCCGCCAGGCGGGTGCCGATGCGGTGGGCGTACGCCGCGAGGAAGGACTGCCGGAACGTCTTGGTGCGCTTGCGGCCACCCGCCCGCTGGGCCGCCTCCGCCTTCGTCATCGCGGTCGTGGCCTGCACGAGGAGTGAGGTGTAGAGGAGTTCGACCGCTTCCAGGTCGGTTTCGAAGCCGACCACGGTGGAGAAGCCGAGGGGCTCGTTCCACACAGCCCGGCAGTGGTTGGCGGCGGCGACGGCGTCCAGCAGCACCGCCTTGGCCTGCTCGTACGGCGGTTCGACACCGATCCGGCAGGCCCCGGGCGTCTCGGACGAGGGGGCCTGGGCCGCGAGCAGCGCCTCGTCGACA
This sequence comes from Streptomyces sp. NPDC016851, assembly GCF_055562795.1. NCBI lineage: Bacteria > Bacillati > Actinomycetota > Actinomycetes > Kitasatosporales > Streptomycetaceae > Streptomyces > Streptomyces sp. NPDC016851. The sequence goes on from NZ_JBVHEP010000033.1 coordinate 90,537, forward strand.
CTGTGCCGGGCCATCAGCTCCTGCGCCTTGGCGCTGAGCGCCTCCGCCTCCTCCGGGAACCCGGTGGCCTCGGCCTTGGCGAGCAGGGCGCGGATACGGCCGAGCATCCGGGACTCGGTCCTCGGCTCACCTGGCGGGTCGTCGTGGGACCCGTCGAGGGACTCGAGGGCGGGCAGACGCAGCAGCAGGCGATACAGCTCCAGCACGGTGGTGGCGTACGAGAAGCGGTCGGTGCGGGGCGGGGCGTCGGCGGGGAGCTCCGCGAGCTGCGCGTTCCAGCGGCGGCCGCGCGGGCGGTCGTCCGGTCGGTCGTGCCGCGCCTGTGCGCGGATCAGTTCCGCCACCAGGTGGACGTGTACGTCGTCCAGTTCGCGCCGCACGATGCGTACGACGTCGGCCGGCTGCCAGCCGCGCCGCCAGGCCGCCGCCACGAACTCCATACCGCGCCGGGTGAGTTCGGCGTCCGCCGCCGGGTCGGACGCAAGCAGGGACGCGCCGGTGTCGAGGGCCGTCTCGCTGGTGTCGTACAGGGCGGCCTCGAACGCGCGGTCGACGGTGGTGGGCGTACTCACGGGGCCGATGGTGCCACGCCGTCACGGGCGGCCCGGCATGCGCGACCTCGTACGTCTCACTCCGCGGAATTGGGTCGTCCGTGCGCGGCGGGGCTTCGAGCATGGCTCTCATGGTGGACATGTCTCTGTACGCGGCGTTCCTCGTCGCCGCCTTCGCGCTCTGCATCACCCCCGGCCCGGACATGATGTTCATCGTGGCGATGGGCGGCCGGGGCGGGCCCACCGCCGGGGTGATGGCGGCGTTCGGGGTGGCGTGCGCGATGCTCGTGCACGCGGTCGCGGCGGCGCTCGGCCTGTCGGCCCTGTTCACGGCGCTGCCGACGCTGTACCACGTGCTGCGCTGGGCGGGCGCGGCCTATCTGCTCTACCTGGCGGTGAAGGCGTTCCGCGACCGTTCGGTGCCGGGCGAGGAGGGGGCGGGCAGCGCGGGCCCGGGCATGCGGCGGGCGTTCTGGCAGGGCGCGATCACCAACCTGCTCAACCCCAAGGTGATCCTCTTCAACGTGGCGTTCCTGCCCCAGTTCGTGGACCCGTCGCTCGGCCATGTCCAGGGGCAGTTGATGCTGCTCGGGATCACGATCGTCGTGATGGGCTTCCTGTGGGACGGCAGCGTCGGCCTGCTCGCGGGGCGGCTGGCGGCTCTGCTGAGGCGCAGTGCGCGCGTGAACCGTTGGCTGAACATCGTCTCCGGGACGGTGTTCACGGGGCTGGCGGTGCGGCTGGTGGTGACTTCTCCGAAGTAGACGGCGCCCGACGGCGGGGTGTCAACTCGCGGTTGACACCCGGCGGGGCGCAACCTACGGTTGACACATGACGACGAACCCCAACATCACGTCATCGGTGCGCCTCGACGATCTGATCGCGGCGATCAAGACGGTTCACCAGGAACCCCTCGAACAGCTCCAGGACGCGGTGCTCGCCGCCGATCACCTCGGCGAGGTGGCCGACCACCTGATCGGTCACTTCGTGGACCAGGCCCGGCGTTCGGGCGCCTCCTGGACGGACATCGGCAAGAGCATGGGGGTCACCCGGCAGGCCGCGCAGAAGCGGTTCGTGCCGAAGGAGTCGGCCGACCTCGACCCGAGCCAGGGCTTCAACCGCTACACGCCCCGGGCCCGCAACACGGTGATGGCCGCGCACAACGCGGCCAAGTCCGCGCGCAACGCCGAGGGCGTGCCCGAGCACCTCGTCCTCGGTCTGCTGGCGGAGCCCGACGGACTCGCCGCGAAGGCGCTCGTCGAGCAGGGCGCCTCCCTCGACGCGGTCCGCGAGGCGGCGACCGCCGCACTGCCGCCGGCCGTCGAGGAGGCCCCGGAGCTCGTGCCGTACGGCCAGGCCGCCAAGAAGGTCCTGGAGCTCACCTTCCGCGAGGCCCTGCGCCTCGGCCACAACTACATCGGCACGGAGCACATCCTGCTCGCCCTGCTGGAGCACGAGAACGGCGAGGGCGTCCTCAGCGGCCTGGGCATCGACAAGGAGCGGACCGAGCGGTACGTGGCCGAGGTGCTGGAGAAGGTCGTGCAGGCGCAGAAGGACGCGGCGGACGGGGCGTGACGCTCCGCTGAGCTGCGGGCTGAGCTGCGGGCAGTCGTGGCTCCTCCAGTGCCTCAGGGCCTGGGAGGTACCCCCAGGCGGCAGGGTGGGTGCGGCGGTACCCCGCTCCGCCGGGCGGCCCAGCATGGCCGGGTGGCGCCCGAGACCGCGACCGCACCCGAGGCCGGGACAGCCACCACGGCTGGGACGGCGTCCGCGGCCGAGACCGGGACAGGGGCGGGCCACCGCGACCGGGACGGCCACCACGGCCGGGTCGCGGCCCGGGGCCGTTGTCAGACCCCCCTGGCACACTCCCAGCATGGCCGATCGGTGGGCGCTTGCTGTGGGCGAGGGCGGTGGCGTGGACGTCGCCCCCCTCGGTCCGGACGGGCTGCCCGTCGGGCCGGTGCGGCGGGAGGCCGATGCCGCCGAAGCCGTACGGAGCCGTCCCGGCGTCACGCGGTGGGTGTGGCGGTCCACCGCCGAGGTCTACCCGCGCCTGCTCGCGACGGGGGTGCGAGTCGAGCGGTGCTACGACATCGAGGCCGCCGAGACGCTCCTCCTCGGCCACGAGGGGCGGTACGGGGAACCACGCTCGGCCGCGGCCGCCCTGGCCCGGCTGCGCGGCGGCCCCGTACCGCCCGATCCGCCGCAGCGCTCCGCCGAACCGGGCTCCCAGTCCTCCCTGTTCGAACCACAGGGCGTCCACCTGCCTCTGACGGACCTCCTCGCGGTCTACGCCGAACAGCAGAAGCGGCATGCGCAGGCCGAGCACCCCGAGCGGATGCGCCTGCTGACGGCCGCCGAGTCGGCCGGCATGCTCGTGGCCGCCGAGATGAACCGTGCCGGGCTGCCCTGGCGCGCCGAAGTACATCGCGCGGTGCTGCACGACCTGCTGGGCGAGCGGTACGCGGGCGGCGGCGAGCCGCGCCGCCTGGCCGAGCTGGCCGACGAGGTGTCCGCGGCGTTCGGCCGCCGGGTGCGGCCCGATCTGCCCGCCGACGTGGTCAAGGCCTTCGCGCAGGCCGGGATCAAGGTCGCCTCGACCCGCCGCTGGGAGATCGAGTCCGTCGACCACCCGGCCGTGAAGCCCCTGCTGGAGTACAAGAAGCTGTACCGCATCTGGGTCGCCCACGGCTGGTCCTGGCTCCAGGACTGGGTGCGTGACGGGCGGTTCCGGCCCGAGTTCCTCGCGGGCGGGACGGTGACCGGGCGCTGGGTGACCAACGGCGGGGGCGGCCTGCAGATCCCCAAGGTGATCCGGCGGGCCGTGGTCGCCGACCCCGGCTGGCGGCTCGTCGTCGCCGACGCCGACCAGATGGAGCCGCGTGTCCTCGCCGCTATCTCCCGCGATCCCGGGCTGATGGAGGTGGCCGGGCGGGAGAGCGACCTCTACCAGTCCGTGTCCGACCGCGCCTTCTCCGGTGACCGCGCCCAGGCCAAACTCGCCGTGCTCGGCGCGGTCTACGGCCAGACCTCCGGCGACGGCCTGAAGAACCTCGCCGCGCTCAGACGCCGCTTCCCCCGGGCGGTGGCGTACGTCGACGAGGCGGCCCGCGCCGGCGAGGAGGGCCGGCTCGTGCGGACGTGGCTCGGCCGGACCTGCCCGCCGGCGGCCCGGGGGGCGGACGACGCGGCGGAGGAGGCCGGCATCCCGGCCCCCGACGAGGAGCAGCCCGGCAGCGGGCAGTGGGTGCCCGGGTACGCCTCCACCAACGCCCGCGCCCGCGGCCGCTTCGCCCGTAACTTCGTCGTCCAGGGCAGCGCGGCCGACTGGGCCCTGCTGCTGCTCGCCGCACTGCGCAGATCCTGCGCGGACCTGGCGGCGGAGCTGGTCTTCTTCCAGCACGACGAGGTGATCGTGCACTGCCCCGAGGAGGAGACGGAGACGGTCGTCGCCGCGATCCGCGAGGCGGCTGACCTGGCCGGCCGGCTGACCTTCGGGGAGACGCCGGTGCGGTTCCCGTTCACGACGGCGGTGGTGGAGTGCTACGCGGACGCCAAGTAGCGAGCAGCTCGCGGAGTTCCCCGACCACCGCGTGCGCGTCGGTCCCCTCCAGCGCCGCGAGAGCCGAGCCCCATTCCTCGCGTGCCGCAGCGGTCCGCCCTTGTTCCCGTAGCAGCAGCCCGTGCTGGTGGCGGGCGAGACCGCCGGTGTAGCGGTCGGCGCGGGCGTCGGCCCGGTCCAGCAGCTCGGCGCACTCGCGGGCGGCCCGCCCGGTACGGCCCAGCAGCCGCAGCGCGCGGACCAGGCCGAGCCGGGTCTGGGATTCGCCGTGCCAGTCGCCGTGACCACCCAGGATGCGCAGGCTCTCCTCGAAGTGCAGGGCGGCGGCGGCCGGTTCGCCGAGCCGCAGATGGGCGTACCCGATGTTGCAGTGCGCGGTGTGCCGGACGATGACGGCGCCGATCTCGTCCCCGATGGCGAGCGAACGCCGGTGCTGCTCGATGGCGGCCCGCGGGTCGGTGTGCTCGTAGAGGTTGCCGAGGTGGCTGTGGGTGACGGCCTCGCCGTACGGATCGTTCAGCTGCCGCGCGTACTCCAGGCTCCGGGTCAGCGCCTCGCACGCCTCGGCGGACCGGCCGAGCCCGTCGAGCAGCAGGCCGCGGTTGTTGAGGCAGCGGCGGATCCAGGACGGGGCGTCGAGCCGCCGCCAGATGGCCAGCGCGCGGTCGTTGAGGTCGAGTGCGTCGCCCTGGCGGCCGGTCAGGAAGTGCAGTCCGGCGAGATCGACCAGCGCGTACGCCTGCGCCGCCTCGTCCCCGAGCCGCCGCGCCACACGCAGGCCGGCCCGGCCGAGCACCTCCATCTCGGCGAGGCGTCCCCTGCGGTGCGCGTAGGGGAGGATCAGCCGCACGAGGGTGGAGACGAGCCCCGCGCGCCGCCGGCACGGGTCGTCCGCGTACCGCTCGACCAGGGTGACGATGTTCGTCAGCTCGCTGTCGCCCCAGGCGAAGGCCTCCTCGGGGGTGTCGAAGGGGGCGACGGTGTCGACGTGAGCCGCGTGCCCGGATGGCTGCGCCGCGGTGGGGCGACGGCGGTCGTCCTGGTCGGGGCCGGGCTCGACGATCGCGACGAGCACCCGCTCGGCGACGGCGGCGTACCAGCGGAGGGCGGTTTCACAGGCACCGGTGTCGTCGGCGTCGGTGTCTTCGGCGCCTGTGTCTTCGGCGCCTGTGTCGTCGGCGCCTGTGTCGTCGGCGCCGCTGTGCTCTGCGCCGGTGTCGTCGGCGTTCTGTGTGCCGCCTCCTTCACGGGCGTCACCGGAACCGCCGGTGCCCGCCCCACCCCGCTCCCCCGCCAGCTCGCGGGCGAAGTCGCGGACGAGGTCGTGCGGTGCGTAGCGGCCGTACGCCGGTTCCTGGAGCAGGGCCACGTCGACGAGGCGGTCCAGGGCGGCCTCGGTGCGGAGTTCGCCCGTGCCGGTGAGGCGGGCGAGCAGGGGTGCGCCGTACGTGGGCAGATCGAGCGCCCCGATACGGCGGAGGGTGAGGGCCGCGTCCCGGTCGGCCTCGCGCTCGGAACCGGCGAGCGCGTCATGGGCGACGGCCAGGGAGCGGCGCACGCTCAGGTCGTCGTACTCGAGGTGGCGCAGCCGCCCTCGCGTCCCGGCCAGTTGCCCGGCGAGGACGTCCGGTGTGAGGGCCTGCCGGGCGGCGAGCCGCGCGGCGACGACGCGCAGGGCCAGGGGGAGGCGGCCGGTGAGTTCGACGAGCCGGCGGGCGGCGTCCGAACCGTCCAGCCCGGCCCGGCCCGAGGCCGCGACCAGAAGCGCCGCGCTCTCCTCGTCCGACAGCGGGCCGAGCGGGAAGCGGGCGACGCCGTCGAGGGCGGTGAGCGGCGAACGGCTGGTGACGATCACCGCGCACCCGGCCCCGCCCGGCAACAGCGGCCGTATCTGCGCGGCGCTCGCGGCATCGTCCAGCACCAGGAGCGTGCGGGTCGGCGCGAGCAGCGAGCGCAGCAGCGCGGATGCCGCGTCGGGGTGCTCGGGTATGCGGCAGGGGTCGGCCCCGAGGTCGCGCAGCAGGGCGGTGAGCGCCTGACCGGGGGTGAGAGGGGCCATGCCGGGGGTCGCGCCGTGCAGGTCGAGGTAGAGCTGCCCATCGGGGAAACGTTCCGCCAACTCGTGTGCGACGTGCAGCGCGAGTGCGCTCTTGCCGACGCCGGGCATGCCGCTGATGACGGCGGTGGCGGGGACGGCGGCAGGCAATGGGGCAGTTGGGGCGGTCGAAGCCGGCGCTCCCGGTGTCGTCAGGGTCCGGCGCAGGGCGTCGCGTTCGGCGGTCCGGCCTGTGAAATGCGCCGGTGGCGGGGGAAGTTGAGCGGGCCGCGGCTGATCGGACGAGGGCGGCGCGGCGACCTGCAGCACCTCCACATGCGCCTCCCGCACCCCCGGCCCGGGCTCGATGCCGAGCTGGTCGACCAGCCGGGTGCGCAGGTCCCGGTGGACGGCCAGGGCCTCGGCCTGGCGGCCGGTCCGGTGCAGGGCGAGCATGAGCTGGCGGTGGTACACCTCCCGCAGCGGATACTCGGCGGTCAGCGCCGCCAGCTCCGGCACCAGCCCGTCCACACGCGGGCCGCCCAGCGCCAACTCGGCGTCGTAGCGCCACTCCAGAAGCAGCAGCCTGGCCTCGCGCAACCGCCGTGCGAAGGCGTACCCGCCCACCTCGGACGGCAGTCCGGCGAGCGGCGCGCCCCGCCACAGTGCGAGCGCGGCGCCGCACTCACGCACGACGCGCTCCCACTCCTGCCCGGCGTGCGCGGCCCGCGCCGCGGCGACACGGGCCTCGAAGACGTGGACGTCCAGCTCCCCCTCGTCGACGCGCAGCACATACCCGGACGGCACGGTCCGCAGCCGCTCGGGATCGTCGAGCAACCGCCGCAGCCGGGCTATGTGGTTGTGCAGCGAGGCCTGGGCGGAAACGGGCGGCGCCCCGCCCCACAGCGCGTCCTTGAGCGACTCGACGGAGACGGCCCGTCCGGCGTCGAGCAGCAACGCGGCCAGCAGCACACGGGACTTGGGGCTCGCGACATCGAGTACTTCGCTCCGGCCGCCCCCGTCGGTGCCGACGTACAGCACCGGCGGCCCGAGCAGGCCGAACCGCAGCCCGCGCCGCCCGTCGGAACCGTCCTCGCTGCCCGAACAGGCAGATGCCCCCATCACGCCCCCGTCTCCCCGTGCCACCGCCCTTGACGGGTTTCCGCCCCCGGGGCAGCGGTTTTCCGCCACCTTCGCCCTCACGTTCTCCGCCGGAACGCCCCAGCACAGGCCGTCGTCCGTCCTGGTTCGGCGACTTCGCGCCAATCGGCAGACGACGCAACGGCGAACCGTTGGCCACATGTTAGCGATCGGTTGGCAAACCCTGATGTGATCACTACGTCGGATCTGGCCCGGCGGCGCGCGCGTCTGGACGCGCAACTCGGGGGAGTGTCGCCGCCGCGGCCGGGTCCGGGTCCCGGTCGGCGGAGGTGAACGGCCGGGGCCCCACCAAGCTTCCTGCCGGGCGCCTTTCGGCGTCAGATGACCGGCGGACGACCCAGCCGCGTGAGCCGCCACACCGTCCGCCAGTGCATGGGCCGCCGCTCACCCGCCGGTTCCCGTACACCTTCCACGAACCCGCCGAACCATGCGCGCAGCCCCGCACGCGACCGGTTGCGCACGAGGGTGAGCAGCACCCAGACGCCCAGGTGGACGGGGACGAGCGCGAACGGCAGCCGGCGGCGGGCCAGCCAGACCCGGTTGCGGGCGTTCACGCGGAAGTAGATGGCGTGCCGGGCGGGCGAGGTCTTCGGGTGCTGGAGCAGCAGTTCGGGCGCGTACAGGATGCGCCAGCCCGCGTCGGCCGCGCGCCAGGCCAGGTCGGTCTCCTCGTGCGCGAAGAAGAACTGGGCGGGCCAGTCGCCGATCTCGTCGAGCATCGCCGTCCGCAGCGCGTGCCCACCGCCGAGGAACCCGGTGACGTACCCGCCTCGCAGGGGGTCGGAGTTGCCGATCCGGGGCACGTGCCGCTGCTGTGTCTCGCCCAGTTCGTCGGCGATGCGGAAGCCGACGATGCCGAGCCGGTCGTCGGCGGCGTACAACTCCCGTACACGGCGCAGCACATCGGCGTCGACGAGCAGCCCGTCGTCGTCCAGCTCCACGACGACGTCGATGTCGCCGAACTCCCGCAGCCGCGCGAGGGCCGCGTTCCGCCCGCCGGGACAGCCGAGGTTCTCGTCGAGCTCGATCGGGGTGACCTCGCCGGGCAGCGACAGCCGCCGGGCGAACTCGGGCAGCGGGCAGCCGTTGCCGACGATCACGATCCGCTCGGGCGGCACGTCCTGCTTGGCCACGGACCGCAGCAGCGCGTCGACCTCCTCGGGCCGGTTCCCCATCGTCACCACGGCGACGGCGATCCTGGGCGCCCCCATGTCCTCACCTCGTCCCGGTCGGCAACTGACGGTTGACGGGCGATGCTAGCCGTTCACGGTAAAGACCCTTTAAGTACGCCTGCCGGACGGCGGTGCGCCTACGCCGTCCGGTGGATGCGGCACCCGACCCGATCGGGCACAGGATGTCGGGTGCGGCAGGGTGCGCGCTGCCTAGCGTGGTGATCACGAAAGAGGAAGGAACCGGGCGTGCTGGAGCGGCTCAACCAGGCGATGGAGCACATCGAGCGCCACCTCGACGGGTCGGTGGACGGCGCCGGACTGGCGCGGATCGCGACCACGTCGGAGTACCACCTGCGCCGGATGTTCTCCGCGCTGGCAGGCATGCCCCTGTCGGAGTACATCCGCCGCCGGCGGTTGACGGTCGCGGGCGCGGAGGTGCTCGCGGGCGACGAGACGCTGCTGGAGATCGCGGTGCGCTACGGCTACGGCTCGGGCGAGGCGTTCGCACGGGCGTTCCGCGCGATGCACGGCGTGGGCCCGGGCGAGGCCCGGCGCACCGGCGCCGCGCTCGTCTCCCAGCCCCGGCTGACCTTCCGCCTCACCGTCGAAGGGAGCAGCAGCATGCACTACCGAGTGGTGGACCGGCCGGCCTTCACCGTCGCCGGCTTCAAGACCCGTGTCCCGCTCGTGCACTCGGGCCCGAACCAGGCGATCATCGACTTCGTCCGGGGGCTCGGCAAACAGGCCCTGGAGCAGCTCGGAAAGCTCTCGGACCAGGAGCCGCGGGGCATCGTCGCGGTCTGCGACGACCTGGATCCGAGCCGCGCCGAGGGCACCGAACTCGACTACTACCAGGCGGTGATCACCGCGGCGTCCGCCCCGTCGGACGTCCCGGCCGGCGCCCCCGCGGGCGTCACCACCCTGCCCGTCCCGTCCGGCACCTGGGCGGTCTTCACCACGTCCGGCCCGGCACCGCAGGCCATCCAGGAACTGTGGCGCGACGTGTTCACCGAGTGGTTCCCGTCCAACCCGTACCGCAGCCGCCCCGGCCCCGAGATCCTGCGGACCGTCCTCTCGGCGGACGGGACGACGGCGGACGCCGAGCTGTGGCTGCCGGTGGAACGGGAGTCCGCCCGCTGAACGCCGAACCCCGGGCCGGAGTCGATCCGGCCCGGGGTTCCAGCGCAGCCGGGGCTACCGCGGCGCGACCGGCTCCGCGGTGTCCTTCCGGCGGGCCCGCTCCCGGACCAGCGAGATCGCGATCACCAGCGCGGCGACGAGCACCGAGAGCAGCACCTGGCTGCGGCCGCCGCCCTCCTTGTCGTCGGTGAGCATGTAGAGCAGGACGAACGTGATCATCGCGATCGTCGCCCAGGTCAGATAGGGGAACAGCCACATCCGGACGACGAGCTTGTCCGGGCTCTCGCGCAGGATGATCCCCCGCATCCGCAGCTGCGAGAAGCAGATGACCAGCCACACGAAGAGCGCGACGGCGCCCGAGGAGTTCAGCAGGAACTGGAAGACCGTGTCCGGCCACAGGTAGTTGAAGGCGACCGCCACGAAGCCGAAGACCACGGAGGCCAGGATCGCGGCCTGCGGGACACCCCGCGGGTTCGTCCGCGCGAAGGACCGCGGGGCGTCGCCGCGCTGCCCGAGGGAGAAGGCCATCCGGGAGGCGGTGTAGAGGCCGGAGTTGAGACAGGACAGCACGGCGGTCAGCACGATGAAGTTCATGATCTCGCCGGCGTGCGGGATGCCGATCGAGTCGAGGGCCGCGACGTACGAGCCCTTCTTCTCGATCGCGGGGTCGTTCCACGGCAGCAGGGCGACCACGACGAGGATCGAGCCGACGTAGAAGACACCGACCCGCCAGATCACGCTCCTGGTCGCCTTGGCCACCGCCCGCCGCGCGTCCGAGGACTCACCGGCGGCGAGGGTGACGATCTCGCTGCCCATGAAGGAGAAGACGACCAGCAGGATGCCGGTGAGGATCGCCCCCGGCCCGTTCGGCAGGAAGCCGCCGTGCTCGGTGAGGTTTCCGAATCCCGTGGAGGCGTGGTCGGAGCCGGGCAGCACACCGAAGATGGCCAGCCCGCCGAGGACGATGAAGCCCGTGATGGCGACGACCTTGATGCCGGCGAACCAGAACTCGAACTCGCCGAAGGAGCCGACCGAGGCCAGGTTCGTGGCGGTGAGGACCATCATCACGATCAGGGCCCAGGCCCACTGCGGTACGGCCGGCACCCACCCTTCCAGGATGACGGCGCCCGCGGTCGCCTCCACGGCGAGGACGACGACCCAGAAGAACCAGTACAGCCAGCCGATCGAGAACCCGGCCCAGCGGCCGAGCGCCCGGTCCGCGTACGCCGAGAAGGACCCGGAGGTCGGGTTGGCCGCGGCCATCTCGCCGAGCATCCGCATCACGAAGACGACGAGGGCGCCGACCAGTGCGTAGGACACGAGGATGCCGGGCCCGGCGGCGGCGATGCCGGAGGCGGAGCCCACGAAGAGACCGGCACCGATCACACCGCCGATGGCGATCATGGACAGATGGCGGTTCTTGAGACCGGCCTGCAGACCTGCCTGCTGCTCCGGAGGCTGACCACTGCTGGATTGATCGGTGTCAGGGGCCAGTGAATCGGGGGGACGTGTAGTCATGTCGACATCCATGGGGTCGTTGGGAGTGCCGTGCTGTGCGTCGGGAGGGACGGCCGGGGCACTGACGATTCCCGGAAGCGTTCACGGTGCGATTCGCGGAATCCGGATGTCGTGCCGGTGATGGGGTCGTCACCGCACGTCCGCGTTTCGCTCCGTCTCCTCGTGGGAGGTGGGCCGCATCACTTGCGGAAATGGATTTGCGCAAGCGTATGGGGGCTCATGGGGCCAAATGTTTGTGAAGGCTGAACAAACTCGCCCGCGATGGCTGTACGACCGGCCAATGCGGAACCGGCCCATGCCGAACCGGCCCATGCCGAACCGGTTCAGCCGGTGGGTGGCAGCCGCAGCTGGAGCATCGCCAGCAGACGCTGGTCGGGACGGCTGAGATCGAGGCCGGTCAGCTGCTCGGCCCGGCGAAGGCGGTACCGCAGCGTGTTGGGGTGCACATGGAGCTGTGCGGCCGCCGCCCGGATGTCACCGAAGGAGTTCAGGTACGTCAGGAGCGTCTCGGCGAGCCGGCCCTGGTGCCGGCTGTCGTGCGAGAGCAGGGCGGTCAGCCGGGGATCCCGTATCTCGGGGCGGGCGGCGAGCAGCGTCAGTATCTCGCTGACCAGCACCTCGGCCTGGATGTCCGGCAGCGCGGCGACCGCGACGGTCACGCCGGCGCTCACCATGGCGTCGAGGATGCGGTCGGCTTCCCGGCGTGACTCGGGGACGTCCCCGAGCCCCGGCACCAGGCACCCGACCGAGCCGCGCAGCGGCAGACCCAGGTGGCGGCGCGCGGCGTCGGTGATCTCCTGGGTCCAGCCGCGCAGCGTGTCCGTGTCGATGCCGCGGGGCAGCTGGGGCAGCAGCACATAGATACGGGGATCGACCTGGGTGACCAGGGCGCTGCGGTGCCGGGCGGCGATGTGCACGGAGACCAGGTTGGTGACCTCGGAGTGGGTCAGTTCCGGGGAGGCGACGCCCTCCGCGGTCTCGTACGCCTCCGTGGTGCCGTACGAGAAGCCCAGCACGGCGGCCGGGCGGGTGGCGTCGAATCCCAGGTGCGTGGCGAGCGGCTGCGGTCCGGTGCTGCCGTCCAGGAGCCCGGCCAGCAGGGTCCGGGTGAGCGTGACGTCGTCCGAGAGCTCCCGGCGACGGCGTACGAGATGGAGCGCCGCGACCCGGGCGGCGCCCAGCAGTGCCTGGCGCGAGCGCTCGGACAGCGGGATCGAGCCCTCCTGCACCCAGATGGTGCCCAGCTGCCGGTCTCCGGACCGGATGGCCACCGCGAGCCGGCGGCGGATGCCCAGCTCGGGGTGGCTGTCGATACCGATCACCTCGTCGCTGGAGTGCAGGTGCTGGAACACGCCCCACTCACGCAGCTTGGCCAGATAGCCCTCCGGCCCCTGCCAGCCGAGGATGGAGCGCCGGCGCAGATCGTCCGCCTCGTCGGAGTCGGTGGTGCGGGAGTAGGCCAGCACCCGGTTCGCCGCGTCCTCGATGCTGACGATGCCGCTGGTGAGGATGGCGGTGGTCTGGGCGAGTGAGAACAGGTCGCCCTCCTCGGCCCCCATGCCGGGCTCCCCCGGCGGTGCGTCGTCGAGGGCGGCCCGGGCCAGCGCGTTCACCTGCTCCCAGCGTGCTTCGCTGCGCAGCGAGAGCAGGGCGACCCCGGCCTCGGCGGCGGTCTCGCTGAGCGCCGCGGCCTGGCCGGGCCCGTCCAGCTTGACCACGACGGCGGCGGCTCCGTCCCGCCCGGCGGCCCGCAGCGCGGGAAAAGCGGCCCGGCCACGCGCACCGATCACCAGGACGAGCTCGCCCGGCTGTGCGGTCGGCGGATCCTCGGGATCGAGCAGCGAGACCCCGCGGATCTCGACGTCCAGCCCGGCGGGAGCGGCCTGCACCTCCACCAACGAGTCACCCAGCACCATCAGCAACTGACGCAGGCCGATGCTGGCTGCGGTGGGGGACACTGCGGCCGGATCCATGATCGTCGCCTCTGCTGGGAGCCATGCCGGAGCTTCGATGCTAGCTGTAGGGGCGACGGGCACCTTCTCCCTGCACCGTGCGGTTGTCAGACGTCCACAGCCCACTTGAGCTGGGGCACGATTCCAGACGCCTCATCCCCGGAACCATCCCCTCCCTATCTGACACGCCAATTAGGAATGTGAGCGGCATCACAACACTCGGCGTGAAGGCGGGCCGTACTCAATCGCACCGAGCGCGTCCTGCCGTATGACTTTCAATTCCATAAGCCCCCTATCGATGCCGCTCCCCCACCCTTATGAGTGCCGTATAGGGGGCGCCTAAGGGTACGAGTCGACCGGAGCGAATGCGTAACGTGTCCGGCGTCGCGGGAACTCGCACGCAGCTTGTGGCCCTCGACACTCTGATCCGAATCGGCGGCTTCCATCCTGGAACAGCCGGTTTCCCGACGGAAGGGGTTCGTATGGATGCGTTGACCGAGGCGCTCCTGGAAGGGGTCGACGCGGAGGAAATCGAGAAGATCGATCTTCCCGACAGCTATACGGCCGCGCATCTGCAAATCGACGACCTGCACATGTTCGACGGCGCCTCCGAAAGGGATGTGCGGAAGTCTCTCCACGTGGGTCGAGTGCCGATGCCCGAACTCGCACCGGACGAAGTTGTGGTGGCCGTGATGGCGAGTTCCATCAACTACAACACAGTTTGGTCGGCGACGTTTTCCCCGGTACCCACGTTCCATTTCCTCCAGCGAATGGGCCGGGAGGGCGGATACGCGGCGCGCCACGACCTGCCCCATCACGTCCTGGGCTCCGACGCCTCGGGTGTCATCGTGCGCGTCGGCGCCGGAGTGCGGCGCTGGCGCCCAGGCGACCATGTCGTGGTCAGCTGCGTGCAGGTGGACGACCAGGAGCCGGCCACGCACGCCGACGGCATGCTCGGCGCCGGCCAGCGCATCTGGGGCTACGAGACCAACTTCGGCGGCCTGGCGCACTACTCCGTCGTCCGGGCGAGCCAACTGCTGGCCAAGCCCGCTCATCTGACCTGGGAGGAGTCGGCGGGCGTCATGCTCACGGCCGCCACGTCGTACCGGATGCTGGTCAGCGACAACGGGGCCCGCATCAAGCAGGGCGACATCGTCCTCATCTGGGGGGCGACCGGTGGTCTCGGTGCCTTCGCCGTGCAGCTGGTCAAGAATGCGGGCGGAATACCCATCGGGGTGGTCAGTTCGGAAGAAAAGGCCGACATTCTGCGTGCTCTCGGCTGCGATGTCGTCATCAACCGTAATGAGATCGGCCTGGGCGGCGATGACGCGCTCACGCCGGACCGCACCATCGAATTGGGCAAACGGCTGGGCCGGGCCATCAGAGCGGCGGTGGGCGAGGATCCGCACGTCGTCTTCGACTTCATCGGCCAGGCCACGTTCGGTATCTCGGTCTTCGTCGTCCGCCGCGGTGGAGTCGTCGTCACCTGCGGTTCGAGCACCGGCTACCAGCACCAGTTCGACAACCGCTATCTCTGGATGAACCTCAAGCGCATTGTGGGCAGCCACGCCGCGAACCTCCAGGAGCAGTGGGAGTGCAACCGGCTGGTCGCACTCGGCCGGCTGTCCCCCGTCCTCTCGAAGGTGTATCCGCTGGCCGAGGTTGCCGAGGCCGCCCGGCTCGTGCAGCGGAACAGGCACATCGGCAAGGTCGGTGTGCTGTGTCTTGCCCCCGAGGAAGGCCTCGGTGTCACCGATCCCGAGAAGCGGGCCGCCATCGGGGTCGAGCGGCTGAATCCGCTGCGCACCACGGGCCGGAATGCGCCTTCCGAACGTGCGAAGTCCCAGGAAAGGGCCACGTGACGTGACAGGAAAACGAATCGGAATCATATCGACCGGTTCCTATCTGCCCAAGGAGGAAGTCGGCAACGAGGAGGTCGCCGCACGCGTCGGCGTCACGGCCGAATGGATCGAGCGCAAGACGCAGATCGTGTCGCGGCGCTACGCGGCACCGCACGAGGCCACCTCGGACCTCGCCGCCCGCGCGGCCGAGCGAGCCCTGGAGCAGGCGGGCATGACCGCCGAGGGCATCGACTTTCTGATCGTGTCCACATCGACCGGGGACTTCCCCCAGCCGCCCACGTCGTATCTGGTGCAGGACGCGCTCGGCGCGTACCGGGCGGCCTGCCTCGACGTCAATGTCGTGTGCAGCGGCTTCGTCTACGCGATGGAGGTGGCGCGCGGCCTCGCCCAGACGCGTCCGGGCTCCCGGATTCTCGTCATCGGTGCCGACGTCTACTCCCGGATCCTCGACTTCGGCGACCGACGCACGGCCGTGCTGTTCGCCGACGGCGCCGGTGCCGCTGTCCTCGGCCCGGTCGACGAGCCCTACGGCATCATCGGCACCGACCTCGTCAGCCGGGGAGACGCCCACGACCTCATCCGGGTGGAGGCGGGCGGCAGCAGGAACCCCGCCTCGGAGGCGACCCTCGCCGAGGGCGGCCACTACTTCCGGATGAACGGTCGTGGGGTGCGCGACTTCGTCAGCGAGCACGTGCCGCCGGCTCTGACCGCACTGGCCGACCGCGTCGGCGTCACCATGGACGCGGTGGACCATTTCGTACCGCACCAGGCGAACGGGGTGATGCTCGGCGAGGTCGTCGAACTGGCCGGTCTGACCGGTGCGGTCACGCACCGGACCCTTCAGAAGTACGGCAATGTCGGCAGCGCCTCGGTGCCGGTCGCGCTGGACGAGGCGAACCGCTCGGGCGCTCTGGCGCCCGGAGACCTCGTGCTGCTCGCCGGGTTCGGCGGGGGCATGTCCATCGGCGCCTCGCTGCTGCGCTGGGGGGTGACGGGATGACCAGTACCGCGTTGGTCGAGGGTGCCGAAGTCGTCGACGCCATCGAACGGATCGGTGTCGTGGGCAGCGGCATCATGGGAGCCGGGATCGCGGAACTGTGCGCGAAGGCGGGCTGCGACGTCCGGGTCGCGGTCTCCTCCGACAGGTCCCTTGAGGCCGGCCCCGCGCGGGTGACCCGCTCGCTGGACCGCGCCCTGAGCAAGGGGAAGATCACCGAGGAGCAGCGTGATCAGGCGCTGCGGCGGATCACGTTCACCCGCGATCTCGGCGAACTGAGCGACCGACAGCTCGTGATCGAGGCGGTGAAGGAGGACGAGGCCCTCAAACTCGACCTGCTCGCCTCACTCGACAAGATCGTCCAGGCTCCGGACGCGATCCTCGCCTCGAACACGTCATCGCTGTCCGTCGCGCGCCTCGCGCACGCCACGACCCGTCCCGAGCAAGTCATCGGGATCCACTTCTTCAACCCGGCCCCGGTACTGCCTCTCGTCGAGCTCGTCGACTCGATCCTGACGGATCCCCAGGTGAGCCGTCGCACCGAGGACTTTGTTGCGGGGCGGCTCGGCAAGACCGCCATCAAGTCACCGGACCGCGCGGGGTTCGTGGTGAACGCCCTGCTGTTCCCCTACCTGTTGTCCGCGATCCGCATGGTCGACTCGGGCCTCGCCACCGCCGAGGTGATCGACCAGGGCATGACGCTGGGCTGCTCGCACCCGCTGGGCCCGCTTCGGCTCGCCGACCTGATCGGCCTCGACACCACGGTCTCGATCGCCGAGGCCCTGTACGAGGAGTCCAAGGAGCCGTTGTACGCGCCGCCCGCCCTGCTGTTGCGCATGGTCGAGGCAGGACTGCTGGGCAAGAAGTCCGGCCGCGGCTTCTACGCGTACCCGTAGCACCTTCACCGCTATCCCCCCTCGCGAGCGCGGTGCGAGCAGCCTCTGCGCGGCTGCTCGCACCCCGCCCGCGCCACTTCACGCACGTCCGCGCGCCACGGTCCGGTCCGTCGCGTGCTGTTGTCGCCGACAGGAGAGCGAAGAACATGGCCATTCGTCCCGGATCCGATCGTCCGGAGGGGTATTCGGTACCGGACGACGCAATCGCTGTGGTGGGCATCGCCTGCCGCTTCCCCGGCGCCCAGGACCCCGATGCCTTCTGGCGTCTGCTGTCCGGCGGCGAGAGCGCGGTCGGCCCGGTCCCCGCGGGCCGTCCCGGACTTCCGGCAGGCACCGGCACCCGGCCGGCCGGATTCCTCGACGAGATCGACGGGTTCGAACCGGAGTTCTTCGGCGTCTCCCCGCGCGAGGCGATCGCCATGGATCCGCAGCAGCGCCTGGTCCTCGAACTGGGCTGGGAGTCGCTGGAGAACGCGGGCATCGTCCCCGCCTCGCTGCACGAGGCCCCCGTCGGCGTCTTCATCGGCGCGATCTGGGACGACTACGCCAAGCTCGTGCACCAGTACGGTGCCGAGGGCGTCACCCACCACACCATCACCGGCACCAGCCGCGGCATCATCGCCAACCGCCTGTCCTACGCGCTGGGGCTGCGGGGCCCCAGTCTGGTCGTGGACACCGGCCAGTCCTCCTCGCTGGTGGCCGTCCAGCTCGCCTGCGAGAGCCTGCGCAAAGGTGAGTCCACCGTGGCGCTGGCCGGCGGAGTCAGCCTCAACCTGGCCGCGGAAGGCTTCACTGTCGCGGAGCGCTTCGGAGCCCTGTCCCCCGAGGGACGGACGTACACCTTCGACGAGCGGGCCGACGGGTACGTACGCGGGGAGGGCGGCGGCGTCGTCGTCCTGAAGACGCTGCGGCAGGCGGTCGCCGACGGGGACGCGGTGTACTGCGTCATCCGCGGTGGTGCCGTCAACAACGACGGCGGTGGCGGGGCGCTCACCACCCCGCGCGGCGCCGCCCAGGAGGAGGTCCTGCGCCAGGCGTATGCCGCGGCCGGGATCGAGCCGTCTGCAGTGCGGTTCGTGGAGCTGCACGGCACGGGAACCCCGGTGGGTGACCCCGTCGAGGCGGCGGCGCTCGGCACGGTCCTCGGCGCCGGCCGCACCACGGACACCCCCCTGCTCGTCGGCTCCGCGAAGACCAACATCGGGCACCTGGAGGGCGCGGCGGGCATCGCGGGGCTCATCAAGGCGGCGCTGTGCCTGCGTGCCGGGACACTCGTGCCGAGCCTCAACTTCGCCCGTCCGAACCCCGCGATCCGCCTCGCCGACCTGCGCCTCGCCGTCGCCACCGAGGCGGCCGCGCTACGCGGCGACGGCGACGAGCCGGTCTTCGCGGGCGTCAGCTCCTTCGGGATGGGCGGCACCAACTGCCACCTCGTCCTGTCCGACTGGCGGCCCGTGCGCGGAGCCGACTCCGCGCCGTCCGGCACCGACGTGACCGTTCCGGTCCTCGCGCCCCTGTCCGCGCGGACCGGGGAAGCACTCGGGGCCCAGGCCGACCGGCTGGCCCGCCGACTGCTGGACCACCCCGAACTCGCACCGGCCGACGTGGCGCATTCCCTCGCCACCACGCGGACGCACTTCAAGCACCGCGCCGTCGTCGTCGCCGAGGACCGGTCCGCGCTGCTGGCCTCGCTGCACGCGCTGTCCGCCGGGGACCCGGCGCCCGGTCTCGTACGCGGCGTGGCGGGCGACGGCGCCGTGGCGTTCCTGTTCACCGGCCAGGGCAGCCAGCACGCGGGCATGGGACGCGAGCTGTACCGGGCGTTCCCGGTGTTCGCCCGGGCCCTGGACGAGGTGTGCGCCGTGGTGGACGACGAACTCGACCGACCGCTGCGGGACGTGATGTTCGCGGACGCGGACTCCGCCGACGGCGCGCTGCTTCACCACACCCGCTACACCCAGCCGGCCCTCTTCGCGTACGAGATCGCGCTCCACCGGCTCCTCGGCCACTGGGGAGTCGCCCCCTCCGTCGTTCTCGGCCACTCCGTCGGCGAACTCGCCGCCGCCCATGTCGCGGGGGTGCTGTCGCTGCCGGACGCGGCGGCACTGGTGGCCGCGCGCGGACGGCTGATGCAGGACCTTCCGGGCGGCGGCGCGATGGTGTCGGTCCAGGCGTCCGAGGAGGAGGTGCGGACCAGCCTGGCGGGACGGGAGCACCAAGTGGCGTTGGCTGCGGCCAACGGCCCGCTGTCGACAGTGATCGCGGGCGACGAGGACGCCGTCCTGGAGGTCGCCGGGCACTGGGCCGAGCAAGGGCGCAAGACCAAGCAGCTGCAGGTCAGCCACGCGTTCCACTCACCCCGCATGGACGCGATGCTCGATGCCTTCCGCGAGGTCGCGGGGCGTCTGGACTACGGCACACCCCGCATCACGGTGGTGTCCAACCTGACGGGTCGCGCGGTCCCGGCCGAGGAGATCGGCACGGCCGAGTACTGGGTGCGCCACGCCCGCGACAGCGTCCGCTTCCTCGACGGCATGCGCGCGGTGGAGAAGTCCGGCATCCGTACGTATCTGGAGGTGGGCCCGGACGCCGTGCTGGCGGCGATGGGGCGCGACTGCCTCACCGAGGACGCGCTGCTCGTCGCCTCGGCACGCCGCTCACGCGCCGATGTGCCGACACTGCTGTCGGCGCTGGCCGAGTTGCACACCCGCGGTGTGTCCGTCGACTGGCACAGCGTGGCGCCGGGTCACCGTGTCGCGCTTCCCACGTACGCGTTCCAGCGGGCGTCCTACTGGCTGTCGGCACCGGACGATGCCGCCGCGCGGACCGTCACCCCCGGAGGCGACGCCGACGTGAACGCCGTCGCCGATGCCGGGCCGGTCACGGCACCGCGAGCCACGGCTCCGCTGGCGGAGCGCCTGGCCGGGCTGCCGGAGGCAGAACGCGAGCGGGCCGTCGCGGATCTGGTCCGGC
The DNA here is from genome assembly GCF_055562795.1 of Streptomyces sp. NPDC016851. Taxonomy (NCBI): domain Bacteria; kingdom Bacillati; phylum Actinomycetota; class Actinomycetes; order Kitasatosporales; family Streptomycetaceae; genus Streptomyces; species Streptomyces sp. NPDC016851. The sequence continues at coordinate 110,356 of NZ_JBVHEP010000033.1, forward strand.
GTGAGGTGGCCGCCGTACTGGAGTACGCGTCCACGGCATCCGTCGACATGGAACTCACATTCAAGGAGCTCGGTTTCGACTCCCTCACCGGCGTCGAACTGCGCGACCGGCTCAGTGCGGCGGCGGGGCTGCGCGTCCCGCCCGGCCTCATCTTCGACCACCCCACCGGGGACGCCGTCGTCCGGTATCTGCGCGCCGAACTGCTCGGTGGCCCGGCCTCCCCGGCGGCTCCCGTGAGCGGCTCGAGCGACTCCGGCGACGATCCGATCGTCGTCGTCGGCATGGGCAGCCGGCTGCCCGGCGGGATCGGCTCGCCGGAGGAGCTGTGGGAACTGGTGGCCTCCGGCGGCGAGGCGATCTCCGACTTCCCGGCCGACCGCGGCTGGGACCTGAACGCGCTCTACGACCCGGACGGGAACAGCACCGGGACGTCGTACACACGACGAGGCGGCTTCCTGCAGGGGGCGGCGGAGTTCGACGCGGAGTTCTTCGGGATCTCCCCGCGCGAGGCGCTGGCCATGGACCCCCAGCAGCGGCTGCTGCTGGAGACCTCCTGGGAGGCACTGGAACGGGCGGGCATCGACCCGACGAGCCTGCGCGGCAGCGCCACCGGCGTGTACGCGGGGACCTTCACGTTCCGCGACCAGGGCGGCGCGGGCGGCGCGGAGGGCCAGCGCATGACGGGGTCGGCGGCCAGCGTGCTGTCGGGCCGGGTGTCGTACGCCTTCGGGTTCGAAGGTCCCGCCATCACCGTCGACACGGCCTGTTCGTCGTCCCTCGTCGCCCTGCACATGGCCGCCCAGGCCCTCCGTGCCGGCGAATGCACGCTCGCCCTCGCCGGCGGCGTCACCATCATGTCCACCCCCGACACCTTCATCGAGTTCAGCAGACAGAAGGGGTTGTCCCCGGACGGGCGCTGCAAGTCGTTCGCCGCCGGGGCGGACGGCACCGGCTGGTCCGAGGGCGTGGGCGTACTCGTCCTGGAGAAGCTGTCGGACGCCCGCCGCAACGGACACACCGTCCTCGCGATCGTCCGCGGCAGCGCCGTCAACCAGGACGGCGCCAGCAACGGCCTCACCGCCCCCAACGGCCCCTCCCAGCAACGCGTCATCCAA
>NZ_JBVHEP010000034.1:0-99971 GCF_055562795.1 Streptomyces sp. NPDC016851
TCTCCCTATCTCCCCCCCGTCCCCCCGGGGTGCCGGGGGGGCCCCCCCGCCCTATCCGCGGCGCCCCCCGGGGGGGGGGGCCCGGGGGGGCCCCCGCCCCCCCCGCCGTCGGGTGGCTGACGTGTGCGCTCAGCGGCGGTCCGCGTCGAGCGGCTCCAGATCCTCGTCCTCGTCCAGGTCGGTGTCGAGGTCGTCCTCGACCTCGTCCACCACCTCGTCGTCCTCGTCGTCGTCATCGTCATCGACGTCGTCGAACACGGCGCTGACGTCGAAGCGGCAGACCACACTCTGCGGATCGACCTGCTCGAACGGCGCCTCCAGCCACTCCCCGGGGTCGGCCGGTTCCTCGGCCGCCGTCACCCAGAGCGTGGAGTCGCCCTCCTCCAGCCCGAACTCCTTGTGCCGGGAGGCGATCTCGTCGGGTTCGAACTCGCCGAAGAGGAGCCCGAGCGCACCGTGGATCGTCCCGGAGGCGGCCGGGCCGTCCTCGCCCTCCGCGGCCTCGATCCGCTGGGCATGGGCGAGCAGCCGCTGTGGCTCCGCCACCGCGTAGTCGCGGCGGATCAGTACGCTCAGCGCGTTCGGTTCCTCGGGCCCGGTGTACGGGGGCAGCGCGTCCTCCGTACCGGGGATCTCGAAGGGTGTGACCTCGTCGTAACGGTCGTAGAGCAGTTCGTCGTACACCTCTGCGGCCGCGGCCAGCTGGTTGAACGCCTCGTAGACGGCCGGGTCGTCCTCCCCCGACCTGCGTTCGACCGCGGCCAGGTGGCGGTCGAGCGCGGTCTTGACCGCCTCGGCGGCGGCGCGTACCTCGGCAGCGGTGGGCTGCGCAGCATCAGACATAGTGCAGACGCTATCCGTACCAGGCCCCAGCCCGCACAATAGATGCGATGCCGGAATACGAATTTGTCGACGTGTACGTGCCGCGCGGGGTCTCCCGCAAGGAGACGGCACGTCTGTTGACCGACCACGCCGAGTACGGACACTGGGAGTTGCACCGTCTGAGCCTGCTGCGCGACGGCAGCCGCAAGGTGCGGTTGCGCCGGCGGATCATCCGTCAGGTGCGGGCCACGTGGTGAGCTGAGACGGGGCACTGGGAGAAGGCACACACGGAAGCGGGCCCCGCATCGGCGGGGCCCGCTCCGTTTTCCGCTGCTGTCAGGCCTTGGCTTGGCCTTCCGGGCCTGTCAGGCCGAGGTGCGCGCCTTGCGGTAGAGGATCGAGCCCGCGAGCAGCGCGCCCGCTCCGGCCGGCAGGGCGAGGCCGAGCGGCAGGTCGCTGCCGGTGCTGGCGAGCTGCGCGTCGCCCTTGGGCTGGGTGACGAACTGGCCGCCCAGCTCGTTGCCGTCCGACGAACCGCCCGGCTTCTCGCCGTCCGCGCCGGGCGGGGTGCCGGGGTCGCCCGGGTGTCCGGGCTTGCCGGGGTCGCCCGGCTTTCCGGGCCCGTCCGGACCACCGGGGTTTCCGGGGTCGCCCGGGTCGCCCGGCTGTCCCGGGTTCTCGTGGCCGCCGCCGGGCGGGTCGGTGTGGTGCCCGCCGGAGCCGCCGTTGGCGCAGTCGTTGCCCGTGCTGGAGTTGCCGGCGCCGATGACGTCGACGCTGTTGCCGCAGACGTTCACGGGCGCGTAGACCGGCGCCTCGACATGGTTGCCCGAGCCGACGCCGGGCGAGTCACTGGCATGGCCGCCGGCGTGCGAGCCGCCGCTGCCGTCCGAATCGCCGTATCCCCCCGACGACGATCCACCGCCCTGGTTGGCGCACGAGTTGCCCACCGACGGGTTGAGGACACCGATCACGTTGACCGTGTTCCCGCACACGTTGACCGGCGCGTGCACCGGTGCCTGCACCGTGTTCCCGGACAGCACGCCGGGCGAGCCCGAACTGGAACCCTGGGCGCCCGAGTCGGCGTGCGCGGAGCCGCCCGCGGCGGCGATCACGCCGGTCGCGGCCGCCACGGTCATCAGACCCTTGCGGGTGACCTGTCGCATTCCTGAATACCTGCCTTCGACCTGTCTCGAATTCTTCTCGAATTCCTCGAAAGAAGCGTTCGGTCCCGGAGCGCATGGCACGCGCTCCGGGACCGATGGCTTTGGAACTCCCCTCAAAGAGGGGGAAGCGTCACTTGTTGACGCAGGTGTTGCCGAAGGCGGGGTTCAGCAGGCCGATCACGGAGACCGTGTTGCCGCAGACGTTCACCGGGACGTGAACGGGCACCTGAACAACGTTGCCGGACAGGACGCCCGGGGAGTGCACGGCGGCACCCTGGGCACCCGAGTCGGCGACGGCCAGGCCCGCGCTCGCGAGAACCAGCCCACCGGTGGCAGCCGCAGCAGCGACGACCTTCTTGATCATTATTCCTCCTAGTTGGCAAAGCGACCCATCTTGCGATCGCATTACCTGTAACGAGGAGGGAGTAATGAGGCTACGAGCTTATGGTCGCATTCACTCTTCCCAGTCGATCTCGTACACCCGAACGAATAGCGCTGTTTCGTATGGGCGGTTTCAGGACGCGTCGATGAACCGGTCGAGCACCCGCGTACCGAACTTCAGGCCCTCTACCGGCACCCGCTCGTCCACGCCGTGGAACATGCCGGCGAAGTCCAGCTCCGGCGGCAGCTTCAGCGGCGCGAAGCCGAAGCCCCGGATACCCAGGTCGTCGAAGGACTTCGCGTCCGTCCCGCCGGAGAGCATGTAGGGGATCGCCTTGGCGGTCGGGTCCTCGGCCAGCAGCGAGGACTGCATCGCCTCCACGAGCGCCCCGTCGAAGGTGGTCTCGACGGCCTTGTCGGCGTGGACGTCCTCGCGCCGCACCTTGGGGCCGAGGATCCGGTCGAGGTCGGCGAGGAACTCCTCCTCGTGCCCGGGCAGGAACCGTCCGTCGACGTGGGCGGTCGCCTCGCCGGGGATGACGTTGACCTTGTAGCCGGCGCCCAGCTGCGTGGGGTTGGCCGTGTTGCTCAGCGTCGCGCCGATGAACTTGGCGATGCCGCCGAGCCTCACGAGGGTCGACTCCATGTCCTCCGGGTCGAGCTCGGTGCCGAGCGCGTCACCGAGCTCGTCGAGGAAGGCGCGGGTGGTCTTGGTGACCCGCACCGGGAACTTGTGCCGCCCCAGCCGCGCGACGGCCTCCGACAGCTCGGTGATCGCGTTGTCCCGGTGGATCATCGACCCGTGCCCGGCCGTGCCGGCCACGGTGAGCTTCATCCAGTGCATGCCCTTCTCGGCCGTCTGGATCAGGTACAGCCGCCGCTCCTCGCTCACCGTGAAGGAGAATCCGCCCACCTCACTGATCGCCTCGGTGACGCCCTCGAAGAGGTCCCGGTGGTTGTCGACGAGGTAGCGGGCCCCGTACGTGCCGCCCGCCTCCTCGTCCGCGAGGAACGCGAGGACGATGTCGCGCGGGGGCCTGCGCCCGCTGCGCATCCGGTCCCGGACGACCGCGAGGGTCATCGCGTCCATGTCCTTCATGTCGACGGCACCGCGGCCCCACACGCAGCCGTCGGCGACCTCGCCGGAGAAGGGGTGGTGGGTCCAGTCGTCGGCGTTGGCCGGTACGACGTCCGTGTGGCCGTGGATGAGGAGCGCGGGCCGGGACCGGTCCTCGCCCTCGATCCGGGCCACCGTGGAGGCGCGGCCCGGGTGCGACTCGAAGATCTGCGGTTCGAGCCCCACCTCGGCGAGCTTCTCGGCGACGTACTCCGCCGCCTTGCGCTCGCCCGGACCCGAGTGGTCGCCGTAGTTGCTGGTGTCGATCTGGATCAGCTCGCGGCAGAGGTCCACGACCTCGTCCTCGCCGGTGACGCTCCTGGCCGTGTCCGTCTCGCTCACGTGCTTCCTCCCGCTGTCACTGCTGGTGGGTCCTCCTCATACTCCCTCTCCCCGGCCCGCACCCCAATACCGGACCCGGTCCGTCACAGGCCGTTCACGCCCGGCCGGGTGCGGGCGGGGGGTGATCGGCCACCCCTGAGAGCCTGGTAATGTTTACGTCGTCGCCGCGGGGAGAACCCGCGCGACAGACACCTTGTCCGGGTGGCGGAATGGCAGACGCGCTAGCTTGAGGTGCTAGTGCCCTTTATCGGGCGTGGGGGTTCAAGTCCCCCCTCGGACACAGATCGAAAAGCCCCTCTCACCGAGGGGCTTTTCGCCGTTTCCGGGGAGGAAGGCCTTCCTTCGGAGGAATGTGGGCGACATCTCGCCAGGTCGCAGAAGCACAGGTGGGAGCCGGGGCGCCGGACCTCCGGGGCGTCTCGCGTTCGCCTCCGCGTGGCGGACATGACAGGGCGAAGTCACCCGACCACTAGAGTATTGGGCTTGTTCGCGCCGTAACGGAACATCCCCAGGCAGACCTGCGGGCCCACCGGCGCCCCGGATGGTCCGGGTTCGAGACGCGAGGATCCGATGGCCGCCCTGCACGACAGCCCTGACCTCACCGTGCTGGACCGGGAGTTGAGCACGGCTCCGAGCGACGTGGCCCGCTTCTCCGCCGGTCCAGCGGCCTCCCCCCGCACCCTGGTCGACATCTTCGAGGCGTCCGTACGCGCGTACCCCGACGAGCCCGCGCTCGACGACGGTCACCGGCTGCTCACCTACCGCGCGCTGGCGGTCGAGGTGGAGCACCTGCGGCAGCGGCTGGCCGCCGTCGACGTCGGGCTCGGGGACCGCGTCGGTGTCCGGGTCCCGTCGGGCACCAACGATCTGTACGTGGCGATCCTCGCGGTGCTGGCCGCCGGTGCCGCGTACGTGCCCGTGGACGCCGAGGACCCCGACGAGCGGGCCGATCTGGTCTTCGGCGAGGCCGGGGTGCGGGCGGTCGTCGGGGCCGGTCACGAGCTGACCGTCCAGGGTGCCGCCGGTCACACCGCCGCCCGGCCCGGTGCCGGGCACGACGCGTGGATCATCTTCACCTCCGGCTCCACCGGGAAGCCCAAGGGCGTGGCCGTCAGCCACCGCAGCGCCGCGGCCTTCGTGGACGCGGAGGCCGCCCTGTTCCTCACCGACGAGCCGATCGGGCCCGGTGACCGGGTCATGGCGGGGCTGTCCGTCGCGTTCGACGCGTCCTGTGAGGAGATGTGGCTGGCCTGGCGGTACGGCGCCTGTCTGGTGCCGGTGCCGCGCTCGCAGGTCAGGAGCGGCGCCGATCTCGGGCCCTGGCTGGTCGAGCAGGAGATCACGGTCGTGTCCACCGTGCCGACGCTGGCGGCGCTGTGGGAGCTGGAGACGCTCAATGACGTACGGCTGCTGATCTTCGGCGGGGAGGCGTGCCCGCCCGAGCTGGCGCAGCGGCTGGTGACCGAGGGGCGCGAGGTGTGGAACACCTACGGGCCGACCGAGGCCACCGTCGTGGCGTGCGCGTCGCTGATGAGCGGCGAGGAGCCGATCCGGATCGGGCTGCCGCTGGACGGCTGGGAGCTGGCCGTCGTGGACGAGGCCGGCGAGCCCGTGCAGATGGGCGGCAGTGGACAGCTGGTGATCGGCGGGGTGGGGCTCGCCCGGTATCTCGACGCCGAGAAGGACGCGGAGAAGTACGCGCCGCTTCAGTCCCTGGGCTGGGAGCGGGCGTACCGCAGCGGTGACCTGGTGCGGGCCGAGCCGGAGGGGCTGGTCTTCCTCGGGCGGGCCGACGAGCAGATCAAGCTCGGGGGGCGGCGGATCGAGCTCGGTGAGGTGGACGCGGCGCTGCAGGCGCTTCCCGGTGTCGCCGGCGCGGCCGCCGCCGTGCGTACCGCTCGCAGCGGAAACCAGCTCCTCGTCGGGTACGTCGTCATCCAGCAAGGGTGGGACCAGGCCGCCGCCGTGGAGAAGCTGCGTGCCGAACTGCCCGCCGCTCTCGTGCCGCTGCTCGCGCCGGTCGACGAGCTGCCCACCCGCACGTCCGGCAAGGTCGACCGGAACGCGCTGCCGTGGCCGCTGGAGGGCCTGGTCAGCGACGGCCCGGCCGAGGAGCTGTACGGGACCGAGGCGTGGCTCGCCGAGCAGTGGGGCGAGGTGCTCGGCATCCCGGTGGGCAGCGCCTCCGACGACTTCTTCGCCATCGGCGGGAGCAGTCTGGCCGCCGCCCAGCTGACGACGAGGCTGCGCACCCGCTACCCGAGCGCGGCCGTGCTGGACCTCTACCAGCATCCGACGCTGCGCAAGCTGGCCCGGCACCTGGAGGAGTCCGCGCAGGGCGACGGCTCCCGGCGGGTGGTCGAGCCGGTGCCGGCGCGGGCCGGGGTGGTGCAACTGCTGCTGCTGCTTCCGCTGTTCACCCTGCTCGGGCTGCGCTGGATGGTGCCGCTGGCCGCCCTCGGGAACGTGCTGGGGGCGTACGCCTGGCTGCCGACCGCTCCCTGGTGGGTCGTGGGTGCGGGGGCGTTGCTGTTCTTCAGTCCGCCGGGACGGCTGGCCATCGCCGCCGGTGGGGCGCGGCTGTTGCTGCGCGGGGTGACGCCGGGTCGCTACGCACGCGGTGGGAGTGTGCATCTGCGGCTGTGGACGGCCGAGCGGCTCGCCGAGTTCAGTGGCGCGGCCTCGCTCACCGGTTCCTGGCTGGAGAGGTACGCCCGGGCGCTCGGCGCCAGGGTCGGCTCCGACGTGGATCTGCACTCGCTGCCGCCGGTGACCGGGATGCTCAAGCTCGGGCGGGGTGCCGCCGTGGAGTCCGAGGTGGATCTGTCGGGCTACTGGCTGGACGGTGACCGGCTGGAGATCGGGCCGGTCAAGGTGGGTGCCGGTGCGGTGGTCGGGACGCGCAGCATGCTGTTCCCGGGTGCCCGCGTGGGCAAGCGGGCCGAGGTGGCGCCCGGTTCCGCCGTCGCCGGGCAGGTGCCCACCGGGCAGCGCTGGGCCGGGGCGCCCGCCGTGAAGCTCGGCAAGGCCAAGCGGAACTGGCCCAAGGAGCGGCCGGGCAAGAGCGTGTTCTGGCGGGCGATGTACGGCATCTCCGGGTTCGGGCTGAGCGCCCTGCCCCTGCTCGCCGGACTCGGCGCGCTCCTCACCGCCGGCCTGTTCGTGGCGCCCGGCGCCGGGCTCGGTGAGGCGCTGCGGGGCGCGGCGCTCGCGCTGGTTCCGGCGACCCTGGCCTTCGGCGCGGTGTACGCGCTGCTGCTGCTCGTCGCCGTACGGCTGCTGAGCCTCCGGCTGCGCGAGGGCACGCACCCCACGCACAGCAGGGTCGGCTGGCAGGCCTGGACGGTCACGCAACTGATGGACCAGTCCCGGGAGATGCTGTTCCCGCTGTACGCCGGGCTGGTCACGCCGGTGTGGCTGCGGCTGCTCGGGATGCGGATCGGGCGGGGCGCCGAGGTGTCGACGGTGCTCGCGCTGCCCAGCCTGACCACGGTGGGCGACGGCGCGTTCCTCGCGGACGACACGCTGACCGCGCCGTACGAGCTGGGCGGCGGGTGGATGCGGATCGGGCGCGCGCAGATCGGGCGCCGGGCGTTCCTCGGGAACTCGGGGATGACCGCGCCGGGGCGCAGCGTGCCGGACGGCGGGCTGGTCGGGGTGCTGTCGGCGACGCCGAAGAAGGCGAAGAAGGGCAGCTCGTATCTGGGGCTGCCGCCGGTGAAGCTGCCGCGCAACGCGGGCGGCGGCGACCAGAGCCGTACGTACGAGCCGCCCGCGCGGCTGCTGTGGGCGCGGGGCCTGGTGGAGGTGTGCCGGATCGTTCCGGTGCTGTGCTCGGCCGCGCTGGCGGTGCTGACGGTGGCGGCGCTGAGCTCGCTGGGTGGCTGGGCGTGGCCGCTGGCCGGGGTCGTGCTGCTGGCGGCGGGGGCCGCGGGGTGTGCTCTGTCCGTGGTCGCCAAGTGGCTGCTCGTGGGGCGGCACCGCAGTGCTGAGCACCCGCTGTGGAGCTCCTTCGTGTGGCGCAACGAGCTGGCCGACACGTTCGTCGAGGTGGTGGCGGTGCCGTGGCTGGCCGGGCGCGTGCCCGGTACGCCGCTGATGACGCTGTGGCTGCGTGGGCTCGGTGCCCGGATCGGCCGGGGCGTGTGGGTGGAGAGCTACTGGCTGCCGGAGACCGACCTGGTGACCCTGGGCGACGGGGCGACGGTGAACAGGGGATGTGTGCTCCAGACCCACCTCTTCCACGACCGGATCTTGCGGACGGATACTGTGGTCCTCCGTGAGGGCGCCACTCTGGGCCCGGGCGGGATCGTCCTGCCCGGCAGCACCGTCGGGGCCCGCACCACGCTGGGTCCGGCGTCCCTGGTGATGGCCGCGGAGTCCGTGCCCGACGACACGCGCTGGCTGGGCAACCCGATCGAGGCATGGCGTCGCTAGGCGGGACCCCCGCGGGGCCGAGGGCCGACGGACGTCGTACGAGCGCAGTGCAGGGAGCGGACGCAACAGTGGCGGTTCAGCAGTCAGTGGGTCAGGACCCGTATTTCCCGGGCAACGGTGACCGCCGGTACCGGGTGCACCGGTACGAGCTCACGCTGGACTACCGCCCCGCGCCGAACCGGCTGGCGGGAACGGCCCGGATCAACGCCATCGCGGGCGGTGGCCAGCTCACCGAGTTCCAGCTGAACCTCGCGGATTTCCGGGTGGGCCGGGTGAGGGTCGACGGCCGTACGGCGCATTACACGCACCGGGGCGGCAAGTTGCGCGTGCGCCCCGCCAAGCCGCTGCGCGCCGGTGCCGCGTTCACCGTCGAGGTGCAGTGGTCGGGGAACCCCCGGCCGGTGAGCAGCCCCTGGGGCGGCCTCGGCTGGGAGGAGTTGGAGGACGGGGCGCTGGTGGCGAGCCAGCCGGTCGGAGCGCCGTCGTGGTACCCGTGCAACGACCGGCCCGCCGACAAGGCCTCGTACCAGATCTCGGTCACGACGCCGTCGGCCTACGCGGTGGTGGCCGGTGGGCGCCTGCTCACCCGCACGACGAAGGCCTCGACGACCACCTGGGTGTACGAGCAGGCGGCGCCGACCTCCAGCTATCTGGTGGGGCTGTCGATCGGGAAGTACGAGACCGTGCTGCTGGGCGACCCGGGCCCGGGCGGGGTGCCGCAGCACGGGCACATTCCGGCGCACCTGCTCCCCCGGTTCTCCCGGGACTTCGCACGGCAGCCCGCGATGATGGAGCTGTTCCAGGAACTGTTCGGGCCGTACCCGTTCGACGAGTACGCGGTCGTCGTGACCGAGGAGGAGCTCGACGTCCCCGTCGAGGCACAGGGGTTGTCGCTGTTCGGGTCCAACCACGTGGACGGGGCGCGGGGTTCGGAGCGGCTGGTCGCGCACGAGCTGGCGCACCAGTGGTTCGGCAACAGCGTGTCCATCGCCGACTGGCGGCAGATCTGGCTGAACGAGGGGTTCGCGAAGTACGCCGAGTGGCTGTGGTCGGAGCGCTCGGGAGGCCGCGGCGCCCGGCAGCTGGCCGCCGCCGCACACCGGTCGCTGTCCGCGCTGCCGCAGGACCTCCGGCTCGCCGATCCGGGGCGGAAGTCGATGTTCGACGACCGTCTCTACCAGCGCGGCGGGCTCACCCTGCACGCGGTGCGGTGCGCCCTGGGCGACGACGCGTTCTTCCGCATGCTGCGCGGGTGGGCGGGGCTGCACAAGGGCGGGGCCGTGACGACGGCGGCCTTCACCTCGCACGTGGCGCGGTTCGCGGACGAGCCGCTGGACGAGCTGTTCGACGCGTGGGTGTACGGGACGGCGCTGCCGCCGCTGCCTTCGTCCGGGACGGGTGCGGCCGTCTAGCAGAATGACCGGCATGACTACGCGTTCTTGCCCCTGCGGCCTGCCCGGGGCCTACGGCGACTGCTGTGGGCGCTACCACTCCGGGACGGCCGCCGCGCCGACCGCCGAGGCGTTGATGCGCTCGCGGTACTGCGCCTTCGTGAAGGGCGACGTCGCGTATCTCCAGCGGACGTGGCATCCGCGGACGCGGCCCGGGACGCTGGAGCTGGACCCGGGAATGCGGTGGACCGGGCTGGAGATCCTCGACACGAGTGACGGGTCGGCGTTCCACTCCGCCGGGACCGTGGAGTTCCGGGCTTCGTACCGGGGCGGCTCGCTGCACGAGCGGAGCCGGTTCGAGCGGGTCGACGGGGCCTGGGTGTACGTCGACGGGGAGTTTCTGCCGTAGCGAGTGCGTGCGGACCCCTAGGGCGCCAGGATGTCGAGTTCCTGGAGGGCGCCGACCGTGATCTCGCGGGTCAGTTCCTCCGCGCGGGCCGCGTCACCGGCGCGGACCGCCTCGGCGACCTGGACGTGCAGGGTGACGGCGGCGGGGTCGGGGTCCTCGAACATCACGTCGTGGTGGGTGCGGCCGGCCAGGACCTCGGCGACGACATCGCCGAGGCGGGCGAACATCTCGTTGCCGGAGGCGTCCAGGATGACGCGGTGGAAGGCCATGTCGTGGACGAGGTACTCCTCCAGCTTGTGACCGCGTGAGTTGGCGACCATGCCGAGGGCGCACTGGGTGAGTTCGGCGCACTGGTCGGCGGTCGCGTGCCGGGCGGCGAGGCCGGCGGCGACCGGTTCGATCGCCGAGCGGAGCACCGTGAGGGAGCGCAGCTGGGGAGCGCGGTCCTTGCCGGCCAGGCGCCAGCGGATGACCTGCGGGTCGTAGACGTTCCACTCCGACTTCGGGCGGACGGTCACGCCCACGCGGCGGCGGGACTCGACCAGGTGCATGGACTCCAGGACGCGGACCGCCTCGCGCATCACCGAGCGTGACACGTCGAAACGCTGGGCGAGCTCGTCCGTGCGCAGGACACTGCCCGGCGGGTACTCGCCGGCCGTGATCTCGGGGCCGAGGGTGTCCAGAACATGGCCGTGCAGCCCCCGGCCCGGTGTGGTCATGCACTCAGCGTACGGGGTAGATCACGGAGACAAAAAGTCAGACTTATTCGTCACGACCTCTTGAATTCGTCGTACCTAATGGGTTTCAGTTGCGTCGACATCACGTGTCGACGGAGACAGCAGACAGTGAGGCAGCGATGAACACCCCCCACGTCGTCGTGGTCATGGGCGTCGCCGGCACCGGCAAGACCACCATCGGTCCCCTGCTCGCGGCCCGGCTCGGCGTTCCGTACGCCGAGGGCGACGACTTCCACCCGCAGGCCAACATCGCCAAGATGTCGGCCGGTACCCCGCTCTCCGACGAGGACCGCCTGCCGTGGCTGGACGCCATCGGCTCGTGGGCGCACGGGCGGGCCGGGCTCGGCGGGGTGGTCAGCTGCTCGGCGCTGAAGCGGTCGTACCGCGACCGGCTGCGGGCCGCCGCGCCCGGCGTGGTCTTCGTGCACCTCACGGGTGACCGCGCGCTCATCGAGGACCGGATGTCGCACCGGCAGGGGCACTTCATGCCCACGGCACTGCTCGACTCCCAGTTCGCCACGCTCCAGCCGCTCCAGGCGGACGAGGCCGGGGTCGACGTGGACGTCTCGGGCAGCCCGGAGGAGATCACCGAGCGGGCGGTGCTCGCTCTGCAGGACCTCCCCGAGCCCGTCCAGTAGTCCCTGACGGTCCCGTCCCCCGACTCCCCTCCAACGCAAGGGAACCCACCCCGTGACCAGACTCAGCGTCGAGATGCTGGCAGCGGACGCACCCGAGCCGATCACCTCGGCCGGCCACGCTCAGCTGGGCATCGCCGTCCTGGCGGGCATCGCCGTCATCGTCCTGCTCATCACCAAGTCCAAGCTGCACGCCTTCCTGGCGCTGACCATCGGGTCACTGGCGCTCGGCGCGATCGCCGGGGCGCCGCTGGACAAGGTTCTCACCAGCTTCAGCACCGGCCTCGGCACCACAGTCGCCGGCGTCGGCGTGCTGATCGCCCTCGGTGCCATCCTCGGCAAGATGCTCGCCGACTCCGGGGGTGCCGACCAGATCGTCGACACCATCCTCGCGAAGGCCGGCGGGCGGTCGATGCCGTGGGCGATGGTGCTCATCGCCTCCGTGATCGGGCTGCCGCTGTTCTTCGAGGTCGGCATCGTGCTGCTGATCCCGGTGGTGCTGATGGTGGCCAAGCGCGGCAACTACTCGCTGATGCGGATCGGCATCCCGGCGCTCGCGGGCCTGTCCGTGATGCACGGGCTGGTGCCGCCGCACCCCGGTCCGCTGGTCGCGATCGAGGCGGTCAAGGCCGACCTCGGGGTGACGCTGGCGCTGGGTGTCCTCGTCGCCATACCCACGGTGATCATCGCCGGTCCGCTGTTCTCGCGGTACGCGGCCCGCTGGGTGGACGTGCCTGCCCCGGACCGCATGATTCCGCAGCGGGCTTCGGAGGACCTGGACAAGCGGCCCAGTTTTGGGGCCACGCTGTTCACGATCCTGCTGCCGGTGATCCTCATGCTGGCCAAGGCGCTCGTCGACATCGTCATCGACGACCCGGAGAACCTGGTCCAGCGGGTCTTCGACGTCATCGGCGCCCCGATGATCGCGCTGCTCGCGTCGGTGCTGGTCGGCATCTTCACGCTGCTGCGGCCCGCCGGGTTCTCCAAGGAGCGGATCTCGCCGCTCGTCGAGAAGAGCCTCGCGCCCATCGCGGGCATCCTGCTGATCGTCGGCGCGGGCGGCGGCTTCAAGCAGACCCTGATCGACACCGGGGTGGGCCAGATGGTCCTGGACATCTCCAAGGACTGGTCGATCCCCGCGCTGCTGCTGGCCTGGCTGATCGCGGTGGTGATCCGGCTGGCGACCGGTTCGGCGACGGTGGCGACGGTCTCGGCCGCCGGGCTGGTCGCCCCGCTCGCGGCCGACATGTCGACCACGCACGCGGCCCTGCTGGTCCTCGCCATCGGCGCCGGCTCGCTGTTCTTCAGCCATGTCAACGACGCCGGGTTCTGGATGGTGAAGGAGTACTTCGGGCTGAGTGTCGGCCAGAACATCAAGACCTGGTCGGTCATGGAGACGATCATCTCGGTGGTCGCCGGCGGCATCGTCCTGCTGTTGTCCCTCGTGATCTAGGAGTGCCACGGCCATGACGGCTCACCCCCTCTTCGACATCAGCGGCCGTACGGCGCTGGTGACCGGCTCCAGCCGGGGCATCGGACTCGCCCTCGCCCGCGGTCTGGCGGAGGCCGGATGCACGGTCGTCCTGAACGGACGCGACAAGGACCGGCTCGCCGAGGCCGCCGCCGGACTGCCCGGCGACCGGGTGCACACGGCGGCGTTCGACGTGACCGACGGCCCGTCGGTGGCGGACGGCGTCGCGGACGTCGAGGAGCGGGTGGGCCCGCTCGACATCCTCGTCAACAACGCGGGCATGCAACTGCGAGCCCCGCTGCTGGAGTTCACCGACTCCGACTGGCACCGGATCCTCGACACCAACCTGACCAGTGCCTTCCTGGTCGGCCGGGAGGCCGCGCGCCGGATGACGGAACGCGGCCACGGCAAGATCATCAACATCTGCTCCCTGCAGAGCGAGGTGGTGCGCCCCGGGATCGCGCCGTACGCCGCCACCAAGGGCGCGCTGAAGATGCTCACCAAGGGCATGTGCGCGGACTGGGGTCCGAGCGGTGTGCAGGTCAACGGGCTCGGCCCGGGCTACATCGAGACGGAACTGACGCGGCCGCTCGTCGCCGACGAGGAGTTCAGTGCCTGGGTGCGGCGGCGCACCCCGGCCGGCCGGTGGGGTCGCACCCAGGACCTGGTGGGCGGGGTGCTCTTCCTCGCCTCCCCCGCGGCCGACTTCGTCAGCGGGCAGGTGCTGTACGTCGACGGCGGTATGACGAGCGTGCTGTAACCACCTGCCGGGAGGCTGTGATGCTGGGTTGTGTGATCCACGGTCAGGGTGACCTGCGCGTGGCGGAGTTGCCGGTTCCCGAGCCCGGGCCGGGGCAGGCGCTGGTCGCCGTGCGGTACGGCGGGGTGTGCGGGTCCGATCTGCACTACTGGCGGCACGGCGGGGTCGGGGACTTCCGGCTCCGGGAGCCGATGGTGCTCGGGCACGAGGTCGTCGGGACGGTGGTCGGGTACGGTGCCGGCGCGTCCGGGCCGGCACCGGGTAGCGCCGTCGCCGTGCATCCGGCGACCCCGTGCGGGGTGTGTCCGGAGTGCGCGCAGGGGCGGCGGAACATCTGCCGGGACACGCGGTATCTGGGCAGTGCGGCGCGTTTTCCGCATGTGCAGGGCGGATTCGCGGCGCAGGTCGTCGTGCCCTGCGAGCAGGTGCGGGCCTTGCCGGACGGTCTGGAGCTGCGCCGGGCCGCGCTCGCCGAGCCGCTGTCCGTCGCGCTGCACGCGGTGCGGCGGGCCGGGGAGGTGGCCGGGCGGCATGTCCTGGTGACCGGTGCCGGGCCCATCGGGTGTCTCGTCGTCGCGGCGGCGAAGGCGGCGGGGGCTTCCCGGGTGACTGTCACGGATCTGCTGCCCGAGGCGCTGGAGTACGCGCGGGTCGCCGGTGCCGGGGCCCTCGTACGGGCCGATGATCCTGACGACCCGGGGTGGCCTGCCGAGGTGGACGTCGCGATCGAGGCGTCGGGAGTGGCTGCCGGGCTCGACACGTGTCTGCGGCGGGTGCGGCGGGGTGGGGTCGTGGTGCAGTTGGGGATGCTGCCGGCGGGGCACAGTGCGTTTGCGGGGAACCTTGTGGTGAGTCGGGAGATCGAGTTGCGGGGGGCGTTTCGGTTCGACGGGGAGTTCGATCAGGCGCTGGAGCTGCTGGCGCGGGAGGCGGCGTTCGACGGGCTGGTCAGTGCGGTGGTGCCGGTCAGGGAGGCCGAGTCCGCCTTCGCCCTGGCCGCTGATCGGAGTCGGTCCTGCAAGGTGCTGTTGGATTTCGCCGGGGCGCCGTAGGGGGTCTCGGCTGTCGTCAGGCCACGAGGCGGAGCACGTCTGTCAGGCCGCGGTCACCCGTGCGGTGTTCGGCGGGCAGGATGTAGGTGCGCAGACCACAGGCGGTCGCGCCGCCGTCGCGGACGGGGTTGTCGCCGACCATGAGCGTGGCGCGGGGGTCGGTGCCGAGGTCGGCGCAGGCCTTGAGGAACAGGTGCGGGTCGGGCTTTTCGCGGGCGTGTTCGTAGGAGATGACGCAGGTGTCGATCAACGTGTCCAGGCCGTGGTGCGTGAGGTGGGCGCGCAGGTCCCAGGCGAAGTCGCTGACGATGCCGATGCCCAGTCCGCGGTCGCGCAGGGCGCGCAGCACCGCTTCGCTGTCGGGGTAGGGGATCCAGGCATCCGCCGCGATGAGTTCCCGGTAGGCCGTGTCCTCCACGCCGCGCAGGAAGTCCACTTTTTCCCACCATCCCTGCATGGCACGGCGGTGCCGTTCTGAGGAGAGGTCCCGGCCCTCCTGCAGGGCGACGACAGCGGGCAGCCGGAAGGCGGTGCGCAGCTGCCGGGAGGTCTCGGCCAGCACACCCGGCTCGTCGAGCCGGGGAAGGCGGCCGGAAGCTGCGCCGACCCGGCGCAGCCAGGTCTCCAGATCGATCATCTGGAAGATGGTGTTGCTGAAGTCGAACAGTACGGCTTCGACCGGTGGCACGGGTGCGGCCATCTCGGCGTCCGTGAGGCGGTAGGCGCTGGGGGTTTCGAACAGGGTCTGTATCACGGGGCGGGCTGCTCTTCGGGGGCGATGGTCTCGACGGGGACGTTGAGGTCTCGGATGGCCGCGAGTTCTGGTTCGGGGGTGCCGGTGTCGGTGATGACGGTGTGGTAGTCGGCCGCGGTGCCGTAGGCGTAGGTGGCGGTCTTGCCGAATTTCGAGTGGTCCACCAGGAGCAGCGCCTGCTCGGCGGCGGCGAGCATGGCCAGCTTGACCTCGACGTAGTCGTTCAGGGGGTGGAAGAGGCGGCCTTCCAGGACGGCGGTGGCGGACATCAGGGCGAGGTCGGCGTGGAGTTGGGACAGGGCGCGGGTGACGACGGGACCGGTGCACGAGTTGAAGTCGCCGCGGTAGTGGCCGCCCAGCAGGGTGACATGCACGGTCGGCGCGGACCCGAGGCGCTGGGCGAGGCCGACCGAGTTGGTGACGACGTGCAGCTGATCCAGCTCGGCCAGCCTGGGGACGAGGGGGAACAGGGTCGTCGAGTCGTCCATGAGCAGTGTGCTGCCCGGCCTGATCCGGTCGGCGACGGCCGCGCACAGCGCGTTCTTGGCCTCCAGGGCGCTGTTCTCCCGGAAGCGGGTGGCGGTCTCCATGGTGAGGGCGGGGAAGGCGACGGCCCGTCCGCGCTCCTTGCTCAGCAGGTGGCGCCCGGCGAGGTCGTCCAGGTCCCGGTGCATCGTCATCAGGCTGACGTCGAAGTGCCGGGCGAGGTCGTCGATGCGGGTCTCGCCGTGGTCGGCGACGTAGCGCAGGACGGCCTGCCGACGCTCCTCGACGGCGGCCTGCGACAGTCGCGTACGGGCGGTCACTGCGCCCCTCCTTCCGGGTGGCTCCGGTCTCGCAGTTTCGCACACGGGTCAGCGGGGGCCGGGGGCTGTCCGGCCCCCGGGCCGCCCGCGCGGCGGCGAGTACCAGGTACGACACGGGTGGCTACGGACTTTCCACCGTGACCAGCACCTTGACCTGCTCCGGGTCGACGGAGGCGGTGAACGCCTTGGCGGCGTCGTCCAGGGGGTAGGTGGCGGTGACGATCTCGGCGGTCCGGACGGAGCCCGACGCGATGAGGGACATGGCGGTGCGGTAGTCGTCGGCGGTGTACATCAAGGTGCCCTCGATGCGGATCTCCCGGTCCTGGATCAGGTCCAGGCGGATCGGGGTGGCGCCGGCGGCGCCCACCCCCACCACGACGATGTGACCGCCCTTGGCGACCAGGTCGGTGGCCTGTGCCATGGACTGTGCGCGGGCCACGCAGTCGAAGACGACGTCGGCCGGGCCGTCGAGTGCCTCTTGGGCCCGGTCGACCAGGCCGGGGGCGTCGGCGGGCAGGGCGGCGTCGGCGCCGAGGCGCAGGGCCCGTTTCCGCTTGCCTTCCAGCAGGTCGGTGACGACGATCCGGGCGGCGCCCGCGTGCCGGGCGGCGATGAGGGTGAACAGTCCGATGGGGCCGGCGCCGAGGATGGCGACGGTGCGGCCGGTGAGGTCGCCGGCCTTGGCCACGGCGTGGACGGGGGTGGCCAGCGGTTCGACGAGGGCTGCCTGGAGGTCGGTCATGCCGTCGGGGACGCGGTGGACACGGTCGGCGGGGATGGTGAACACGTCGGCCATGGCGCCGGGGGTCTGGCAGCCGAAGACCTTGAGTTCCTGGCAGATGTTGTAGCGGCCGGAGCGGCACTGGGCGCAGCGGCCGCAGTACAGGTTGGGTTCGACGATCACCCGGTCGCCCGGGGTGAAGTCCTCGGCTCCGCGCCCGGCGGCGGCCACGACGCCTACCGCCTCGTGGCCGGGGCGGTAGGGCAGGTCGATGAAGGGGTGGTGGCCGGCCGCGGCGTGGGTGTCGGAGCCGCACACGCCGACGACCGTGGTGCGCACCAGCAGTTCGTCGTCCCCTGGGGCGGGTGCGGGCACGTGCTCGATGGTGATGTCGTCGAGGGAGCGGACGAGGACGCGGCGGATCTGCTCGGTCATGGTGGAGGGTTCCGTTCGGCTCGGGGCGTTCAGGCGGTGGCGGCCACGTCCTGGGTCGCCCTGGACGGCGGGGGCGGGTACGGCGTCGGGCAGGACCACGTGGGTGGCGGCGGCCCTCATTTGACCGCTCCCAGCGACAGGCCGCGCACGAGCTTGTCCTGGGCGGCGAAGCCGGCGATGAGGACGGGGAGGGAGACCAGCGTGGCCGCCGCGCACAGCCGGGCCAGGAACAGACCTTCGTTGGTGATGAAGCCGACGAGGAACACCGGTGCGGTGGACGCCTGGGTGGCGGTGAGGTTGACCGCGAACATGAACTCGTTCCAGCTGAAGATGAAGCAGATCAGCGAGGTGGCGGCGAGTCCCGGCATGGCGACCGGCGCCACGACGCGCAGCAGCACGGTGGGCAGTCCGGCGCCGTCGACCTCGGCGGCCTCAAGGATCTCCTTCGGCACCTCGGCGAGGAACGAGCGCATCATCCACACGGCGATCGGCAGGTTCATCGCGGTGTAGAGGAGGACCAGCGTCCAGATGTTGTCGAGCATGCCGATGTCCTTGACGATCATGTAGATCGGCAGCAGCGCCGCGATGAGCGGCAGGAACTTCGTGGACAGGAAGAAGAACATCACGTCGGTCCACTTCTCGACCGGCTTGATGGACAGCGCGTAGGCCGCCGGCACCGCCAGGGCGAGGACCAGCAGGGTGGAGAAGACACTGGCCATGGCCGAGTTGAGCAGGTACGGGGTGATGTCCCGCTCCAGCAGGAGCGAGAACTGGTCCGTGGTGAGCGGCGCCAGCAGGCTGGGTGGGTTGGTCGCCGCGTCGGCCTCCTGGTGGAAGGCGGTGAGCACCATCCAGGCCACCGGCGCGAAGAAGGCCAGGGTGGCCACCCAGGCGAGGAAGGTCCACAGCGGCGACAGGCGCGGGGTCTGTCCGGGGTCGGGGTCCTGCCTACGACGGCGGAACCGCTGCACGAAGGTCGCGGGGGTCGCTGCGTGGGCGCTCATCGGGACGCCTCCTCACGGAACAGGGAGGCGACGACCCGCAGGGCGAACGTTGCGATGACGATCGAGCCGATCACCACGACGACGCCGGCGGCCGCGGCCTGGCCGTACTCGAACTTGCGGAACATGGTCAGGTAGATCTCGTAGGGCAGGTTGGTGGTCTGGGAGCCGGGGCCGCCCTGGGTGATGGTGAAGACCGCGTCGAAGGTCTGCACCACGAAGATGGCGCCGAGCACGATGCCCAGCTCGATGTACTGCCGCAGGTGGGGAAGCGTGATGTGGCGGAAGGTCTGCAGCGCCGAGGCCCCGTCGACCCGGGCGGCTTCCAGGACGTCACCGGGCTGGGCCTGCAGGCCGGCCAGCAGGATGAGCATCATGAACGGCGTCCACTGCCACACCAGCGCGATCACCAGGGCCGGCATGGGGAAGGTGGAGATCCAGTCGACGGTGGGGCCGTTGTCCGCGCCGAACAGGCGGTAGACGGCGTTGAGGGTGCCGTTGAGGAGCCCGTAGTCGGGGTTGTAGAGGGCGTGCTTCCACAGCAGCGCGGCCGCGACGGGCATCACCAGGAACGGGGCGATGAGCAGGGTGCGCGCCAGACCGCGGCCGAGGAAGCGGCGGTCGAGCAGCAGGGCCAGGCCGAGTCCGAGCAGCACGCTGAGGATGACGACGGACGCGGTGAGCACCACGGTGTTGCCCACCGCGGAACGCAGCCGCTCGTCGGTGAAGACGAACGTGTAGTTGGACAGGCCGGTGAAGTGACGGTCGTCCGGCCGCAGGATGTTCCACTGGAACGTCGAGATGACAAGGGTGGCGACGAACGGCAGCTGCGTGACGACGATCGTGAAGATCAGCGCCGGCAACAGCGGGAAGCGTCGGCGCCACTTGCGGCCGGCCGGGGACTTGGGGCCGCGGTGGGCGGGTGGCCGCAGGGTCTTCTTCGGGGGGTGGGCGAGCGTGGTCATGGGCGTGGCTTTCCTCCGCCGGTGGCGGTGCCTCCCAGGCCGGTGAGGCACTGAGGGAGGTCGGGGACGGGCGTGCGGGGACGGCGCCCCGGCCGGCTGTGCGGCCGACCGGGGCGGCGTGGATCAGCGGTGGTTCTCGGCGACGGTCTCGGCGAGCTTCTGACCGTCGTCGAGGGCCTTGTCCACGCTGGTCTTGCCGGCGATGGAGGCGGAGATCTCCTGCGTCACCTTGGTGCCGAGGTCCTGGAACTCGGGGATGGCGACGTACTGGATGCCCACGGTGGGCCGTGGCTGGGTGCCGGGGTCGGCCGGGTCGGCCTGCTGGATGGACTTCAGTGTGATGTCACCGAAGGAGGCGGCGGCCTTCTTGTACTGGGGGATCTCGTACGTGCTGGCCCGCTTGCCGGCGGGCACCCGTGCCCAGCCCAGCTTCTCGCCGACGAGCTTCTCGTACTTCTTGCTGGACGCCCACAGCATGAACTTCGAGGCGGCGTCGGCCTTCTTGGTGGTCTTCGGCATCGCCCACGCCCAGGCCCACAGCCAACCGCTGCTCTTGGTCTTGACCGTGGGCGCGTACGCGTAGCCGATCTTGCCCGCGGCCTTGCTGCTGCTCGGGTCCTCCAGGGAACCGGCCGCGCTGGTGGCGTCGTACCACATCGCGACCTTGCCCTGGCTCATCCCGTTGAGGCACTCGGTGAACCCGGCCTGCGGTGCGCCCGCCTCACCGTGCTTGCGCACCAGGTCGACGTAGAACTTCGTGGCCTCCTCGAAGCCGCCGGTGTTGACCTGAGGCTTCCAGTCCTTGGTGAACCAGGTGCCGCCGAACGTGTTGACCATGCTGGTCAGCGGCGCGCCGAGCTCGCCCCAGCCGGGCAGACCGCGCAGGCAGATGCCCTTCATCCCCGGCTTGGCGCCGTCGGCCTTGGCCGCGAGGTCGGCCACCTGCTGCCAGGTCGGGTGCTCGGGCATCGTCAGGCCCTTCTCGGCGAAGACGTCCTTGCGGTACATGAGGAAGGACGACTCGCCGTAGAAGGGCAGGGCGTAGAGCTTGCCGTCGGAGCCGGACAGGGACTGGACCATGGGCTTGAGCAGGTCGGCCTTGTCGAAGCTCTTGTCCTTGTCGGCGTAGGGGCCGAGCTCGTGCAGCCAGCCGTTCTTCTCCCAGATGGGCACCTCGTAGGCGCCGATGGTGGCGACGTCGTACTGGCCGGCCTGGGTGGCGATGTCCTGGGTGACCTTGTCGCGCAGCTCGTTCTCGGGCAGCACCGTGAAGTTCACCTTGATGCCGGTGTCCTTCGTGAAGGTGTCCTTCGTCAGCTTCGCGATGTCCTCCATCTGCGGATTGCCGACCATCAGCACGTTGATGCTCTTGCCGCCGCTCGAGGATCCGCCGGCTCCGGCTCCGGAACAGCCGGTGGCGAGGAGGGCGGTCGCGGCGGCGCCGGCGATGAGGGCATGTCTGGTCGATCGCATGTCGGGGGACCTCTCGTGCGGGTGGGGCGGGAAACGGCGCAGGGGACTCCCCGGGCAGCGCCGGGCGCCAGGCGTGGGGAACAGCGGCTCATCGAGGGATGAGGCCCGGCCGGGGAGGGCGATGGAGGCGTCCCTGGGGTGTGGGGCGCGGCATCGATGCCGGAATTATTATCAGAAGACAGCGCCCGTGTTAACACATATTGCGAGAAAACTTATGTGGATCTATCGTCTGGCTGTCTCGCTGGGGCGCCCGGCCCCCGGTACGTTCATCCCCGCTAGGGGCGCCACAGAGAGTGCTCTCGGTCCGCCCACTCTCTGCTCACCGAGCCCGTGCGCATGCCTCTGCGGGATTCAGGGTCGGCCAGGGCCATGCCGATGTGGCCGGCCAGGACGATGCCGATCGTGAGGGCCAGCCAGTCGTGGACGAACGTCGCGCTGGTGCGCCAGAGCAGGGGGGTGAGGTGGGTGAACCACATCATCAGGCCGGTGCCGAGCATGACGAGGGTGGCGCCGGCGATCCAGGACGCGTAGAGCTTCTGGCCCGCGTTGAACTTGCCGGCCGGACGGGACGCGGGGCGCTTGTCGCGGTGCAGGGCGGCGCGCAGCCAGGTCCGGTCGTGCGAGCCGAAGCGGTTGAGCCGGCCCAGGTCGGCGCGGAAGGCGCGGGAGGCGAGGCCCGCCAGGACCGGGACGGGCAGGGCGAGGCCGGCCCACTCGTGGACGCGGACGACCAGCTCGCGGCGGCCGACGAGCTCGGCGAGCTGGGGGACGTAGAGGCAGGCCGCCGTCAGGACGCAGACGCCCATGAGCGCGGCCGTCGTGCGGTGCACCCAGCGCTCGGCCCGGCTGAAGCGCCTGAGACCAGCCGGGGCGTCAGCTCGTAGGCTCATCGTCACGTCCGTTCGAGCGCCCCACCCAGGCGTCGACGTCGTAGCCGCGCTCCTCCCAGTAGCCCGGCCGGACCTCGTCGGTGACGGTGATGCCGGAGAGCCACTTGGCGGACTTGTAGAAGTACATGGGCGCCACGTAGAGGCGGACCGGGCCGCCGTGGGAGTGGCCGAGGTCCTTGTCCTGCATGCGCAGGGCGACCAGGACGTCCGCGCGGCGGGCCTGGTCGAGGGTGAGGCTCTCGGTGTAGGTGCCGTCGAAGCAGGTGAAGCGGATGGCCTTCGCGGTGGGGCGGACCTTGGCGGCGTCGAGAAGGCGGGACAGGCGTACACCCTCGAAGGGGGTGTCGGGGACGCGCCAGCCGGTGACGCACTGGACGTCGCGGACCAGGCGGGTCTGCGGCAGGGCCCTGAGGTCGGCCAGGGTGTAGGTGGTGGGGCGGTCGACCAAGCCGTCGATCTTGAGGCGGTAGTTGTCGGCGTTCTTGCGGGGAACGGACGAGGCGACCGAGTAGTAGCGGAAGCCGCCGCCGTTGGGGAGCAGTCCGGTCAGGCCGGTGGGGTCCTTGTCGGCGGCGCCGCCGAGGAAGTCCTCCAGGCCGCGTTGCAGCCGGGGCGCGGCGACCACGCCGAGGGCGCCCAGGCCGAGGGTGCCGAGGAAGACGCGGCGGCCGACCGGGGTGCCCCGCTGCGGGGGGTGCTCGTCATTCACGCCCTCATGTACGTCCTCGTTCACGTTCTCATTCGAACACCCGCGGTCCCTTTGAGGACAGGGATCGCGGGTGCTCGTCAGAGTTCCGTAACCACTTCTTACGCGGCCGGCGTCAGGACGATGCCGCCTTGTCCAGCTGGAACGCCTCGTTGCCGAGCCCGATCCGGGCGTGCTTCTCGGGGGCGCGGGCGCGCAGCACCAGGCCCAGGACCAGGCCGGCGGCCAGGGCGAGGCCGATGATGCCGGGCAGCACCCAGCTCAGCGAGGAGTCCGGGCCTGCGCCGACGAGGACCTCGAAGTCCTTCACCGTGTAGCCGGCGATCACCAGCAGGGCGAGGCCCGCCAGCGCGGAGGTGACCAGCCGCCAGGCCTGGGCGCCCGCGGCACCCCGGCGGACGAAGAAGACGACGACGGACAGGGAGGCCGCCGCCATCAGCACGATCACGCCGAGGGCGCCGATGTTGCCGAACCAGGTGAACAGCTGCAGGACGGGCGCGGTCGGGTCGCCGGCCGGCTTGTCGTCGGCGATCGCGAAGGCGATCACGACGACGACCGCCACGACGGTCTGGAGCAGCGAGCCGGTGCCGGGGGCGCCGCTGGTGCCGCTGGTGCGGCCGAAGGCCGCGGGCAGCAGGCCCTCGCGGCCCATGGCGAAGGCGTACCGGGCGACGACGTTGTGGAAGCTGAGCAGGGCGGCGAACATGCCGGTGACGAACAGGACGTGCAGGACGTCGGTGAAGGTGCCGCCGAGGCGGGACTCGGTGAGGAAGAACAGCAGTCCGGCGCTCTGCTTCTGGGCGGTGCCGACGATCGCGGCGGGGCCGGTGGCGACGGTGAGGGCCCAGCTGCTCAGCGCGAAGAAGACGGCGACCCCGCCGACGGCGAGGAACATCACGCGCGGCACCAGGACGTGTGGGCGGCTGGTCTCCTCGGCGTACACGGGCGCCTGCTCGAAGCCGAGGAACGCGGCGATGCAGAAGCACAGCGCGGTGCCGACGCCCGCGCCGGTGAGGGTGTCGGGGTTGAAGGCGTGCAGCGAGAGGCCTTCCTTGCCGGGGTCGGCGAGGGCGGCGACGTCGAAGATCACGACGAGGAGCACCTCGATGACGAGCAGCACGCCGAGCACGCGCGCGTTGACGTCGATCTTCAGCCAGCCCAGCAGGCCGACGGCGAGCGCGGCCACCAGGGCCGGTATCCACCAGGCGATCTCCACGTCGGCGTAGGTGGCGAGGAGCCCGGAGACCTCGAAGCCGAAGATGCCGTAGATGCCGATCTGGAGCGCGTTGTAGGCGACGAGGGCGACCAGGGCGGCGCCCGCGCCGGCGGTGCCGCCGAGGCCGCGGGAGATGTACGCGTAGAAGGCGCCCGCGTTGTGGACGTGGCGGCTCATCTCGGCGTACCCGATGCTGAACAGGATCAGGACGACGCCGAGGACGACGAAGAGCAGCGGCTGGCCGACGATGCCCATCACCGCGAATGTAGTGGGCATGACACCCGCGACCACCATGAGCGGGGCGGTCGCGGCGAGGACGGAGAGCAGCAGTCCCCCGGTGCCGAGCCGGTCGGCGCGCAGGGCGCGCTCCTGCCCCTTGAACGTACTGATGCCGCCGGCTGCGGATGTGCTCGTACCCGCATCCGTACTCGTATTCGTGCTCGAACTACTGTCCGTGGTCATCGGGAGAGCGTCCTCACTTCTGGATTTCCGGGGGTGTCAGGCCGTGCCGAGCGCGCCGGCGCGGGCGGCGGCGAAGGCGGTGTGCGGGTCGCGGTCCGGGTACGACCAGGGCGCCGGGGTGGCGTACCGGCCGATCCGGTGGAACAGGGCGGCGGCCTCGGCGCCGCGGCCCTCGCAGTACTTGGCGTGGGCGAGGAAGTTCAGGTCGATCAGCCGGCGCGGATGCCCCTCCAGCTCCCACTCCAGCCACCAGTCGAAGGCGGCCTTCATGACCTGCCGGGCGCGGCGGCCGGTCCAGTGGCCCGAGGCGGCCGGGTCGGCGGGCTGATGCCCGGCGGCGGCGAGGACGCGGTAGCGCTCGGCGTGCGCGATGACCGGCAGGATCGCGAGCGGGGAGTCGGCGGGTGCCTGTTCGGCGGCCCAGTTGGCGAAGTCGTAGACCTCGTGCAGCGGGTCGTCGCCGGCCTCCGCGCGGCGTCCGGCGAGCCGGGCGACCATCAGGTGGTGGGCGTGGTGGTGGTCGGCGTACCGGGCGCGGACCTGCTCGAAGGTCCGGACCACGTCCTGGTCGGTGCCGACCGCGCACTCCAGCAGGAGCAGCCCGAGCCAGGGGGTGGGGTCGGCGGGGACGCGGGCGGCGGCGGTCGCGCAGGCCTCGCGGGCGCGGACCGGCTTGCCCTTGCCGTGCAGGGCGCGCCGGACCTGGGCGAGGGCGAGCAGGACGGAGGCGTCGGCGGACTCGGGTTCGGCGAGCAGCCACTCGCGAGCCCACGCGGCGCAGTAGGACTCCCGGGCGAGGACGGTGACGCGGTGGCCGCGCCGGTCCCAGTCGTCTCCGGTGTGCACCAGCAGGGAGCGGGCGTTCTGCCAGCGGCCCTGCGCCAGCGCGGAGCGCGCGGTCACGAGGTCGGCGTCGTCGAGGGCCTCGTCGAAGGCCTGCGACGCACGTCTGCGGCCACGGCCGAGGGGAGGCGGGGGTGGGGGCACCGCGGAACTTCCTCACGCGCTCTTCTTGTGTTTCGGCACACGGCGGTCGATGGAGCGCGTGTGTGCGCTTCGCCATGAGCTGATCACGGACAGCCAACCCCCAGCCAACGGTTGACGTCAAGGGCCGCAAGGTCGTTACACGCGTCAACGCCTGCCACTTGTGAGGATTTTGTGATCAGCGAGGCTGCAGAGGCAGACGAGGCAGGCATCCGATTTATCCGTTTCGCCCTTTGTGGTGTGCGTCATAGTGCTGGGCGGTCACCACCGCGCACCATGGCAGGACGTACGGGCGCGCCGGGCGGAGCCGGCCGGTACAGTCGGCCCCTACGCCATCGTGACCCGACCTGATGATCGAGGTACACCGCGTGTCGGTTCTTGTCCTGGTGCTCGCCGTGAGCGCCGCCTGCTGTCTGGGCTTCGGTTTCGTCCTTCAGCAGAACGCGGCCCAGCGCGCCCCGCTCAACGACTTCCTGTCCTTCCGGCTGCTGATCGACCTGGTGAAGGTGCCGCGCTGGCTCGGCGGCATCGCGCTGATGGTGGTCGGCATGGCGCTGGGCGCCGCCGCGCTGGGGCAGGGCGAGCTGTCGCTCGTGGAGCCGCTGCTGGCGACGAACCTGCTGTTCGCCCTCGCGCTGTCCCGCCGGCAGACCCGGCAGCCGCTCGGCCGCCAGGGCTGGGCGGGCCTGCTGCTGCTGGCGGGCGGGGTGAGCACGTTCATCGTGGCGGGCGAGCCACACGGCGGCGCCGCGACGGCCGATCCCACCCGGCAGTGGCTGATCATCGGGGCCATGATCGGACTCGCCCTGCTGCTCACCGCACACGCGAAGCGCTCCCGGCTGAGCTCCGGGCCGGTGCTGCTGGCCCTGGGCGCCGGGCTCCTCTACGGCGTGCAGGACGCGCTCACGCGGGTGAGCGGGGAGAAGTTCTCCGAGGGTGGCTTCGCCGAGCTGCTGACCGGCTGGCAGCCGTACGCCGTCCTCGCGCTGGGCGTCACGGGGCTGGTCCTTGTGCAGAGCGCCTTCGAGACCGCGTCCCTGCGCAAGTCGCTGCCGGCCCTGACCGCGGCCCAGCCGATCGCCGGGATCATCTGCGGTGTCGGTTTCCTGGGCGACCGGCTGCGGACCGACGCCGTCGCCCTGAGCTGGGAGGCGGGCGGTCTGCTGGCCGTGGTGGCCGGCATCATGCTGCTGGGTCTGCATCCGGCCATGCCGACGGGGGCGCCGGAGCGGGCCCGGGCCGGGCGGCTTCAGCCGCAGCCGCAGGCGCAGTGAGGCCTCGCGCCCTGCTTGGATCTCGCGTCCTGCTTGGATGAGGGCATGAGCGCTGCGGACGAGGGCTTGGGCCCGGCCGGCGAGATCCTCGACATCGTCGACGAGAACGACCGGGTCATCGGGCAGTCGCCCCGGGGCGAGGCATACGCCCGGGGACTGCGGCACCGCTGTGTGTTCATCCAGGCCCGGGACGCCGAGGGCCGGATCTTCGTGCACCGGCGGACGCCGACCAAACTGGTCTTCCCCTCCCTCTACGACATGTTCGTCGGCGGCGTGGTCGGCGCGGGCGAGGCCTACGACACGGCGGCCCTGCGCGAGGCCGAGGAGGAACTGGGCGTCACGGGTCTGCCGGACCCCCGGTACCTCTTCAAGTTCCTCTACGACAACGGCGCCGGGCAGACCTGGTGGTCGGCGGTGTACGAGGTCCGCTGCGACCTTCCGGTCCAGCCGCAGGCCGAGGAGGTGGCCTGGCACGACTTCCTGCCCGAGGAGGAGGTGCGGCGGCGGCTGGGCGAGTGGGAGTGGGTGCCGGACGGGCTGGCGGCGTACGAGCGGCTCGTGGCGTTTCGGTCGGCGGGCTGAGGGCCTCCGCGAGGCGGGGGCTGCACCGGCAGCACCGGGTGACGACGCCCCCGGTAGGGTCGCGCACGTGATCGAGTTCGTACGGAACGTCCGTTTGTGGTTCGCGCCGGCGGAGGTGCGGCGGGACGGCGAGACGCCGGACTACCGGTTCTCGCTGGCGAACGAACGCACCTTCCTGGCCTGGCTGCGCACCGCCATGGCGCTGATCGGCGGCGGCTTCGCCGTGGACCAGTTCCTGCCGGACCTGCGCTGGGGCTGGCGTGTGGGACTGGCGCTCGCGCTGCTCGGCGCGGGCGTGCTGTGCGCGCTGCGCGCGGTCAACCACTGGATCCGCTGTGAGCGGGCCATGCGCCGGGGCGAGGACCTGCCGGTGTCCCGGTTCCCGGCGGTGCTGAGCCTCGTCGTGGCGATCGTGGCCCTCGCCATGGTCGTCGTGGTGCTGGTGGGGTGGGAGGGGTGAACGCGCCGGCGGCCCGGCGGCAGGACCCCGACCGCGACCCCGGGCTGCAACCCGAGCGGACCCGGCTCGCGTGGCGGCGTACGACGCTGTCGGGCACGGCCGCCGCCGTGCTCGCCGTGAAGACCGCGCTGCAGGGCGGGCCGTCTGGGCCCAGGATCGTCGCCTGCGCCCTGTGCTGTGTCCTGTGGCTGGGCTTCCTGACCATCGCCCACCGCCGCATCCGCACGCTCGCGGCCACGGCCAGCCCGGAGGCCTTCGCCCCGCGCCACGCCACGGCTGCGGTGCTGTGCACGCTCGCGATGGCGGTGTGCGGGGCGGGGCTCGTTCTCTAGGGCGGGGCTCTCGTCCTCTGTCTAGGCCGGGGCTCGTCCTCTAGGCCGGGGCTCGTCGCTACGGCTCCTCCGGCTCCCAGCCCACCGTCACGACGATCTTGCCGCGGGTCCGGCCCTCCTCGTTGAGCCGGTGCGCGTCCGCCGCGCGTTCCAGCGGGAACGTCTCGGAGACGTGCACGCTCACCACGCCCTGTTCCGCCAGTTCGGACAGCCGCCGGAGGTCCTCGGCGTCGGGGCGGACGAAGTAGTAGCGGCCGCCGTAGTTCACGACCTCGTTGTCGGCGATCGACACCAGGCGGCCCTCGGGGGCCAGCAGGTTCGCCGAGACCTTCAGCGCGTCCGCGCCGACCGTGTCGAACACCGCGTCCACCCCCTCGGGCGCCAGGCCGCGCACGCGCTCCCCCAGGCCCTCGCCGTACGTCACCGGCTCCCCGCCGAGGCCGCGCACGAAGTCGTGGTTGGACTCGCTCGCCGTGCCGATGACCCGGGCGCCGAGGTGGGCGGCGAGCTGCACGGCGATCGAGCCGACCCCGCCGGCCGCGGCGTGCACCAGCACCGTCTCGCCCCGCTTCACCTGGAGCACCTTGAGCAGCACCTGGTAGGCCGTGAGCCCGACCAGCGGCAGCCCGGCCGCCTCTTCGAAGGAGAGGTTGCGCGGCTTGCGCGCGAGGGTGCGCAGGGGCGCGGCCACGTACTCGGCGAAGGTGCCGCGGGAGAGGAAGTCCTCGCGCACGTACCCGATGACCTCGTCCCCGACGTCGAACTCCGAGACCGCCACCCCGGGCCGTACGACGACTCCCGAGACGTCCCAGCCGGGCACCACCGGGAACGCGGCCTCGAAGAGCCCGTCGAGGTAACCCTCGCGTGCCTTCCAGTCGACGGGGTTCACGGACGCCGCCCGCACCTTCACGAGCACCGAGTCGGGGCCGACCTTGGGATCGCGGACCTCCCCGAACGCCAGCACCTCGGGTCCGCCGTACCGTGAGTAGCTGATCGCCTTCATGGATCCGACCCTCCAAGCTCGCCGCGCGGCACGCAAGCCGGATGGCCTGAACGAAGCGGCCTAAACCTTCCCGGCGCCCCATGGAGGGAGTCGTCGGCCTATCGTGGCTCCGATCACGTTTCGGCCCCACTCTGGACGACATACCGACCGGTCGGCATCATGAGTCGGGAACTGTTCACCTGCCCGTAGGAGCGACGCATGAGCCCCGACCACCCGCCCGGACTCGACCTGGACCGGCTGCGCGGCCTGCTCGACCGCGAGCGGCCCGGCCTGGTGAGCGGCGCACTGTCCGGCCGGCTGATCGAGGGCGGACGGTCGAACCTCACCTACGCCGTCTCCGACGGCACCTCCCGGTGGGTCGTACGACGGCCCCCGCTCGGCCATGTCCTGGCCACCGCGCACGACATGAAGCGCGAGCACCGGGTGATCAGCGCGCTGCACCCGACCGCCGTGCCGGTTCCGCGCCCGGTGCTGCTGTGCGAGGACGAGGAGGTGCTCGGCTCGCCGTTCTACGTCATGGAGTTCGTCGAGGGCACCCCGTACCGCACGGCCGAGCAGCTCGCCCCGCTCGGTCCGGAGCGCACCCGGGGCGCGGTGCTGAACCTGGTGGACGCGCTGGTGGAACTGCACGCGGTGGACCCGGGCGAGGTGGGCCTCGCCGACTTCGGCCGGCCCGAGGGCTTCCTGGACCGGCAGCTGCGGCGGTGGGGCAAGCAGCTGGACGCCTCCCGCAACCGCGAGCTGGCCGGGATCGACGAACTGCACGCGACCCTCGGCCGGCGGCTGCCCTCCTCCCCCGCCCCGACCGTGGTGCACGGCGACTACCGGCTGGACAACGTCCTGATCGGCGACGACGACCGCATCAAGGCGATCCTCGACTGGGAGATGTCCACCCTGGGCGACCCGCTCACCGACCTGGGCCTGCTGGCGATGTACAGCCTGCCCCTCGACGCTCCTGACTCCCCCGTCTCCACGACGGCGGAGGCGGCCGGGCACCCGGACCCGGCCGAGCTGATCGAGCGCTACGCCACGCGCTCGGGGCGCGACGTCTCCGCGGTCTCCTGGTACACGGCGTTCGCCTGGTTCAAGCTCGCCGTGATCCTGGAGGGCATCCACTACCGCTACACCCTGGGCCAGACGGTCGGACGCGGCTTCGACCGCATCGGCGACCTGGTCCCCGTCTTCATCGAGCACGGTCTCACCACCCTTCAGGAAGGCTGACGACATGGACTTCGCGTTCGACGCGCGCACCGAGGAGCTGCGCGGCAAGCTGCTGGCCTTCATGGACGAGTACGTCTATCCGGCCGAGGCCGTCGCGGAGGAGCAGCGGGCGCAGCTCGCCTCGCCGTGGGAGACCCCGGCGGTGGTCGAGGAGCTGAAGGCCGAGGCGCGCAGGCAGGGCCTGTGGAACCTCTTCCTGCCGGACTCCGAGTACGGCGCCGGGCTCACCAATCTCCAGTACGCGCCGCTCGCCGAGATCATGGGGCGCTCCCCGCACATCGCCCCGACGGTGACCAACTGCGCGGCACCCGACACGGGCAACATGGAGGTGCTCACCCAGTTCGGGGACGAGCAGCAGCGCAAGCAGTGGCTGGAGCCGCTGCTTGCGGGCGAGATCCGGTCGGCGTTCGCGATGACCGAGCCGGAGGTGGCCTCCTCGGACGCCACCAACATCACCACGCACATCGAGCGGGACGGCGACGAGTACGTCGTCACCGGCCGCAAGTGGTACATCTCCGGGGCGATGCACCCCGACTGCAAGATCTTCATCGTGATGGGCAAGACGGACCCGGAGGGTTCGGACATCCGCCGTCAGCAGTCGATGATCCTGGTTCCCCGTGACACGCCGGGCGTGACGGTCTCGCGCGCGATGCAGGTCTTCGGCTACGAGGACCACTCCCACGGCGGCCATGCCGAGGTGATCTTCGACCACGCGCGCGTGCCGGCGTCGAACCTCATCGGCGAGGAGGGCGGCGGCTTCGCCATCGCCCAGGCCCGGCTCGGTCCCGGCCGGATCCACCACTGCATGCGGCTGATCGGGATGGCGGAGCGGGCGATCGAGCTGATGTGCCGGCGGGCGGTGTCCCGGACGGCCTTCGGGAAGGCGCTGGCCCAGCAGGGTGTGGTGCACAACTGGATCGCGGACGCGCGGGTGACCGTGGAGCAGTTGCGGCTGCTGGTGCTGAAGACCGCGTGGCTGATGGACACGGTGGGGAACAAGGGGGCGCACACCGAGATCCAGTCGATCAAGATCGCTACGCCTCGGGCGGTGGTGGACATTCTCGACCGGGCGATCCAGTTGCACGGAGCGGGGGGTGTGAGCCAGGACTTCCCGTTGGCGGAGCTGTACGCGGGGGCGCGGACGCTGATGATCGCGGACGGGCCGGACGAGGTGCATCAGCGGTCGCTGGCGCGGCGGGAGTTGAAGCGGTACGTGTGACGCGGCGGGCGGCGGGGGTTTCTTCGCCCCCGCCGCCCCTACCCGTCCCATCCCCAGGGGCTCCGCCCCTTCGACCCCGCTGGGGGCTGCGCCCCCAGGCCCCCGCGGGGGCTTCGCCCCCTGCACCCCCACCGGAGCTGCCGCCCCAAGCCCGGACACCCGCGGGGGCTGCGCCCCCAGCACCCCCACCGGAGCTGCCGCCCCGGACCCCGCTTCGGCCTGAACGGCCTCGTCCTCAAACGCCGGACGGGCTGGGGGACTCAGCCCGGCGTTTCTAGCCCGGCATCTTGGCCGGCCGATTCGCCGGACGGGCTGGGGGCCCGGCCTCCTGGCCGACAGATACGGGTGGTGGGTGGGCACAGGCCGGGGGTCCAGGGGGCGGAGCCCCCTGGTGAGCGGGTTACGGGCGCAGGGCTCGTAGGAGCAGGTCCGCCAGGTGGTCGGCTACCTGCTGGGGGCTCATCGGGCCCTCGGGGCTGTACCACGTCGACAGGTGGTGGACCGAGCCGAAGTGGTAGTCGACGACCAGGTCCGCCGGCGTCGCCTTGGAGAAGACGCCCGCCTCCTGGCCCTCCTCCACCAGCGCCCGGAAGCGCTCGTGGTAGCGGCGGCGCTCGGCGCGGACCTGCTTGTTCTTCTCGGGGCTCAGATGGTGCATGGACCGCCAGAAGATCATCGCGTCGTCGAGGTTTTCGATCGTCGTCACCACGACGTCCGCGGCCGCGGCCCGCAGCCGCTTCTCGACCGGCTCGTCGGCGCCCGCGACGGCGTCCAGTCTCTCCTGCTGGATGCGCAGCACGCGCGCGTACACCTCGTGCAGAAGGTCGTCCTTGGAGCCGAAGTAGTGGTACAGCGCTCCCTTGGTGACCCCGGCCGCCTCGACGATCTCCTGCACCGAGGTGCGGTCGTAGCCCTGCTCCGCGAAGAGCCGGGTGGCGGCGGCCAGGAGCCGCTGAGGTACGGGGGTGCCGTCCGAGTCCGTCGTCCTGGGCACTGCCGCCACCTGCCTTTCCGTCCTGCTGTCAGTTGCCTTGCGTCCGGGAACGAAGCTCCCGACGGAGGATCTTCCCACTGGCCGTCTTCGGCAAGTCCGGCAGGATCTCCACCTGGCGCGGGTATTTGTAAGCGGCCAGTCTCTCCTTGCAGTAGACGGCGAGTGCATCCGGGTCCGTGTCGGCGTCCGGACGCAGGCTGATGTACGCCTTGACGGTCTCCCCGCGATACCCGTCCGGCACGCCCACGACGGCGGCCTCGCGCACCGCCGGGTGCGTGTAGAGCACGTCCTCGACCTCGCGCGGCCACACCTTGAAGCCGGACGCGTTGATCATGTCCTTCTTGCGGTCGACGACGTACAGCCAGCCCTGCTCGTCCATGAAGCCGATGTCACCGGTGCGCAGTTCGCCGCCGGGGAACGTCTCGGCGGTGGCGTCGGGGCGCCGCCAGTAGCCGGGCACGACCTGCGGGCCGCGGACGACGATCTCGCCCTGCTCGCCGAAGGGGACTTCCGCGCCGGCCTCGTCGACGATCCGTACGACCGTGTCGGGGCCGGGCAGGCCGACCGCGAGGGTCCCGGAGACCGGGTCGACGGGCGCCTCCAGACCGGGCGGCACGGAGGCGCAGGGCGCGGTGCACTCGGTCAGTCCGTAGCCGTTGCGAATGTACGGCCCGAAGCCCGCCCGGAACTTCTCCACCAGCGCGGGCGGCAGCGGGGCGCCGCCGGAGGAGATCACCCGGAAGGAGGAGAAGTGGTCGCGGGTGACGGACGGGTGCGCGGCCAGCGCCATGAACGCCGTGGACGGGCCGACGGTGTAGTGCGGGCGGTGCTCGGCGAACGCGTCGAGGACCACTCCCGCCTCGAAGCGGTAGGCCAGCACGAGCGTGCCCGCGCTGCTCAGGCAGGCACCGAGCTGGCAGACCATGCCGGTGATGTGGAACAGCGGCGCCAGCGCGAAGTAGACGGGCCGCTCGGGCAGCCCCAGGCCGGTCCGCTGCCGCTCGGCGTTGTACATGATGTTGCCGTGCGTGTTGGTGGCGCCCTTGGGGGTGCCGCTGGTACCGGACGTGTAGCTGATCAGCGCGATGCCGGAAGGGTCGGGGTCCCGGTCCCCTGGCGCCTTGTGCCCGGCCCGCGCCACGGTCGCCAGGTCGTCGGTGTCCGGGGCCTGCGGCCGCTCGAAGGTCAGCACGCGCGCGTCGTCCCGTGTCTGGAAGTCCAGCTCGCAGCCGGTGAGCACGATCCGCACGGGCGAGTCCGCCGCGGTCTCGCGCAGATACGACTCCCACGCCCGGTCCGAGCAGATCAGCGCGGCGACCTCGCCGTCGCGCAGGACGTGGGACACCTCGCCCGACTTGTACATCGGGTTGACGGGTACGACGACCGCGCCCGCCTTCCAGGCGCCCAGCACGGCGAGCACGAAATGCGGGGAGTTCTGGAGCAGTACCGCGACCCGGTCGCCGCGCTCCAGGCCGCGCGCCGCGAGATGCCCGGCGACGGAGTCGCTGAGCTCGTCGACGTCCCGGTAGGTCAGGCGGCCGTCGAAGTAGGCCAGGAAGTCGCTGTCCGGCGTCTCGGCCACGGCCCGGCGCAGGGCGTGCACGAGGGAGCCGGCGGGGCTTATCACGCCCTTCTGGGCGTCGTTCAGCAGGTCCAGCCAGGGTTTGGCCGCGTAACGGGACTCGGTCACCGGTTCTCCTCCCACTGCTGCTGGATGCGGTTCATGCCGGTCAGCCAGCGGTCGGGGTCACCGGTCCGGGCCTGGGAGTACGCGGCGACCTCGGGGTGCGGAAGGATCAGGAAGCGGTCCTCCTCGATGCCCTTCAGCAGGGCGTCCGCCACGGCCTCCGGCTCGATCGCGGTCGGCTGGAGCACCAGGTCGCCCGCGCTGCCGGTGGCGGCCAGCATGTCGGTGCGCACGCCCTGCGGGCAGATGGCGTGGACCTTCACGCCCCGGTGCCGGTACGTCAGCGACAGCCACTCGGCGAAGGCGAGCGCGCCGTGCTTGGTGACGGCGTAGGGGGCGGCGCCGATCATGGTGAGCAGCCCGGCGGCGGAGACGGTGGAGACGAACCGGCCGCTGCCCCGCTCCAGCCAGGCGGGCAGCAGCTCGTGAGCGGCCCGGACGTGCGCCATGACGTTCACGTCCCAGGAGGTCGCCCAGGCCTTTTCGTCCAGTGCCTGACCGGCATCGACGCCGTCGAAGGCGACACCGGCGTTGGCGCAGTACACGTCGACGGTCCCGTCGAGCGCGTCCCGGGCCTCGCCGACGATCGCCGAGGCGTCACCGGGCACGGCGACACCCCCGACCTCGTCCGCAACGTGCTTGGCCCGCTCGGCGTCCAGGTCGTTGACGACGACCCGGGCCCCCTCGGCGGCGAAGCGCCGGGCGAGTGCGGCCCCGATCCCGCCACCGGCCCCCGTGACAACGACTCCGGCCCCTTGAAAGGCTCCCACCATCGGTCTCCTCAGAACGCGGCTCAGCAACAGCGCCAGACTAACCGGTCGGTATGTACCAGGGAAGGGTGCCGGGCAGCGCCCCTGAAGGGGCGCGGGGCTGAACCGATGTGCGGCTCCGCCGCGTGGGCGCGACAAGCCACAGGCGGCCCGCAGCCTCCCCACAGCCCGCGGGAGCGCATACCGTGCCCATGCCGACCGTCCCCGCCCAAGGAGGTCACCTCATGCGCCCTTCCAGACGAGCCGTCATCACGGCGGCCACGGCGGCAGCCGTTTCAGCCGCCCCCGGGACCGCCGCAGCCCAGCCGCACAGACAACTCCGCACCGGCTTCGAACGACTCGCCCACGACGGCTACGCCCTGCTCGACGGCCAGAAGGCCGGCATCGTCACCAACCCCACCGGCATCACCCGCGAGGTCCGCCACATCGTCGACGTCATGCACGCCGACACCCGAGTGGATTTAAAGGCCGTCTTCGGCCCTGAGCACGGCTTCCGCGGCACCGCCCAGGCCGGCGGCTCCGAGGGCCGCTACGACGACCCGGCGACCGGCCTGCCCGTCTACGACACGTACCTCAAGAGCGGACGGCCGCTCGCCGACATCTTCACCGCGTCCGGCGTGGACACGGTCGTGTTCGACATCCAGGACGCCGGCGCCCGCTTCTACACGTACATCTGGACCCTGTACGACTGCATGGAGGCCGCGCAGCTCGCCGGCAAGCGGTTCGTGGTCCTGGACCGGCCCAATCCGGTGACCGGCCGGGCGGCCCTCGGGCCCGTCCTGCACAAGGAGTTCGCCACGTTCGTCGGACGGCAGCCCATCTCCCAGGCGCACGGGATGACCGTCGCCGAACTGGCGCGGTTGTTCAACGGGGAGTTCCTGACCGAGCCCGTACCGCTGGAGACCGTCACGATGTCGGGCTGGAAGCGCTCGGACTTCTACGACGCCTCGGGGCTGCCCTGGGTGCCGCCGAGCCCGAACATGCCGACGCCTCAGACGGCCCTGGTCTACTCGGGGACCTGCCTGTTCGAGGGCACGAACCTGTCGGAGGGGCGCGGCACGACCCGGCCGTTCGAGCTGCTCGGCGCCGAGGGCATCGACCGCCGCTGGGCCGCCGCAGCGAACGGACTCGGCCTGCCCGGCGTGCGCTTCCGGGAGGCGTACTTCGCGCCCACCTTCTCGAAGTTCCAGGGCAGGACGATCGGCGGCGTACAGGTCCATGTGCACGACCGGGACGCCTTCGATCCCGTACGGACGGGCGTCGCCCTGCTCGTGACCGCCCGGAAGGTGTGGGACGGGTTCGCCTGGCGCCCCGACCACTGGATCGACAAACTCACCGGCTCCGCGCGCGTGCGCACGATGATCGACGCGGGCGCGGACACCGACGAGGTCGTGGCGGGGTGGCAGGAGGAGCTGGCGGCGTTCCGGAGGACGCGGCGGAAGTACCTCCTCTACCGCTGAGCGCGGCAGCGCGCTCCCAATGCGCCCGTGACGTATGGCCAAGCTCCCCCGTTGGCAGGACGATGCGCCACAACGCGCGCGTCACCCGGGGGAACAGGGGGCCTGTCATGGCGGATCCGGCGATGAGTGTGAGTCCCTACTGGGAGCTGACCTTCGACGCGGACGGGGACCCGGCGGGCCGTCAGCGCGACCGGCTGCTCGCCGGGGTGACCGAACGGAAGGTGCGCGACCTGGTCGTCTTCGCGCACGGCTGGAACAACGACCGCTCGGGCGCGACCCGGCTCTACGACCGCTTCCTCGCGCCGATTCCGCGGCTGGCCCCGGCGGCCCGGATCGGGTACGTCGGGGTGCTGTGGCCGGCGATGCGGTTCTCCGACGAACCGATCCCGGACTTCCCGCGGGCCGTGGCGGCCGAGCTCCCCCGGCGCCCGGTGCTCGACAAGGACACGCGGCACGCGCTGCTGGAGTCCTTCCCGGGCCGGGCGATCCTGGTCGAGCAGATCGCCCGGCTGCTGGAGCAGCAGCCGCCGGAGGAGGCCGAACTGGAGGAGTTCGGGCGGCTGGTGCGGCTGCTCGTGGAGGTGGTGGCGCCCGGGCCGCAGGCGCTGTTCGCGGCGGACACGGTGGCGGAGGGCGTGCCGCAGAGCGAGCCGGAGATGCTGGCCGGCTCCTCGGCGGCGGCCTGCGAGGAGTTCGCGCGGGTGCTGGCGGAACTCGACGCGTCCGGCGCGCGACAGGGGTTCGGCCTGCCCAATCCCTGGGAGGGGGCGCACGAGCTGCTGCGGCAGGCGACGTACTACGCGATGAAACGGCGTGCGGGAACCGTCGGCGAGCGCGGGCTCGGCCGGGTCGTCGGACAGCTCGCTAAGGCGGCGCCGGAGGTGCGCGTACACCTCGTGGGGCACAGTTTCGGCGCGCGGCTGGTGTCGTTCGCGCTGCGCGGCCTCCCCGAGGGCGTGCGCACGGTGAAGTCGGTGACGCTGCTCCAAGGCGCGTTCTCGCACTACGCGTTCGCCGCCCGGCTGCCGCACGACGCGCGCGCCGGAGGGGTGCTCCAGGGACAGCAGAACCGCGTCGACGGTCCTGTGGTGTGCTGCCACTCCCGGCACGACTCGGCCCTGGGCACCGTGTATCCGCTGGCCTCCCGCATGGCGGGCGACAGCCGGTCGGTCGCCGGCCTCGGCCTGGGGCGGGCCCTGGGCGCCAAGTGGGGTGCGATGGGCTACGACGGGGTGCAGGCGGTGCCGGGCACGCGCGCGTACACCCTCGCCGAGGCCCTGCGGGCGAAGCTGTCCGGCTCGGGGTGCGTGAATGTGGACGCGGCTGCGGTGGTCAGACGCGGTGGCCCGCCCGCCGGCGCGCACAGCGACATCCTGCACGAGGAACTGGCCCGGCTGGTGCTGGCGGCGGGCCGCGTCCGCTGACCCGCCGCCTGCCCCCGGGTCACCGGTGTGAGGTGAACTCCACGACCTGCTGGTAGGTCGGCCGGTTCTGCCAGCTGATCTTGCCGTGCTTGATGCCGCCGAGGGTGCGGTGGATGACCGAGTCGGCGCACCACTGGTCGCCCGCCGAGCACTGGTCGTCGCCGGGGTAGACCTGGGCCGCGGTCTTGCCGGCCGCCTCCTTCAGGGTGCTGACGAGGGTGTCACGGCAGGCGCCGAGGTCTCCACCGCCGCAGTACTCGCGGGCCAGCGGCCCGCGCACCTGCTCGCCGAGCACGGACCGGATGTCCTTGTCGACGTAGCTCCACCAGCCGTACTGGAAGGAGCTTCCGGCGTGCGATCCGGTCGGGCCGTGCGCGGCCGACGGGGACTCGTCGACGGGCAGATTGGCCGTCATGGCTTTGTAGAGCTCGCTGCCGAGGCCCGGTTCGAACTCGGCCTTGACCAGCAGCGGCCACCAGGCGTCCAGGATGCGGATCGCGTCGGCGTCGGCGTACTTCTTGGAACCGGCCGAGGTCTCCGTGCGCTTGCCGCCCGCGGCGACCCACGCCTGGAGCTTGCCGACGGCGGCCGCGGCGGTGGGGTCGGTGACCGGCGAACTGTTCACGACCTTCAGCAGTTTGGGCAGCACGTCCTCCGCCCGCAGGTCGGCCGTGGCCGCGTCGGCCATGGCCTTCACGAGCGAGGCCCGGGTCACCCCGCCCTGCTGGACCAGCTTCTTCACCCGGTCCTCGAGGAGGTTGCCGCGGTGGACGGAGCCGTTGCCCCAGGGCGCGGTCGTGTAGTCCTTGGCCTGCTTGTTGTTCCAGGAGATGTAGTAGTCCTGGTCGATGGAGTGGGGGTGGGCGGAGGGCGGGGTGTAGTCGGCCGTGTTGGTCGCCGGGTCCCAGCCGCGCCACTCGTACGCCGGCCGGGCCCACACCGGGAACTCGGCGTCGACGCCGTTCGCGCGCACCGGGTTGTCGCCGCTGTTGTAGTACGCGGTGTGCTCGGAGTCGGCGTAGAACCAGTTGAAGGTGTAGTTGATGTGCTGCACCGCCTTCTGGAACGACTCCGGACCCTTCACGTAGTCCGGGTCGTTCAGCATCTGGAAGCCGATGATGGAGTCGGCCTCGTGCATGAAGGACGAGCGCAGGGTGGTGTAGGCGACCTTCTTGCCGCCGACGGTGGCGCGGTACTCGACGGGTCCGTACTTCGTGCGCCACACGCGCATGGTGTACGAGCCGGCCGCGGTGCCGTCGGCGACCGTCGGCTTCCAGGCGTTCTTCTGCTCGATCTTCTCCATCGGCGTGCAGGTGCCGCGGTACAGGTAGTGGTGGTCGTCCTTGCAGAGTTCGACGGCGTACGTGTCGATGATGTCCTGGCCGGAGGTCGTCGCGCTCCACGAGTAGTCCTGGCCGCGGCCGAGTTCGACGTACATGCTCAGGCCCGCGAAGGAGGCGCCGCGGGCGCTGATGCCCGGGCCCTGGAGCTCCTGGAGGAGCAGCAACTGGGGCGCGAAGTAGCCGGTCTGCGGGCCGAACACGGCGACCGGGTGGCCGCTGGCGGTGTGCTCGCCGCTGACCACGAGGGCGTTGGACATGCCGCGCTTGGCGGACGACAGGGCCGACTTGGCCGCCTCGCCGGACGCGCCGGTGGCACTGGCCGTGGCGGCGCTGCCGGTGCGGTCGTGGACGAGGGGCTCCGGCTTCACCGAACCGGCGTCCGGCACGGCCGTGCCCTGTGGGTCGTCCGGCCTGGTCGCGTACGGGAAGCTGCCGTCGTGGACGGTGAGGACGGCCTCCGGGTCGTTGCGCTCGCGGAAGGACTCCCAGACCTTGGTGCCTTCCGCCACGCCGTACTTCTCCTGGGCGGCGAGCAGGGAGAGCGCGTTGTTGACCTCGCCGCCCCCGCCGGAGCCGAACAGCGCGCCGATGACGGATCCCAGCGCCACCATGTCGGTGATCTTGAAGTGCTCGATCTTCCCGGCGTTGGTGACTGAGTCCTTGTGCCCGGTGAGGACGTATTCACCGGGGAAGTACCTGCCGCTGTCGGAGGCGTCGATGTAGGCGTTGATGCCGTCGAGGTAGGCGTCGGCGTCGGCGAGGGCCTGCTTGCCGCGCTCGCCGTTGGTGGCGACGGCGTTGTCGATCTGCGCCTGGAGATCGGCCTCGGTGTAGGGCGCGTGCCGCCAGAACTGTTGTTCCAGGCCCTGGTTGGAGGGCGCGCCGCCCGCGAAGGAGGTCACCTGACCACGTCCGACGTGCCGGAAGACGTCCATCAGCCACAGCCGGTCCTGGGCGGCGGCGTAGCCCGCCCCGAACTCCGTGCCGTACCGGGTGGTGCCGGTGATGTGCGGCACACCTGTCTTCTTGTCCCGGACGATCGTCACGTCGTCGCGTCCGGCGGGTTTGAGGGTGGAGGCGACCTGGTCCGCCGGAACCCCGAACGACGCGTCGTTGAAAAAGTTGTTGATCTTGTCGTTGGTGAGCCCGGTGTATCCCTTGGCGAGGTTGGCATAGGGCCCGAGCTGGTCCCCGGCGTGCTCGGGCTGGGTGCCGAAAGCCTGGTTCAGGAGGACCTGGGCCAGGGTGGCGTTGCCGTTCTGGCCGGGCGGGAGGATGTCCGAACACTGGTTGCCGCAGTGGTCGTTCGCCGCCGCCGTGCCCTGCACGGTCCCCGTCTCCGAGGCGGCCGCCTGTGACAGCGGCGACAAAAGACCCGCGATCAGCGCGCATACCGATGCGGTCTTCAGGAACCCGGGGATTCCGCGGGGAGTTCTCATTCTGTCGAGAACGGTGCGTGGGTTACGCCGTGGCATGTGGGGGGCTCCTCCCGACGGGGGTGGGCGGGATGTTACCGCCGGTAGCCCCGGGATTGAAGATGAACAGGCGTCACTTTTTGGAGTCAGCACAACAGGCACACGGACCACGGCAGTCGACTCGGGGCCTCGTCGGACCGCTTATGGAGGCCATTTGAAATCGGATGGAGCCGATTCGCTTGTCGATACGTCTATTCGGCGACGTCCTTACGACGACGCCGAAGTGACCGGATTAGGTGCAGGTGTGACGGAGGTGCAGGACGATGGCCGGTTTCCGGAGTCTGGCGAGACAGGTCCGCGATCCGCGGTGCGATCTGGCACTGCGGCGTTATTCGCTGCGCAAGTGCCTTGAGAGGTTCGCCCCTTACGGGCACAGGGCGACCTGGGACCACCTGTGTTCCCGGGCCGGGTTCGGTCCCGAGGACCGGTCCCCCGATCCGGTGCGGCTCGTGGCCGCACTGGACGAACTGGAGGAGGCGCGGGCGGTCTGGCTGGCCTACGAGGTCGAGTTCGCCGAGCGCCGCAAGAAGGAGAAGCACGACGGACTGCGCCGGCCGGGCAGTGTGGACGACTGGCACCGGCTGACCTGGGGCGGTTTCGGCGTGGCGTGGTGCGACGATCCGGCGGTCCATCCCCGTGAACCGCTGGCCGAGGTGCTGCGCCGGCTGATCGCCGCGCTGGAGCGCGAACCGGGCTCTACGTGCCCGGTGTGCGGCGGGGAGCAACTCGCCTGGAAGTACGACCTGGACCACGAGCCCTCGGCGGGTCCGGTCTGCACGGACTGCGGAATTCTCGTACCGCGTCCGGTGCTCACGCCCGAAGCCCTGACGGACGCCAGGCGGGCGAGGCTGTTGGTGTCGGCTTGACGAATGCGGGTGCGCGGGGGGTGCGCCGGGGATGCCGCACCCCCACTGTCACTGGGTGCTGACACCATCGTCGACATGGTGCAGGTGTGTCTGAACGGTCCGCGGACCGCCGCCGACGGCACGGCGGTGCCGCTGACGCCCGAGTCCATGGCCGACTCCGCCGCCGACGCCGTCGCGGCCGGGGCCACGGACATCCATGTCCATCCCAAGACGCCGTGCGGGCGGGACACGTTGTCGCCGAAGGTGCTCGCGGAGACGCTGTCGGCGATGCGCTCGCGGGTGCGGGTGCCGGTGGGGGTGACGACGGGGGCGTGGGCCGAGCCGGATCCCGCGGCCCGGCTGGAGCGGATACGGAGCTGGACCGTCCTGCCCGACCATGCCTCGGTCAACTGGCATGAGCCCGGTGCGGAGGAGGTCGCCGGCCTGCTCCTGGAACGCGGAGTGGCTGTGGAGGCGGGCATCTGGTCCGGGACGGACGGTGCGGAGCGGTTCGCCGCCTCGCCGCTGGGGCCGAAGGTGCTGCGGGTCTTGGCCGAGGTGACGGACACGGACCCTTCCAGTGCGGTGGCTTCCGCGCGGGGGTTGTTGGCGGACCTCGGTGCCGCGCAGGGGCGTCCTGTGCTGCTGCACGGGGAGGACGGGGGTGCGTGGCCCGTGCTGCGGCTCGCGGGCGAGCTGGGGTTGGCGACGCGGGTCGGGGTGGAGGATGTACTGATCCTGCCGGGTGGGAGGCGGGCCGGGTCCAACGCGGAGTTGGTCGCGGCCGGGTTGGTGGAGTACGAGGCGGGTCGGCGTGGTTGCTGAGGCTGGGCTGGGTCGTTGCGCAGCCCGGCGGAGCGGGGTGCCGCCGACGGCTGCTGAGGCCGGGGCGTTGCGCAGCTCGGCGCGACGAGGTGCCGCTGCGCCCACCCGTGCCGCCCCAAGCGGCACGACTGCCCGCAGCTAGGGCGGCCTGCGGCAGCTCAGGCGAGACGCGCCCGCAGCCGCCGACGGCGAGAAGGGGACGTGTCGGGGGGTGTCCGCCCGCAGCGGTTGGCGCGTCAACGGACAGTTAGTTGGTTCGCAAGCCCATCGCGCCGTTCCGAGGACGGACACCCCCCGGCGCGGCCCCGACCCACCACCGGCGAGCAGGCGCTACGCGCACCCCCACCGAAGCAGCCACAGGCCGCCGCAGGCACCCCGCCCCAATCACCGGAGGCACACGCGCTACCCGCGCCCCCTGTCCACCAGCAGCCGTGAGCCCGCGCGGCGTTCGCCGAAGGCGTCGCCCGCATTGGACAGGACGCAGGTGTCGAGGGAGAGGCAGCCGCAGCCGATGCAGTCGGTGAGGTGGTCGCGGAGGCGGTTCAGCTGCTTGATGCGTTCGTCCAGTTCCGAGCGCCAGGCCTCCGACAGGCGCGCCCAGTCCTCCCGGGTCGGCGTCCGCTCCTCGGGAAGCTCCGCCAGCGCCTCCCGGATCGTCGCCAGCGGGATGCCGACCCGTTGGGCGGCCCGGATGAAGGCGACCCTGCGCAGCGTGTCCCGCGCGTAGCGGCGCTGGTTGCCGGTGGTCCGGCGACTGCTGATCAGGCCTTTGGACTCGTAGAAATGCAGGGCGGAAACGGCGGCCCCGCTGCGCGCCGCCAGCTGGCCGACCGTGAGCTCGTGGATCTTCTCTGAAATCTGGGGCACCCCTCGAACCCTACCCAGTCCGTTGACACGGCCCCCGCAGCCGACCATGCTAAGCAGTCGCTTAGAGATTCAAGCGCACGCAGACTTCCTGACGCGAGAGGCCGGGACATGGCACAGCCGAGGATCTTCACGTCCGTCGACGACCTGAAGTCGGCGGTGGGCGAGCAACTGGGGTACACCGACTGGCTCGACATCGACCAGAAGCGGATCGACCTCTTCGCGGAGGCCACCGGCGATCACCAGTGGATTCACG
The DNA here is from genome assembly GCF_055562795.1 of Streptomyces sp. NPDC016851. NCBI lineage: Bacteria > Bacillati > Actinomycetota > Actinomycetes > Kitasatosporales > Streptomycetaceae > Streptomyces > Streptomyces sp. NPDC016851. The sequence continues at coordinate 43,168 of NZ_JBVHEP010000034.1, forward strand.
TCGACCCGGAGAAGGCCGCCGCGGGCCCCTTCGGCACCACCATCGCCCACGGCTATCTCACCCTGTCGCTGCTCCCCCTCTTCGGGCCGCAGCTGATCTCCGTCGAGGGCGTGAAGATGGGCGTCAACTACGGGACGAACAAGGTCCGTTTCCCCTCGCCCGTCCCCGTCGGCTCCCGGCTCCGCGCCACCGCGACCATCAGCGCCGTCGACGACGTGCCCGGCGGCGCCCAGGTGACCGTCGCCTTCACCGTGGAGCGCGAGGGCGGCGACAAGCCCGTCTGCGTCGCCGAGTCCGTCTCCCGCTACTACTTCTGACCCCGGCGGGTCACTTCGCCCCGTCCCCCACCATCCGCAGCACGAGGTCGGCGTACAGCGCGCCGACCTCGTCCGGCGTCCAGGGCCCGTTCACGTTGAACCACCGGGACACGTCGATGCAGAGCGAGAGAACAGCCAGGGTCGTGCCCTTCACGTCGAGCACGTCGAACTCACCGGCCGCGACGCCGTCCTCGATGATCCCCCGCACCTCGGCGTCGCACTGCCGCCGCAGCGCGAGGATCTCGTCGCGGGCGTCCGGACCGAGCGAGTCCAGCTCGTACTGGACGACCCGCGCGGTGGTGCGTCCGCCGGCGTGCCAGCGGACGAAGGAGCTGACCGCCCCGGCCAGGCGCTCGCGGGCGGTACCCTCCCGCCGTGACGCCGTCCGCAGGATCTCCAGGGCCTTCTCGTGCCCGATCCTGCTGATGCGGTGCAGCAGCTCTTCCTTGGTCTTGTAGTGGATGTAGAGCGCGGCCGGGCTCATCCCGGCGCGACCCGCGATGTCCCGGGTCGTCGTGGCGTGGTACCCGCGCTCGGCGAAGGCCTCCACCGCGGCGATCAGCAGCCGTCGCGCCGCGTCGGGCGTGACCTCGCCCCACGCCTGCGTCTCGCCGCCGGCCGTCTCCTCCGCCGTACTCATCACACGCCCCTCTCCACCGACAGGGACAACACCATACCGCCGAAGGTGAGCGAGCGCTTAGCGAGACCGCCGGGTGCGCCCGCTCAGTGCTTCTCGTAGGGGCTGTACGTGGGCGCCGCCCCCGCCGTCCCCGCCGTCCCGGCCGGCCCCTCCTGCCGGTCCCGGATCACCTTGGCGAGGGTGAAGGAGGAGGTGACCAGGTACAGGACGGCGATGGCGAGGAAGCCCCGCACCCAGGCGTCGGCGCTCAGCTGGTAGATGCCGATCGCGGTGGCCGCCATGGCTACGGCGAAGGAGGCGACGGCCTGGCCGTAGAAGGCGGCGGTGTTCTGCTTGCTGCCCGGTGTGTCACTCATGGGGGCAAGCTTCGGCGGACGTGGCCCGCGCCACATCCGCTGAAGTACTCAGGGGCGTACTCAGAACGCCGAAACCCCCGTCAGCGCACGCCCGATGACCAGCTTCTGGATCTGGCTCGTGCCCTCGTAGAGGGTCATCACGCGGGCGTCCCGCAGCAGCTTGCCCGCGGGGTACTCGTCGATGTAGCCGTAGCCGCCGAACACCTGGAGCGCGTTGTTGGCGGCGCGGACGGCCGCCTCCGAGGCGAACAGCTTGGCCTTGGACGACTCGACGGCGAACGGCCGGCCGCGGTCGATCAGGTCGGCGACCCGCCAGGTCAGCAGCCGGGCGGCGTCGACGTCCACGGCGATGTCGCTGATCAGCTCCTGGACCAGCTGGTGACGGGCGATCGTCTTCCCGAACTGCTCGCGCTCGCCCGCGTACCGCACGGCCGCGTCCAGCGCGGCCTGGGCTATGCCGACGCAGCCGGCGGCGACCGACATCCGGCCCTTGGCGAGGGCGGACATGGCGACCGAGAAGCCCTTGCCCTCCTCCCCCAGCAGCGCCGAGGCGGGTACCCGCACGTCCTCCAGCACGATCTCGGCCGTGGCCTGGCCGCGCAGCCCCAGCTTCCCGTGGATCGTGCGGCGCGTCAGGCCGGGCGTGTCCGTGGGGACCAGGAAGGCGGAGACGCCCTTGTGACCGGGGGCGTCGGTGGAGCGGGCGAAGAGCAGGACGACGTCGGCCCAGGTGCCGTTGGTGATGAACATCTTGGTGCCGTTGATGACGTAGTCGTCGCCGTCCCGCACCGCCCGCGTCACCAGGTTGCCCGCGTCGGAGCCCGTGCCCGGCTCGGTCAGGCCGAAGCAGCCGACCGACTCACCGGACGTGAGCCCGGGCAGCCACCGCCGCTTCTGCTCCTCGCTCCCCCAGGCGGCGACGGTCTTCGCGACGAGCCCCAGCGAGACGGAGACGATCCCGCGCACGGACGAGTCGCCCCGGCCGAGTTCCTCCGTGACCAGGCAGTACGCGAGGTGGTCGCCGCCCGAGCCGCCGTACTCCTCGTCGATCGTCAGCCCCAGGAAGCCGACCTCGCCGAGCTTCTTGACGATCCCGCGGTCGACCTCCTCGGCGCGGTCCCAGGCGATGGCGTTCGGGGCGATCTCGCGCTCGACGAAGTCCCGGGCGAGCTGCCGGACGGCGGTCTGCTCCTCGCTGAACTCCAGGTTCACCACAAGCCACTCCACTCGAAGGCCCTTTGAAAGCCGTACATTTAAATTAGCACTGCTAGTTTCCATCGGCAGCCCTACTATGTGCGCCATGGCCCGACCGCGCAAGCCCCTGCTGAGCACCGACCGGATCGTCGAGACGGCCCGCGCGCTCGTGGACGCGGAGGGCCTCGCGGCCGTCTCCACCCGCCGGCTCGCCGCCGAACTCGGGGTCAGCGGGCCCTCGCTCTACAACCACTTCCGCACCAAGGACGAGATCCTGGAGGCGGTCGCCGACTCGGTGAGCGGCCAGGTGGACCTGTCGATGTTCCAGGACGGCCGGGACTGGCGGACCGCGCTGCACGACTGGGCCGTCTCCTACCGGGCCGCGCTGCGCGACCACCCGAACATCGTCCCGGTGCTGGCCCGCGGCCCCGGCCGCCGCCCGGCCGGGCTGCGGCTCGCGGACGCCGTCTACGGCGCGATGGTCGAGGCGGGCTGGCCGCCGGCGCAGGCCACGTCCATCGGCGCGCTGATGCGCTACTTCGTGATGGGCTCCGCGCTCGGCTCCTTCGCCGGGGGCTTCGTGGACGACGCGAGCGCCTACGACCCCGCCGACTACCCCCATCTCCAGCAGGCCCACCGCCTCGCCGAGCACCAGGAGAAGATCGACGAGCGGGCCTTCGAGACCGGGCTGACGGCCCTGCTGGACGGGCTGGCCCGGCAGTACGAGCAGGTGCGGCGCACCGCGTAGCGACACTTCGGCCTCAGCCGAAGGGTTCGTGTTCCATGCTGGGGACATGACGACGAGGGACCCGCAGGCCACGGCTCTGGCCCGGTTCGCCGCGCTGTTCGCGGACGAGACCCGGGCCGCGTGTCTGCTGGCGCTGCTCGACGGGCGGGCCTGGACCGCGGGCGAGCTGGCGCGGCACGCGGGTGTCGCCGCGTCGACGCTGAGCGAGCACCTCGGCAGGCTCGTCGCGGGCGGGCTGCTCGCCGAGGAGCGGCAGGGCCGGCACCGGTACGTCCGGCTGGCCGACGCGCGGGTCGCGCAGCTGGTGGAGGACCTGGCGGCACAGGTCGCACCGGACAGTGCCCTACGGCCGCGGAACCTGCGGGAGGCCGGCGCCGGTTCGGCGATGGCCCGGGGCCGCACCTGCTACGACCATCTCGCCGGGCGGCTCGGCATCGCGGTCACGGACGCGCTGACGGCGCGCGGGCTGCTGCAACAGGAGACCGGGTTCGCGCTCACCGACGCCGGGCTGGCGTGGTTCGAGTCGGCCGGTATCGGCCTCGACCGGCGTGGCCGGCGCCCCCTGGCCCGGGCCTGTCTCGACTGGACCGAACGCCGTCCCCATCTCGCGGGCGTCGCGGGCGCTGCCCTGTGCCGGCACGCCCTGGAGACGGGATGGTGCGTGCGTATCGGCTCCGAGCGGGCCGTGAAGGTGACGGCGGCCGGTGAGCGGGCCCTGTCCGAGTTGCTGGGCGTGGAGGCCGCGGCGCTGCACTGACCCGAGCCTCATCGAACGAGCCCACGCTCTTATGGGCCGCTGAAGCCCCTGTCCGAAATTCGCGAGCGTCCGTCCCCTTACCCCTCCTAGCCTCGGGATCATGATGAACCACACCCCTCCCCGCCCCGCCCGCCGGGCCGAGCTGCTGGCCGCCGGCGCGGCCGCGGTGACCGTCGTGCTGTGGGCGTCCGCCTTCGTCTCGATCCGCAGCGCCGGGGAGGCGTACTCGCCGGGCGCGCTCGCGCTCGGGCGGCTGCTGGCCGGGTCGCTGACGCTCGGGGTGATCTGTCTGCTGCGGCGGGAGGGGTGGCCGCCGCGCTCGGCCTGGCGCGGGATCGCCATATCGGGCCTGCTGTGGTTCGGCGTCTACATGATCGTCCTCAACTGGGGCGAGCAGCAGGTCGACGCGGGTACGGCCGCCCTGGTGGTGAACACCGGACCGATCCTCATCGCGCTGCTCGGTGCCCGGCTGCTCGGTGATCCGATGCCGCCGCGGCTGCTGGCGGGGATGGCGGTGTCGTTCGCCGGTGCGGTGACCGTGGGTCTGTCGATGTCCGGCGAGGGCGGTTCCTCGGTGCTCGGGGTGGTGCTGTGTCTGCTGGCGGCGGTCACGTACGCCGCCGGTGTCGTCGCCCAGAAGCCGGCGCTGGGTACGGCCAGTCCGTTGCAGGTGACGACGTTCGGCTGCCTGATCGGCGCGGTGGTCTGTCTGCCGTTCGCGGGGCAGCTCGTCCAGGAGGCCGCCGAGGCGCCGGCCTCCGCGACGGTCAACATGGTGTACCTGGGCGTCTTCCCGACCGCCCTGGCCTTCACGACGTGGGCGTACGCACTGTCCCGGACGACCGCGAGCCGGATGGGCGCGACCACGTACGCGGCGCCCGCGCTGGTCGTCCTGATGTCCTGGCTGTTCCTCGGCGAGGTGCCGGGGCTGCTCACCCTGGTCGGGGGTGTGCTGTGCCTGGCGGGTGTCGCGGTGTCCCGGTCGCGGTCGCGGGCGGCGGCTCGGGCCGGGGATCCGGGAGCGGCTCCGGAGCCCCGGCCCGAGCGCACCGGGGGCTCAGCCCGCTGACTCGGCTTCCGCCCTGGCCTCGGGCGCGGCTTCCGGTTCCGCCGGACGCGCCCGGTCCGCGAGGACCTTGATCGACACCAGGGCGATCACCGAGAGCGCGATGATGTAGCCGGACACCGCCATCGAGGTGCCCGTCGCCTCCAGCAGCAGCACCATGACGAAGGGGGCGAGGCCGCCGCCCGCGACGGCCGCGATCTGGTAGCCGAGGGAGGCGCCGGTGTAGCGCATCTCGGGCGTGAACAACTCGGCGAACAGGGCGGCCTGCGGGCCGTACATGATGCTCAGGAAGCAGCTGGCGACGAAGGTGCCGACCGCGAGCCACAGCAGCGAGCCGGTGTCGATCAGGAGGAAGAGCGGTACGGCCCACAGGGCGATGCCGGCGGCCCCGAAGGCGTAGATCCGGATGCGGCCGACGCGGTCGGAGAGGGCGGCGGCGGCCGGGATCAGCACGAGCTGGGTGAGGCTGACGCAGAGCGAGACCATGAGCACCGGGCCCTTCTCCATGTCCAGCTCGCGGGTCGTGTAGTCGAGGACGCCGGTGATGAGGATGTAGAAGGTCGCGGTGTTCACGGCGAAGGAGCCGCCGGCGAGGAGGACCGTGCCGAGGTGGCCGCGCAGGATCGTGCGCAGCGGCGAGCTCTGCTCGGTCTTCTCCTGCTCGGCGAGGGCGCGTTCGGCCTCCTTGAACGCCGGGGTCTCCTCGACGCGGGTGTGGATGTACCAGGCGAGGCCGAGCACGAGCAGGCCGACCAGGAACGGCACGCGCCAGCCCCAGGCCGCGAACGCCGAGTCGGTGGTGAGGGCGCCGGCGGCCAGGAAGACCGTGTTGGCGGTCACCACGCCGATGGGGACGCCGAGCTGGACCACGCTGCCGTAGACGCCGCGCTTGCCCTCCGGGGCGTACTCGGTGGCCAGGAGCATCGCGCCGCCCCACTGGGCGCCGACGGCGACGCCCTGCGCGATGCGGAGCAGGACGAGCAGGATCGGGGCGGCGACGCCGATCGTGTCGTACGTCGGCAGCAGGCCGATGCCGGTGGTGGCCACGCCCATCAGCGTGAGCGCGAGGACCAGCATCGGCTTGCGGCCGCGCTTGTCACCGAGGTGGCCGGCGACGATGCCGCCGAGGGGGCGGGCGAGGAAGCCGACGGCGAACGTGGCGAAGGAGGCCATGACGCCGGCGGTGGGGCTGCCGGCGGGGAAGTAGAGGTCGCCGAGGACGAGGGCGGCGGCGATACCGAAGACGAAGTAGTCGTACCACTCGACGGCCGAGGCGAGGGCCGCGGCGGTGGCTACGCGGCGGCGGTTGCCCACGGCGGGCGCGGTGGAGGCGGGCGGCTGAGCGGAAGGGGCCGTGTCCATGTGGTGCACGCTCCGGTGGGTGCGGGGACGGAACCGGGGGGTGGCTCGGATTCCGGGGAACGTACTGACCGGACGGTATGTACGTCAACGGGTCGTGCACCAGGACTTTTGCCTGTACAGGGCACTCAGTGTGCGGGCGGGCATGCCTCGGACCCCGGCCTCGCGCGGAGGCCGGGGTGCGGGTGGGACCGGACTAGAAGACGACCAGCGCGCGGCCGCCCTTGCCCGCCAGCATGTTCTCGAAGGCCGCCGGGATGCCGTCCAGGGAGATGCGTTCGGTCACCAGGGCGGTCAGGTCCAGACGGCCCGCCCGGACGTGATCGGCGAGGACCGGGAGGTCCCGCGCGGGGTCGGAGTTGCCGTAGACGCAGCCGGAGAGGGTGCGGCCCCAGTGGAAGATCTCCAGGGCGTTGAAGGTGACCTGCTGGTCCTTGCCGCCGATGCCGACGACCGTGGTGCGGCCGCCGCGCCGGGTGGAGTCCCAGGCCGTGCGGATGGTGACCGCGCGGCCGGCGCACTCGACGGCCACGTCGACGCCCTGCTTGCCGGTGAGGCCGCGGATCTCCCTGGCCGTGGTGTCGGAGGCGACCAGGTAGTCGGTGGCTCCGGCGGTCCGGGCCAGTTCCTCCTTCGCCGGGGAGACGTCCACGGCGATGATCTTCGAGGCGCCCGCGATCCGGGCCGCCTGCAGGGCCGCGAGTCCCACTCCCCCGACGCCGAACACCGCGACCGTCTCGCCCTGCCGGACGTGGGCCGAGTGGTGGACGGCGCCGTAGCCGGTGAGGACGGCGCAGCCGAGCAGGGCCGCGTCGGTGAGCGGGACGCCGTCCGGGGCGGGCAGCACGCAGGACGCGGAGACGACCGTCTCCTCGGCGAACGCGGCGACGTTCAGGCCGGGGTGGAGGTCGGTGCCCTCGGTGGTGCGGGCGTAGACGTCGGCGGCGCCGCTCAGGGCGTCGGCGCACAGCCAGACCTCGCCGAGCGAGCAGGCGTGGCAGCTGCCGCAGGACGGGGCCCAGTTGAGGACGACCCCGTCGCCGGGCGCGACGTGACCGACGCCCTCGCCGACGGCGACGACCGTGCCGGCGCCCTCGTGGCCGAGGACGGCGGGGACGGGCACGCGCATGGTGCCGTTGGACAGGGACAGGTCGGAGTGGCAGACCCCGGCGGCGGCGAGCCGGACGCGGACCTGGCCGGGTCCGGGGTCGGGCAGGTCGATGCCGGTGATCTCCAGTGGGGAGCCGACGGCGGGCAGGACGGCGGCGCGGACAGCCATGACGGAAGGGACTCCCCTGACTAGAACTGGAGGGACTTGGTCTGGAGGTACTCGGCCAGGCCGTGCACGCCGAGTTCGCGGCCCACGCCGGACTGCTTGTAGCCGCCGAAGGGGGCGAGGGGGTTGAAGCGGCCGCCGTTGATGTCGACCTGGCCGGTCTCCATCCGGCGCGCGAAGGCCACCGCCTCGGCCTCGTCACCGGCCCAGACGGCGCCGGCCAGGCCGTAGACCGTGCCGTTGGCGATCCGCAGGGCGTCCTCCTCGTCGTCGTAGCGGAGGATCGACAGGACCGGGCCGAAGATCTCCTCCTGCGCGATGGTCATGTCCGGGGTGACGTCGGCGAAGACGGTCGGGCTGACGAAGTAGCCCGTCTCGCGCGGGGCTTCGGGCCCGCCGGCGACCAGGCGGGCGCCCTCGGCGACGCCCTTCTCGATGTAGCCGCGCACGCGGGCCTGCTGCTTGGCGTTGACGACCGGGCCGATGCGCTCGCCGTACTTGGCGGCGGCCGTCGCGGCGAGTTCGACCGCCTCGTCGTACTGGTCGCGGTGGACCAGCATCCGCGTCCACGCGCTGCACGTCTGCCCGGAGTTGGACATGACGTTGGCGACACCGACGTTGACCGCCTTGGCGAGGTCGGCGGTCGGGAGGATGACGTTGGCGGACTTGCCGCCGAGTTCGAGGGCGACCTTCTTGACCTGCCCGGCGGCGATCGCCGCGATGTGCCGGCCGACGGCGGTGGAGCCGGTGAAGGAGACCAGGTCGACGCCGGGGTGCTCGGCGAGGGCCTGGCCTGCGACCGGGCCGAGGCCGGTGACCAGGTTGAAGACGCCGGCGGGGAGGCCGGCCTCGTGGACCGCGTCGGCGAACAGGCGGGCGACCAGCGGGGTGTCCTCGGCGGGCTTCACGACGATCGTGCAGCCGGCCGCGAGGGCCGGGGCGACCTTGGCGACGATCTGGTGCAGCGGGTAGTTCCAGGGCGTGATCGCGGCCACGACACCGACCGGCTCGTGGTGCACGACCGAGTTGCCGGTCTTCTCCTCGAAGGCGTACGTCGCCGCGAGCTCGGCGTAGGAGCCCGCGACCGCGATCGGCACGGCAGCGTGGACGGCCTGGGAGAACTTCAGGGGCGAGCCGAGTTCGGCGGTGACGGTCTCGGCGATCTCGTCCGCGCGGGCGGTGAGCACGTCCCGCAGGGCCGCCAGGCGCACCGCGCGCTCGGCGGGCGGGGTCGCGGCCCAGTCCGGGAGGGCGGCGCGGGCGGCCCGCACGGCGGCGTCGACGTCCTCGGCGGTGCCGGCCGGGACCGTGCCGATGACCTGCTCGTCGGCCGGGTTCACGACCTCGATCACGTCCTGGCCGGCGGCGGGGCGCCAGGCGCCCTGGATGTACATGCCGTCGTATGCCTTCATCGTGCTTCCTCCGGGGCGGGGCGTCGTCGTCCGGTACATAAACTAGCGACGATAGTTTTCTGGCGCCAGACGTCACGGGGCACCGGGTCCCTGGCCCCAGGTCAAGGCCCAGGTCCGGGTCCGGTCCGGGTCCGGAGTCCGGGTCCCGGGTCCCGGGTCCCGGGTCATCACAGCACGGCCGGGGCCCCGCCCGGGTGTGCGGCTCCTCACTCCCCCAGGTCGGGCAGGCGCGCCGGATGCGGGCAGATGCGGTCCCCGTGCTGGTCGAAGACGAAGAGGTGGGCGAGGTCGACCAGGAGCGGCACCTGCATGCCGTGGCGGAGGGCGAGGTCGGGGGTGGTGCGGACGATGAGGTCGCCGGGCAGGCGGGACTCGGCGGACGGCGCACGGACTTCGGCGTCCCCGGGGTCGTCCAGGGTCACGACGGGTCCGGCCCGTCCGGCTCCGGTCCGTCCGGCTCCGGTCCGTCCGGCTCCGGTCCGCTCCCGCAGGCGGGTGAGGACCGAGGCCTCACGGCGGCGGCGCCGGGCGGGGCGGCCGGGGCGGGGGCGCGGGGCCTCCAGTTCGGGGACGACGGCGGGACTGGAGCCGGTGTCGAAGTGGACGAGGATCTCGTGCCCCTGGAACTCCACGTGCTCGACCAGGCCGGTGATCGGCACCTCGCCGGGGCGGGCCGCGGAGTGCTTGGCGATCCGGACGGCCTCCGAGCGCAGGCCCACGATGACCTCGCGGCCCTGCTCGACGCGCAGCAGCTGGTGGTCCAGGGAGAGCGGCTCGGGCAGCCGCAGGAACTGCTTGCCCAGGCTGATGGTCATCGCGCCGTCCAGCGGGGCGCGCACCAGGCCGCGCAGCAGGTTGATGCGCGGGGTGCCGATGAAGGCGGCGACGAAGACGTTGCTGGGCAGCGCGTAGACGGCCCGCGGGCTGTCGACCTGCTGGAGCACGCCGCCGCGCAGCACCGCGACCCGGTCGCCGAGCGACATGGCCTCGGCCTGGTCGTGGGTGACGTAGAGCGTGGTGACGCCCAGCTCCTTGGTCAGCTGGGAGATCTCGGCGCGCAGATGCGTGCGGAGCTTGGCGTCGAGGTTGGACAGCGGCTCGTCCATCAGGAAGGCGGAGGGGTGGCGGGCGATGGCCCGGCCCATGGCGACCCGCTGGCGTTCACCGCCGGAGAGCTGGCCGGGCAGGCGGTCGAGGAGATCCTCGATGCCCAGCATCCGGGCGGTGGCGTCCACGCGTGGCCCGGGGTCGGTGCCCGGGGCCTCGATCCGCAGCGGGAAGCCGATGTTGGCGCGGCTGGTCATGTTCGGGTACAGGGCGAAGTTCTGGAAGACCATCGCCATGTCCCGCCCGGACGGCGGCAGGTCGTTGGCGTACTCGCCGTCGAGCAGCAGCTCGCCCTCGTCGATCTCCTCCAGGCCGGCGATCATCCGGAGCACGGTCGACTTGCCGCAGCCGGACGGGCCGAGCAGCACGAGGAACTCGCCCGGCGCGATGTCCAGCGACAGCCGGTCCACCACGCGGGCGCCTCGCGTGTAGGCCTTGCTCACGTCGTGCAGGGAGATGGCGCGTGTCATGGGTGCCCCCGAGGGGTTGTGAGCTGCTGCCGGGTGAGTGCGTATGAGTGCGTTCTGGCGTGTGTGAGTGAGTGTCCGGGCTGCGGCGTGCGCGGCTTCCGGGGAGGGAACGGGAGTTCCCAGATCGAATGCGTGACCTTTTCGCAGGCATGGTCGTTGGGCGGGGGGGCAGGCGTGCCCGGGGTGTGGGGAAGGGGGCGGGATGAGTGTGCTGCGTGAGCTTTCGACGCCGTTCGTCGTCCTGGGCCCGTCCGGGGTGGCGATCCGGACCCGACTCAAGGGCCTGACCGGTGCGGACGAAGAGGTGCTGCGGCTGGTCGGCGCGCATCTGGGGTCGCTGGCTTCCCGTGACCTGAAGCGGCGCTGCGCCGAGGGGCTGGAGCACTCCGCGGACACGTGGGCGCGGCGCAAGCGCACTGTGAGTGCGGAGTCCTCGTCGCGGTGGGCGGGCAGTATCACCAAGGCGACGCATGATCAGTGGGCACTGTCGCGGCGAGCGCAACTCGCCCACATCCAGGACCTGGAAGCCGGGGTGCGCATGATCGCGCACCGGTTGTCTCTGCCGGTGGGCGAGAAGGGTACCAAGCGGGCGCCGGGCGGCTACCGCACGCGGCAGGAGTGGTTCGCAAAGACACGTCGTCTGCGCGTGCTTGAGGACCGGCTCGCCGCTGAGCGTGCCGACCGCGCAGCCGGGCGTGTGCGCGTGGTACGAGGCGGGAAGCGGCTGGCCCGCAACCGTCACCACCTCGACCAGGCGCAGCTCACCGAAGCCACATGGCGCCAGCGGTGGGAGGCCGCACGCTGGTTCCTGCAGGCGGACGGCGAGAGCGGGAAGCGGTTCGGGAACGAGACGATCCGCCTCACGCCGGACGGTGAGGTCAGCATCAAGCTCCCCGCGCCGCTGGCACATCTGGCGAACGCCAGACATGGCCGGTACGTCCTGAACGGCACGGTCGTCTTCCGCCATCGTGGCGAGGAGTGGGCCGACCGTGTGGCGACGAACCGGGCCGTGGCCTACCGCATCCACCTCGATACCGGCCGGAACCGCTGGTACGTCACCGCCGCGTGGACGATCCCGCCGACTCTGACCGTTCCGCTGGCTCAGGCCCGCGCCGACGGGATGATCGGCGTCGATACCAACGCCGATCACCTCGCGGCATGGCGCCTGGACGAACACGGCAACCCGGTCGGCAATCCACGCCGCTTCTCCTTCGACCTCGACGGACCGGCCGGCTACCGTGACGCCCAGGTACGCCACGCGCTGGTGCGCCTGCTGAAGTGGGCGAAGCGGCACGGCCTGAGCATCGCGATCGAGGATCTGGACTTCGCCGCGGAGAAGACCCGGGAGAAGCACGGCAGACGGAAGCGGTTCCGCAAGCTGATCTCGGGCATGCCAGTGTCCAGGCTGCGCTCCCGGCTGGTGTCGATGGCGGCCGAACTCGGCATCACCATCGTGGCCGTCGACCCGGCCTACACCTCCAAGTGGGGCGCCCAGCACTGGCAGAAACCCCTCACCGGCAACAAACGCGCCACCACCCGGCACGATGCCGCGGCGGTGGCGATCGGAAGGCGCGCCCTCGGGCACCCGATCCGGCGACGGACGGCACCGCCCCGCGACGACCGGAGTGATCGTCGCGGGCATCGGACCGTCCAGGCCGGACCGGGCGCCCGGAGGCGTGAGGAAACCCGCCCCCGCATTCCCGGACCACGGACACGATCCGTGCGCGCCGGATCTGGAGCGAAAGCGGGCGACCAGGGTGCCCAACACCGTTCGGGGCATCCGGCTGGGCACAGGTTCTGGCAACAGGACTCACTCCCGCTCAGTCTGTAGGAACGGTCATCAGGGCGCTGGTGCTCTGCCGTGGGAAACCCCGTGCGGGTCGTACGGGGCTGTGGGTCACGGAAGTTAACGGAAAGTACGCGGCCGGGGGAAGACACCTGTCGGAATCCGGGCGTTCCGTCCAGCTGGTGAGAAGGCGGACGGGGTCAGTGGACGCCGGTGAGGTGGGCGAAGACCACGACGTTCCCGGAGTAGCCCTTCCTGCGGTCGTAGCTGCCGCCGCAGGTGATCAGGCGCAGTTCGGGGCGGCCCCGGGCGCCGTACACCTCCTGGCTCGGGAAGTGCGCCTTCTCGTACGACTTGACCTTGTCCACGGTGTAGACGGCGATCCGCCCGTCGGCGCGGCGGGCCTTGACGATGCGGCCGCGGGTGAGCTCGGGCAGTCCCGCGAAGACGGCGGGGCCGCTGTCCGTGTCGAGATGCCCGACGGCCACGGCGGTGCCCCGCTCGCCCGGCGAGGCGCCGTCCTCGTACCAGCCGACCAGCTTGGGGTCGTCCTCCGGGGGTGCGGTGAGGCGGTGTTCGCGGTCGAGGCCCAGGTCCATGACGGGGGCGTCGATCCGGAGGTAGGGGATGAGCAGGCGCGTGGCTCGGGAGGGGGGCAGGGTGCGGGGCGTGGCCGGGGGGTGGGGTGGTCGGGCGGTTCGGGCGGGTGGGCGGATGGGGGTGCGGGTGGGTGGGCGCGCGGGGGTGCGGGTCGTGTCCGGCTTGGGAGCGGTGGCTGCGGGCGTTCGCTGCCTGTCGGCAGGGCGCGCGGGCGTACGGGACGGACGTACCGGGATCGCGCCGGTGCGGGGCCCGGGCTCTCGGGTGGTGCCGGGCCGGGCGGTCGGGGTGAGGCCGACGCCGCGGGGCACGGCAGCCGGTCCGGGGCGGGAGTCGCCCGGCAGCGCCGCGGCGGCAGCCCCGGCCGAGCCGGGGGGAAGGGCGGTGACCGCCGCGTCGGGCTCATCGCCCCGGTCCCAGCAGACGACACCGACCAGCAACGAGACACTCACCAGGACCGTCCGGGCCAGGCGGTAGGCCCGCGTCCGATACCAGGGCCTGCGCCGTCGCCGGTACGGCATCGCCGGGCCGTCCCCGTAACCGGCCCTGGGCCGCATCGCGGGTCCGGCACCGGACCCGCCGCTCCCATGCCGCACGACCGGCCCGACAGCGGATGCGGCCCTGGGCCCCGCCGCCGACCCGACACCGAACCCGGACCGGGGCCCCTCCACCGAGCCGACACCGGACCCGGCCCTGGACCCCACCGCCGAGCCGACACCAGACCCGGACCTGGGCCCCTCCACCGAGCCGACACCGGACCCGGCCCTGGACCCCACCGCCGAGCCGACACCAGACCCGGCCCTGGACCCCACCGCCGAGCGGGCGGCAGCCCCGGGCCCACTCCGGACCGTCGGGTCGGCGACACCACGGAACCCGCCGCCGGTCCGGCCCTCCGGATCAGCGACAGCACCGGGCCGGCCACCACGCCGACGCGCAGGGGCGGCAGCGGCTCCGGTCCCAGCCCCGCGCCGCCCCAGTGGAGCGGCGCGGTACGCCGAAACCGTCCTACGCCGCGCCATCGGGGCGGCGGCGGAGCCGGAACCAGACCGTTCCGGCGACGGCGGCCAGTCCGACCGCCGCCGCTCCGGTGACCGGCGTGAAGGCCTCGCCACGGGCGATGCCGCCACCGCCCGCCGGCGGGCCGCCGACCGGCGTCGTCGGCTTGGAGGTCGGGCAGTCGACCTTGAAGACCTTGAACTTGCCGGCACCGTGAGCCTGGTCGGTGAGCCACGTGAGCTTGTACTGCCCGTTGGGCAGGTCGATGGCCTTGGTGCGGCCCTTGCCGGTGGGGTCGGCGGTGAACTGGCCGCTGCGCGTGGCCCCGCCCGGCACCTCGGGCTGGGTCTGGATGGTCCAGTTGACCTTCTCGCCCGGGTCGAAGTTGAACGCCGCCAGATAGAAGTCGCAGACCTTGGGGTCGTTGCGCTGGTTGTCCGCGGTCGTCGTGCTGGCGTGGATCTTGACGTCTCCGTTGTCCCCCGGGACAGGAGCGGCGACAGCGGGCACACCGCTCAGGGCGGTCCCTGCGAGGGTGAGGGCGGCGAGGACGGCGGTGCGGGTACCGGCACGGCGCGCGGGGGGTACGACGGGCATGAACATGCCTCCAAGTCAGATGATTGTCATACAAACACCTCGTCACCTGACTCTCTGTCACAGGACCGCCGAAACAGACGCAACTGCGCCCTACGACGCGTCAGATATCGCTCTTCCGGCGGAGCCGCACCCGCGACCGGCGGGTCTCCCCCGCCCCTTCCCCCGCCGCCGCACCCGGCTCCCCCCGCGACCGCACCGCGACCCCCGAGGACAGCAGCAACAGCACCCCGAGCATCACGAACGGCGCCGCCACCCCCGCGACCCCGGCGATCAGCCCGGCCGCGGCGGGCGCGGCGACCTGGCCGAGCCGGTTGCCGGTCAGACGCAGCGCCAGGGCCGTGGAGCGGGCCTCGTCGGGCGCGGCCTGGACCACCGTCGTCATGGACAGCGGCTGCCCCACCCCGAGGCAGAAGCCGAGCAGCACCAGCAGCAGGCCGAGCGCCCACACCGGCATCGGCAGGGCGATGCCCGCGCACAGCAGGGCCGCCAGCAGACAGGTCACCGTGAGCAGCAGGGTGCGGCCGAGCAGCCGCAGCAGGGGCGTCAGCACCAGACGGCAGGCGATGGTGGCCGCCGCTCGCAGGCTGAGCAGGACGCCGATCACGGACGGCGCGATGCCCCGGTGCTCGCCGACCACCGGAAGGTAGGCGGTGAGGATGTCGGTCGCGGACAGCACGGCGAGGCTGATGAGGATGCCGGCCGGCACGCCCCGGGTGCGCAGGATGCGCCCGACCGGGACACGGTCGCCCTTGTCCGCGCGGGACGTATCCGCCGTGCGGCGGTGCTCGATGCGCCACAGCGAGGTGAACGCGACCGCCCCGATCGCACCCGCCGCGATCAGGGCGAGCGCGCTGGTGCCCGTCATGTCGTCGCCGCTGATCACCGCGCCCGCGGCGATGGGGCCGACGAGCTGGCCGAGCGCGGCGCCGATGGTGAAGTGACCGAAGTTGCGGTCCTGTTCGTGCGGCGCGGACTGGCGGGCGACGAGGGACTGGGAGCCGATGACGAAGCAGAGGTGGCCGAGGCCCATCACCCCGCTCCACAGGGCCATGGCCCACAGGGAGTTCGCCACGCCGCTGAGCGCGCAGCCGCCGGATATGAGGACCACGCCGATGGGCAGCAGGGGCGCGCAGCGGCCGTGGTCGGTGCGGCGGCCCAGGGGCACGGCGGCGAACAGCGGCAGCAGCGCGTACACACCCGCGATCACACCGACCGCGCGCTCGTCCGCGCCCAGCGCGAGGGCCCGGTAGGAGACGGCGGGCCGGGCCATGGACACCGCCCCCTGCGCGAAGCTGAAGGCGATGACGAGGCGGAGCAGCCAGCCGCGGTTCCCACCGGGCCTCACGATGACGTCCTCCATGCGGTGGTCAGATGATCCCGAAGAGCATGCCCGCCCCGAGGATGACCAGACAGGTGAGGGCGGCCCACTTCACGACGAACTTCGTGTGGTCGCCGAACTCCACCTTGGCCATGCCGACCAGGACGTACACGGCCGGGACGAGCGGGCTCGACATGTGCAGCGGCTGGCCGACCAGCGAGGCGCGGGCCATCTCCAGCGGGGAGACACCGTGCGCGGCACCCGCCTCGGCGAGGACGGGCAGGACACCGAAGTAGAAGCCGTCGTTCGACATGAAGTACGTCAGCGGAAGGCTGAGGATGCCGGTGACCAGGGCCATGTGCGGGCCCATGCTGCCGGGGATGACGTCCACCATCCACTTGGCCATGTTGTCGACCATGCCGGTGCCCTGGAGGACGCCGGTGAAGACGGCGGCGGCGAAGACCATGCCGGAGACGTTCAGGACGTTCTCGGCGTGGGCGGCGATGCGGGCCTTCTGGTCCGGGATGTGCGGGAAGTTGACGGTGAGCACGAGTGCGGCGCCGAGCAGGAACAGCACCGGGATCGGCAGCAGCTCCATGATCATGGCGGTGAGCAGGCCGACCGTGAGCAGCGCGTTGAACCAGTACAGCTTGGGGCGCAGCGTGGCGCGGTGGGGGTCGAGGCCCTGGAAGTCGTCGTCCTGCTCGTCGGCGTCCGTGCCGGAGCCGGCGCCGCCCGAGACGCCCTTGCGCATGGAGACCTTGCCGTCGCCGGAGCCGCCGGCACCCACGAGGACCGTCTCGGTCTCCTTCTCCTCGACCTTCTCGTCCACCAGCACCTCGTCCAGCGTCAGCACGCCCAGCCGCCGGCGCTCACGCACACCGAGGACGTAGGAGAGGACGAAGACGAAGAGCAGGCCCACGAGGAGCGCCGGGATCATCGGGACGAAGATGTCGCTGGCGTCGAGCTTGAGCGCGGTGGCGGCGCGGGCGGTCGGGCCGCCCCAGGGGAGGGTGTTCATCACGCCGTTGGCCATGGCGGCGACACCGGTCATCACGACCATGCTCATCTTCAGGCGCTTGTACAGCGGGTACATCGCCGAGACGGTGATCATGAAGGTGGTGGAGCCGTCGCCGTCCAGCGACACGATCGCGGCGAGCACGGCGGTGCCGACGACGATCCGCATCGGGTCGGCTTTGCAGAATTTGAGGATGCCGCGGACGACCGGGTCGAAGAGACCGACATCGATCATCACACCGAAGTAGACGATCGCGAACATGAGCATCGCCGCAGTGGGGGCGAGGTCGGTCACGCCGTCGAGGACGTAGTCGCCGAGCTTGGCGCCCTTGCCGACGAACACGCAGAACAGCGCGGGAATCAGCACGAGCGCCGCGATCGGCGACATCTTCTTCATCATGATCAGGACCAGGAAGGTCGCGATCATGGCGAAGCCGAGGATGGTCAGCATGAGTGGATACCTAACGTTCGCCCTTGAACATCCCACCAGGGCCGGCGGTGTCCGAGACGTTAGGTGCGTTCAAGCAGCGTTAACAAGACGTTGACGTGCGAGCAATAAGCGCAAAACTGCTGGTCACAGCTTTGCTCAGGTCAGAGCGGTGAGCTTTTCGGTCACGGATGCGCATCCGGGGGCCGTCTCGGGGGCGACGTCGACGGGCACTCCGTTGAGGACCGCGTTGCCGGACAGCGGGTCGAGCAGGCGGCCGTCGAGGAGCTGGTTGACGTTGACGCCGGGGTCGGTCGCGGCGTGGCTGAGGCGGGTGCCGGGGCGGTTGTGGCCCCAGCCGTGCGGCAGGCTCACCACACCCCGGCGCACGTCGTCGGTGACCTCGGCCGGTGCGGTCACCTCTCCCCCGGCGCCCTTCACGCGCACCGGTGCCCCGTCGCGGACGCCCAGCCGTTCGGCGTCCTCGGGGTGGATGTGCAGGGTGCAGCGGTTGGATCCGCCGGTGAGGGCGGGCACGTTGTGCATCCAGCTGTTGTTCGAGCGGAGGTGGCGGCGGCCGACCAGGACGAGTCCGTCGGGGCGTTCGGCCAGGGCCGCGCGCAGGCGGGGCAGGTCGTCCGCGATCGGCTGCGGCAGCAGTTCCACCTTGCCGCTCCTGGTCTTCAGCGGCTGCGGCAGGCGGGGGCGCAGCGGACCGAGGTCGATGCCGTGCGGGTGCGCGAGCAGCTTCTGAAGGGTCAGTCCGTCGGGTCGTACGCCGAAGCCGTCGCCGTAGGGGCCGAGGCGCAGCATCATGTCCAGCCGTCGCTCGGGGCCGGTGTCGCCGGTGAGCTGGGCGGCGAGCTCGCGTGCGTCGCGGCCGTGGACGGGCGAGTGCGGTTCCTCGACGGCCTTGCCGAGGGTCTGGTCGATGACCATCTGGTCGACGGCGGCGGGGTCGGCCCCGTGCATGCCGGTGACGGCGAGGATGAGCCGGGCCAGGATCTCCGTCTCGGCCATCCGGCCCGGCTCCAGCGGGACCGCGGGGCGGGTGTAGCGGACCTGGTTGCGGACGGCGAGGGTGTTGAACGCGAAGTCGTGGTGCGGGCTCTGGGAGGGCGGGGGCGGAGGCAGGACGACGTCGGCGTGGCGGGAGGTCTCGTTGAGGTACGGGTCGACGCTGACCATGAAGTCGAGCGATTCGAGCGCCCTGTCGAGCCGGTCGCCGTCGGGGGCGGAGAGCACGGGGTTGGCGGCGACGGCGAGGAGCGCGCGCACCGGCTCGCCCTCCTCGGTGGCCGTGTCGATCTCCTCCGCGAGGGCGGAGAGGGGCAGTTCGCCCTTGGCCTCCGGGTGCCGGCTCACACGGGAGTGCCAGCGCCCGAGGGCGAAGCCGCGGCCGGGCCCGGCGGGGCGCGGGGTCTTGTCGGTGGCGGCCTGCGGGAAGAGCGCACCGCCGGGCCGGTCGAGGTTGCCGGTGAGGATGTTCAGGACGTCGACGAGCCAGCTGGCCAGGGTGCCGTGCGGGACGGTGCAGCTGCCGATGCGGCCGTAGACGGCGGCGGTGGGGGCGGCGGCGAGTTCGCGGGCGAGGGTGCGGATGACGTCGGCCTCGACGTCGCAGGCGGCGGCGACGGCTTCGGGGGTGAACTCCCGCAGGGCGTCGGCCACTTCCTCGACACCCTGGACGTGCGGGATGGGTTCGGTGAGTCCTTCGTCGAAGAGCACCTGGGCCATCGCCGCCAGCAGCAGCGCGTCGGTGCCGGGCCGCACGGCGATGTGCCGGTCGGCGAGCTTCGCGGTGCGGGTGCGGCGCGGGTCGATCACGACGAGCGTGCCGCCCCGGGCCTTGAGGGCCTTCAGCTTGCCCGGGAAGTCGGGGGCCGTGCACAGACTGCCGTTGGACTCCAGCGGGTTGGCGCCGATCAGGAGCAGATGGTCGGTGTGGTCCAGGTCGGGCACGGGGATGGCGTTCGCGTCGCCGAAGAGCAGTCCGCTGGAGACGTGCTTGGGCATCTGGTCGACCGTGGAGGCCGTGAAGACGCTGCGCGTGCCGAGCCCGGCGAGCAGCACCGCCGGGTAGAGGGCGCCGGCCATGGTGTGCACGTTGGGGTTGCCGAGGACGACGCCGACGGAGTTCGGGCCGTACCGCTCGACGACGGGCCGGATACCGGCGGCGACCGCGTCGAAGGCCTCCTCCCAGGTGGCCTCGCGCAGCTCGCCGTCCCTGCGCACGAGCGGGGTGCGCAGCCGGTCGGGGTCGGCGTCGACGGCCCCGAAGGAGGCGCCCTTGGGGCAGATGAACCCCTTGCTGAAGACGTCGTCGCGGTCACCGCGGGCGTGGGTGACGCGCGTCCCCTCGATGGTGAGGGTCAGGCCGCAGGTGGCCTCGCACAGGGGACAGATACGCAGGGCGGTGCGGGACACGGGTCCTCCAGGGGCGGCGGCTACGGTGACGCACGGACGCGCCCGAGCATACCGACCGGTATGCATGGAGGGGAGGCCCTGACCGGTGTGACGTCAGTCGAGCACCCGGGCCAGATACGCCCGCAGCATCTCCCGCATCTCCTCGATGATCTTCGGGTCCCCTTCCGGCGCGACCCGGAAGGCCAGGTGCACGAGGGTGTCAGCGGTTTCGACGGCGATGAGGAAGACCCGGCGCAGCTCCTCGTCGGGCTCGCGGCCGAGAAAGCCGGAGAGGAGCTCGGTGAGGCGGTCGGCGACCCGGTGGTTGGGTTCTGCCTGGCGGGCGCCGACCGGGATCTGGTTGCCGAAGTCGACGAGGGAGAAGCCGGGCGCGGTGCGCTTCATCTCCAGGTATTCGTCGAGCACGGCGTCCATGGCCTCGCGCCAGCCCCCGTCGCCCGCCGTGCGCAGGCGCTGGGTGACCCGCTCCGAGTAGCGCTCGAGGTTGCGCTGGGCCAGCGCGTCGACCATCTGGCGCTTGTTGCCGAAGAAGCGGTAGACCGAGCCGATGGGGACCGCGGCCCGCTGGGCGACGGCCCGGGTGCTCAGGTCGTCGTAGCCGACCTCGTCGAGGAGGTCGGCGCAGGCGTCGAGGATTCTGGCCAGGCGTTCGGCGCTGCGCCGCTGGACGGGCGCACGACGGAGCGATGTCGCGTGGGGCACGGGCTTCATGATGCCCTTCCGGCGCGGTCCGGTGAACCTCGCCCCCGGATCCAGGACCGGGGGTCCGCGATCCGGGACCGGGTGTCCATGGTCCGGGAGCGCGTGTCCGCCGCGGGCGTCCGCGCCTGCCGCCGCGTCTCCGTCCCATGCGTGCGCGCCTGCCGCCGCGTCTCCGTCCCATGCGTGCGCGCCTGCCGCTGCGTGTCCGCGCTCGGCGTGGGGTCGGGCTCGGGCGCGGGATCAGGCTCGGACTCGGGCTCAGGGTCGGGGTCGGGGTCGGCCTCGGGGCGGGGGCCGGTTCCCGACGCGGTGATATCGGCCGTGCTCTCCACGGGCGCGCCGTCCACCGCCCACACCGTGCCGTCGTCGGCGTAGAGGCGGACCGTGACCTGGTGCGTGCCGCGCGGTACGAGGCGGTCGGCGAGACGGCACTCGGGGGCGCGCAGGCGGGCGACCGGGCGACCGTCCAGATAGAGCCGCGCGAGACCCTGCCCGGGCACCGCCCGGGCCGCCGCACCGGGCGGTGAGAAACGGAAGTTGCGCACGGTCAGGCGTACGCCCCAGCCGCCGGCCGCGTCCGGCTGCACCTCGACGCCGACGTCGGGGGCGTCCCGCCGCGCCACCTCGCGGTAGGCACGCCCCTCCTGGTCCCGGTCCTCCAGAAGGCTGCCCACCGGTGCGTGCCGCGTCTCGTCCTCCCGCGCCTCACCGGAGCCGCAGCCCGCGGTTCCGGTCAGCAGGAGGACACAGACCGCGAGCACGGCGCCAGATCCCCGTGTCCACGTCATGCCGGGGAGCGTAGAACAGGCGTGCGTTCCGGCGGATCGTCCTGGAGTCGGGTCTCCTCGTCCGTCCAGAGGAGGTCATACAGGGCCGCGCGTCCCCCTTGCGCCGGGGAAATCGCAATCCTACGGTGTTGCATAGGAATCGGGTGGCGCAGGAATCGGACCTCAAGGGAGCAGCGATCATGGGTGCGGACGTGCGGAAGACCGCCGAAGGGCTGACCTACCTCTCCGGCTTCGGCAACGAGCACAGCTCCGAGGCCGTCCCGGGCGCACTGCCGGAAGGCCGCAACTCCCCCCAGCGGGCCCCGCTCGGGCTGTACGCGGAACAGCTGAGCGGTACGGCCTTCACCGAGCCCCGGGCGCACAACCGCCGCTCGTGGCTGTACCGGATCCGCCCGTCGGCCGCGCACCCGGCGTTCACCCGCACGCACAACGGCTCGATCCGCACCGCCCCCTTCACCCAGACCGTGCCCGACCCCAACCGCCTGCGCTGGAACCCCCTGCCCGACCCGGCGCCGGAGACCGACTTCCTGGCCGGGCTGTGGACCCTGGGCGGCAACGGCGACGCCACCCAGCGCACCGGCATCGCCGTCCACCTGTACACCGCCAACGCCTCGATGGACCGGGTGTTCAGCGACGCCGACGGCGAGCTGCTGATCGTCCCGGAGCGCGGCGGGCTGCTGCTGCGCACGGAGTTCGGTCTGCTGCATGTGGAGCCGGGACATGTGGCGCTCATCCCTCGTGGGGTCCGCTTCCGTGTGGAGCTGCTCGACGAGTCCGCCCGCGGCTATGTGTGCGAGAACTACGGCGCGCCCTTCCGCCTCCCGGACCTGGGCCCGATCGGTGCGAACGGCCTCGCCAACCCCCGGGACTTCCGTGCCCCGGTCGCCGCCTACGAGGATGTCGAGGGCCCGGTGGAGGTGGTGAACAAGTTCTGCGGCAACCTCTGGACGGCCACCTACGACCACTCCCCGCTCGATGTCGTCGCCTGGCACGGCAACCATGTGCCGTACATCTACGACCTGCGCCGTTTCAATGTGCTCGGCACCATCACGTACGACCACCCCGACCCGTCGATCTTCACGGTGCTGACGTCCCCGTCGGACACCCCGGGGCTGGCCGGGGTCGACTTCGTGGTGTTCGCCCCGCGCTGGCTGGTGGGCGAGGACACGTTCCGGCCGCCGTACTTCCACCGGAACGTGATGACCGAGTACATGGGCCTGATCGAGGGCGCGTACGACGCGAAAGCGGAAGGCTTCGTGCCGGGCGGCGGCTCGCTGCACAACATGATGTCGGCGCACGGCCCGGACCGGGAGACCTTCGACCGGGCGAGCGCCGCCGAGCTGAGGCCGCAGAAGATCGACGACGGTCTGGCGTTCATGTTCGAAACGCGCTGGCCGGTCACCCTCACCCCGCAGGCGGCCCGCGCCGAACACCTCCAGCAGCGCTACGACGACGTCTGGCAGGGCCTGGAGCGGCACTTCCGTCCCTTGCACTGAGCATCCCCGACCGGTACGGATGGCCCGTGACCTCCTTCGCTCCGGACTCGATCGTCCTGAACCGCAAGCTGCCGCTCTGGTACCAGGTGTCGCAGTCGCTGCGCGCCTCGATCCTCGGCCGCTCGCCCCAGGACCCGCTGCGCCTGCCCACCGAGGAGCAGCTGGCCGGGCACTACGGCGTGAGCGTGCTGACCATGCGGCAGGCACTGAAGGAGCTGGAGGACGAGGGGCTCATCACGCGCCACCGCCGGCGCGGCACGTTCATCGAGCCGGACGTGCGCCGGGGCTCCCCGGTCCGGCTGCTGGGCTCGGTGGACGCGATCGTGGCCCAGCAGTCCGGCATGACGACCGAGCTGCTGGACCACGGCACCGCCCCGGTGCCCGCCGAACTCGCCGAGTTCTTCCCGGATCTGGCCGAGGTGGCGACGTACCACCGGCTGCGCAGCGACGAGAAGACCGGTGAGCCGACCAACCACGCCCGCAACTACGTGCGTCCCGGACTGGCCGCGCGCATCGACCTGGACGACCTGGTCCGGTGGCCCATGACCAAGGTGCTGCGGGACGCCGTCGGGGCGGACATCAGCCGCATCACGGACACGGTGGAGGCCCGGCTGGCCGACCCGGAGACGGCGAAACTGCTCCAAGTCCCGCTGCTCAGCCCGATCCTGCACTACACGGGCATCACGTACGACGCCGGCGGGCGGCCTCTGGACGTGGCCGTCATCCAGTACCGGGGGGACCGCTTCTCCTTCACGGTGACCCTGGAGGCGACGTAGGCGCTGCGCGGGAGGCGTGGTGATGCACCTGCGGGCCGGTGGGGGCTGGTCGCGCAGTTCCCCGCGCCCCTTCGGGGGCGCTCGGCACGTCGTACGATGCCCTGCGTGACGCACGACGACGCTCCGCTGCTGGCGGACCTCATGCCGTGGTCCGTCGCACCGCCGCGGCTCGGCCGGGGGTGGCCGGCGGGACCCGACCCGGCGTCCCTGAAGGCCCGCTGGGACGCCCTGCTGAAGGCCGAGGGACCCGACCGCGAGACCCTGTTCGAGCCGACCCGCTCGCGCACGCCACACACGGCGGTCGGCCAGTTGCCCGGCCAGGCCGGCAGCGGGACGCAGAAGCTGGCCCGCGCCTCGGGGCCGTGCCCGGAGCCGGTGCGCGTGCTGTGCGCTCCCTTCGACGAGCAGTGGCTGATCCCCGACCAGCGGCTGATCGACGCGGCCCGCCCCGAGCTGTGGCGGGTGGCGGACGAACGGCAGGTCTTCGTACTGGAGGCGCCCGAGGCCCCGGGGAGCGCCCGGGAAGTTCCCCGCCTGCTCGTCACCTCGCTGCTCCCGCTGCTGCGCCCCGGCCGGATCCGCCCGCTGTTCCGGCGGCCGGGCGGGCAGGAGCCCAACCTGGCGCCCGGCCTGCCGGCGTACCTGGGCACCCGTCTGGGCAGCGTTCCGACGCCTCTCGACGTGCTGGCCTGGATCACGGCGACGGCGCGCCCGGACCTCTCGGTTCCGCTCACCGGGGACGCCGACGCCTGGGCGCGGGGCCTGGAGGTGGGCCACCGGCTGCTGTGGCTGATGCGCCGCGACGGCGAACGCCCCAAGCTGCCCGGCGGCCGCCGCCCCTACGTCCGCGCCCCGTTGCCCTCCCGCCCCCTGGACCTGCGCTACGACCGGGACGAGGAGGCTCTGCTGCTGGACGAGGGCCGCGTCTCCCCGGTGCCGCCGGAGGCCTGGGACTTCGAGGTGGGTGGGGTACGTGTCCTGGAGCAGTGGTTCGCGGCGCGCGTCGCCGAGGCCGAGCCGGGCACACTCGCCGCGATCCGCCCCGCGACCTGGCCCCAGGCCTGGACGTCGGAGCTGCTGGAACTGATCACGGTCCTGGCCCTGCTGGCCGAACTGCGCCCCCTGGAGGAGCCGGAGGTCCCCGACCCGGTCACGGCGACCGAGCTGCGCGAGGCCGGCGTCCTCCCGGTACCGGCCTCGGCCCGCCGTCCGGCCTCGGTACTGGACGGCCCCGAGGAGGGCCCGGAGGGGCAGCTCGCGCTGCTGTAGCGCGTCAGCGCGGGTCGGGGTCGTAGGCGTCCAGGACGCGTTCGAGGGCCCGCCGGAACACGGCCTCCAGATCGACCGGCCCGCTCTGCTCCATGAAGGCCGCGGCCAGTCGCGGATACGCGCCGGTGGCCACCCGGCTGCCCAGATAGGCCATCCGGACCGCGTTCTCCTCCTCCACGGACCACGGCATGGAGCGCGTGCGCTCGACGGTCGCGATGTCGTTCGCGGTGTACGTCGTCACGACGCCGTTGAGCAACGCGATCAGCTCCGTCTTCGTGGCGGCCGGGACGTCGAGCGGTTCGAGGCAGGCCAGGCAGTGCTCCAGATAGCGCAGGGAGTTGGGGCCGAAGGCGAACACCCCGGGCATCAGGCGCGGCACCCAGGTGTGACGGCGCATGATGGCGCGCGTCTCCTCGGCGTTGCGGAGCATGTCGGCGCGCCAGTCGCCCGTCGGCTCGAACATCTCGTGCTCGGCGCCGATGGCGTCGATCATCAGCTCGTACAGGTCCTCCTTGCGGGGGACGTAGTTGTACAGCGACATCGTGCCGCACCCCAGCTCCGCGGCGACATGCCGCATGGACACCGCGTCCAGCCCCTCCGCGTCGGCGATCCGCACCGCCGCCGCCGCGATGTCGGCGCGGGTGAACGCGGGTTTCGGCCCACGGCCGGTGCGCTCGGGGCGCGTCCAGATCACTTCGGGTACGGCAGCTCGGCCCGCCATCGATCATCACCTCGGCCACCATCCTAGTTACGTACACCGTACGTAGTGCGTTATGGTCAAGCCATGACTTCTACGTACGCTGTACTTAGTGAGAGTCTGGCGAAGCGTTTCGGGGAGGTTCACGCCCTGCGCGGGCTGGATCTCGCGGTGGCCGAGGGGACGGTGTGCGGGGTCCTCGGGCCGAACGGGGCGGGCAAGACGACGGCCGTACGGCTGCTGACCACGCTGCTGCGGCCGGACGCGGGCTCCGCGCGGGTCGCCGGGCACGACCTCGCCCGGGAGGCCGCCGCCGTCCGGAGCCGGATCAGTGTCACCGGGCAGGACACGTCGATCGACGGGGACCTCACCGGCCGTCAGAACCTGCTGTTGTTCGGCCGATTGCACCGGGTGCGCGGCCCCGCCGGCCGGACCGCACAGCTCCTCGACCGCTTCGGGCTGGCCGAGGCCGCCGACCGGCCCGCCTCCACCTACTCCGGCGGCATGCGGCGCCGGCTGGACCTGGCGGCGAGCCTGATCCGCCGCCCCGAGGTGCTGTTCCTGGACGAGCCGACGACCGGCCTCGACCCGGCCAGCCGCAACCTCATCTGGGACGTGGTGCGCGAGCTGACCGCCGAGGGCACGACCGTCCTCCTCACCACCCAGTACCTGGAGGAGGCCGACCAACTCGCCGACGACATCGCGCTGGTGGACCGCGGCCGGGTGGCGCACACCGGGTCGCTGGCCCAGCTCAAGGCACTCGTCGGGGCGCACGCCGAGGTCGTCGTGACGGACCCGGACGCGCTCACGAAGGCGGCGGCCGTCCTCGACCGGCTCACGGGCGCGCAGCCCTCGTTCGACCGCGAGCGCGGCGCCGTCGGGGCGGTCAGCAAGGACCCGACGCTCACCCTCCCGCTGCTCGTGCGCACGCTGGACGCGGCGGGCGTGCCGCTGCTCGACGTGAGCCTGCGGCCCCCGACCCTCGACGACGTCTTCCTGCGCCTCACCGGCACGACGGCCACGGCCACCACCACGACCAGGACCGCCACCGACGAGAAGGAGCGTGCCGCATGAGCATGCTGGCGTACGACGGGACCGCGATGCTGGGCCGCCAGCTGCTGCGGATGCGGAACAACCCGGGGCTGCTGATCCTCACCCAGACGATGCCGATCAGCATGCTGCTGTTCTTCGGCTACGTCTTCGGCAGCGCGCTGGCGATGCCGGGCGAGGCCTACCGGTCGTTCCTGGTGCCGGGCCTGCTGGTGGCGACCGCCACGGGCGGGATCATGACCGGCATGTTCCAGGCGGCCCAGGACACGCACCGGGGCGTGACGGACCGCTTCCGTACGCTGCCGATGAGCCGGGCGGCCGTACCGCTGGGGCAGGCCGCCGCGGACCTGGTGGCCACGGCGGTCGGGACGGTGCCGTTCCTGCTGGTGGGGCTCGCGGTGGGCTGGCGGATCGAGGGCGGTCCGCTCGCGGCGCTCGGGGCCGTCGGGCTGCTGATGCTGTTCCGCTTCGCCTGCGTATGGGCCGGGATCTTCCTCGGCCTGCTCACCCGGAACGAGGAGGCGGCCGGTCAGCTCGGCGGGGCGACGTTCCTGCTGCCGCTGCTGTCCAGCGCGTACATCCCGACGAGCGGGCTGCCGGGGTGGCTGCGGACGGTCGCCGAGTGGAATCCGATCAGCGCGGTGGCGACGGCGCTGCGGGACCTGTTCGGCAACGCCCCGGTGCCCGACGGGGCGGCCTGGCCGGTGGCCCACCCCGTCGCGGGGTCGCTGCTGTGGTGCGCCGTGCTGCTCGGGGTGTTCGTGCCGCTGGCCGTGCGTCGGTACGCGCACGGGGAGCGGTGAAGGGGCGGCCGGAACACCGGAGCCGGACGACGCCCCCGGTCACTGCCGGGCGGGGATGGGGCACCGACGGGGGGGGCGGGCCGCGCTCGGGTACACACCTGGCGCCGCTGCGTGCCGTGGGGATGACGGACGACGAGTGCGCAGCGTTCCACCAGGGGCGGTATGACCGCCCGAGCGCGGGCCCCTACTTGCCGCCGAACAGCGAGCGGCGCAGCCTGCGCAGCGGTGCGAAGAGCGAGACGCGACGCACGCGCGCTCCCCTGCCACTGCGGTCGTGCGGCTGACGCGCGGTCAGTTCACGCATCAGAGAGGTCGCCTCGACCGTCTCCCGCTGCGGGACGGCAGGGCCGCCCAGCACCGAGAGGTGGCGGTCGAGGCGCGAACTGGTCGCGCTGCTCCCGCAGGTGATCGCAGGGACCCTCGCCCTGCTGCGCACTGTTATCTGTTCCATGTCACTCCCCACCCGTACGAGTCCACCCGGCCCGGGCAGGTTAACCCTATCGCCCCGTCCGGGCACTCGTGTATCGCGGTCACAGGATTCACCTTCCCCATAAGGGGGTTGACGATGTATTCCCGATTACTCTCCGAATCCAACCGATTTCAGGGCGAGTTGGACGATCGGCTGGCTGGTGGGCTGCGGCGATCCGCCGTCGGGCTCGACGGTTACGGCCAGTGACGTCGCGGAGGTGCCGAGACCCGTGGCGACCAAGGGCGTGTCGCCCTCGAAGAGGCCCAGGGAGCGTGGTTGCGCGCCCGGGCGCATGAGCCACAACTGGTGCACTCGGCCGCCGGGCGGGGCACCGTATCCGCCGAGGGTGACCACCGCGCTCCCCTCCGAGGCGGAAGCGATCACTCCGATGGTTCGGCCCCGCCCGTCCCGGCCGCTGCCCGCACGGGCGTCCGGAGCCGCGAGAACGTGGGCGATCTCACGTGAGCGGTCCCGCTCGGCGGCCAGCTGATCCCGGGTCCGGTCCGCCTGCACCGCGAACAGCGAGGCGACGACGAGCGCCGCGGCGGCGGTGGCCGTGGCGAAGGGCACGAACAGCGGGATCCGGCGACGCTGCCGCGGCGGCGGCCGGGTGCCCCACACGTGCGGCGGCAGCTGCGGCGCACGCGCGCGTGCCGGCTCGCGTGCCGCGTTCTGCGGCGCCGGGTCCTGCGGAGTGGTCCGTACGGCAGCCATCACGCGGTCGCGCAGGGCGGCGGGGGGCGGGGCGGCGGCGGACCAGGCGAGCCGGACGGCGTCCTCGGACAGGGCGCGCACCTCGGCGGCGCAGCGGCCGCAGTCCCTCAGGTGCTTCTCGAAGCGGATCCGCTCCGGGGGTTCCAGGGCGTCGAGCGCGTAGGGCGCGGCGAGCGAGTGCGGGTCCTCGCGGCGGAAGAGACTCATGCCACGCCTCCCAGGCACTCGCGCATCCGGGTCAGCCCGTCGCGCATCCGCGTCTTGACGGTGCCCAGCGGCAGGGAGAGCCGCTCGGCCACCTCACGGTAGGTGTAGCCCTCGTAGTAGGCGAGGGTGACGGACTGGCGCTGGAGGTCGGTGAGGCGGTCCAGGCAGACGCGTACCCACTCGCGTTCGAGTCCCGCCTCGACCTCCTCGGTGACCTGGTCGAAGGCCGGGTGGTGGGCGCGCCAGGCCTCCCGCTGCTCACGCTCGCCGGCGGCGCGGGCGCTGCGCACCCGGTCGACGGCACGGCGGTGGGCGAGGGTGAGGATCCAGGACATCGCGCTGCCCCGCCCCGGGTCGAACTTCGCCGCCGAGCGCCACAGTTCGAGCAGCACCTCCTGAGCCACCTCCTCCGACTGGGCGGGGTCGCGCACCACGCGCCGTACGAGCCCGAACACCGGGCCGGACACCAGGCCGTACAAGTCCTCGAAGGCCTGCTGGTCGCCGCCCGCCACGCGCAGCAGCAGCTCGTCCGCCTCCACTCGGTCCCCCTCTCCCAGGCCGCACAGGGCCTGTCCCCTCATACGAGGCATTCGCAACGCACACACCTCCGGAGGGGGTTACGGATCAGCGCGCCGAAAACGCGGGTCGCCCGGCGATGAAACAACTTTGCCGACGCGCCGTAAGAACGTTTGAGATTCGACCAATCCGCTTCGCCGACCGCTCCGAATGGCGTGTGTCAGGCAAGTTGGCACTGAGGACGGACGGCATGACACCTTTCTCCAGGACCGGTGAGACCGGTGCGACCGGTGCGACCGGTGTGGGTCGCAGGAGCATCGCGACCGCGATCTGTGGCGCGCTGGCCGCCGGCGGGCTCGCGGCCGCCGGTGTGACCGCGCTGGCACCCGAGGAGGCCTCCGCCTCCAGTCACCGCGAGGCCCCGCTGATCTCGGGGACCCCGCAGTACGACAACACCGACGTGTACGCGTTCGTCAGCCCGGACAAGCCGGACACGACGACCATCGTCGCGAACTGGATCCCCTTCGAGGAACCCGCCGGCGGGCCCAACTTCTTCACGTTCGCCGAGGACGCCCAGTACGACCTGCGCATCGACAGCGACGGTGACGCGCAGGAAGACCTGCTGTTCCGGTACACGTTCAAGACGCACACGAAGAACGACAAGACGTTCCTCTACAACACGGGCCCGGTCGAGAGCCTCGACGACCCCGACCTCAACATCACGCAGACGTACGACCTCGAACTGATCAAGCTGAAGAACCTGAAGGCCGTGTCGAAGACCAAGGTCGCCGACGACGTGCCCGTGGCGCCGTCGAACGTCGGCAAGGCGTCGATGCCGGACTACAACACCCTGCGCCAGCAGGCGGTCCACAAGCTCGCCGGGGGCGCCCAGACGTTCGCCGGGCAGGCCGACGACCCGTTCTTCCTGGACCTGCGCGTCTTCGACCTGCTCTACGGCGGGAACCTCTCCGAGGTCGGCAACGACACGCTCAAGGGCTACAACGTCAACACCATCGCCCTGCAGGTCCCCAACAGCTTCATCACCCAGTCGCACGACCAGCCGGTCGTCGGTATCTGGTCGACGACGCAGCGCAAGAACGCGCAGGGCTACTTCGCGCAGGTCTCGCGCCTCGGCAACCCGCTGGTGAACGAGGTCGTCAACCCGCTGAAGGACAAGGACACGTTCAACGCGTCCGCGCCCCGGGACGACGCCCAGTTCCTGAAGAACGTCACCAACCCGGAGCTGCCCAAGCTCATCGAGGCGATCTACAAGATCCCGGCGCCGAAGGAGCCGCGCAACGACCTGGTCGACGTCTTCCTCAAGGGCGTCAAGGACCTCAACCAGCCGCCGCACGTGACGCCGTCGGAGCAGCTGCGCCTCAACACCTCGATCAAGCCGGCCGCCAAGCCCAAGCGGCTGGGTGTCCTGGACGGTGACAACGCGGGCTTCCCGAACGGCCGTCGCCTCACCGACGACGTGATCGACGCCTCGCTCCAGGTCGTCGAGGGTGAGCTGCTGGGCGCGAAGAACGACCTCGGTGACGCGGTCGACAAGAACGACAAGGACTTCGAGAAGGCCTTCCCGTACGTCGCCCTGCCGACGGAGGGGTCGCGCGGTCCGCTCGCCAAGGGCGTGGACGGCGGCAACGACGTCCGCAGCCAGCTCGGCGACGCGCTCCAGCCGGCCGAGGCGCAGAGCTCGGACGACATGCGCCTGATCGCCGCGTCCGCCGGTGCCGGCGCGGGCGGCATCGTCCTGATCGGCGCGGCCCTCATGTGGTGGCGCCGCATGCGGAACCGGGCGTACTGACCCGCTCCGCTCCCACCGACCGGCGCGGCCCGTCTCCCGTCCCCCACGGCACGGGCCGCGCCTCTGTCCCACCCCACCCCACCGCACCCGCACAGCCGACCGAGGAGAGGCCATGCCTCCGCGTACGACGGACAGCGCACCGGAGAGGCGCGACGACGACCACCAGCGCCCCGACCAGGAGACCGACGCAGAGCGGTCGGCTGGGCGGGGTCAGGGGCAGACCGGCCCGGGCACCGACGCAGCGGCGGACGCGGGGCGGGGCGGCGGTGTCGCTGCCGAAGCGGGCGACGGGGCAGAAGGCGGGACGGGGGGCGCGCTCGGCACCGACCCGATTCCAGGGGCGGCGGGCACGGAAGGTGCGGACTCCCCCGGCGTGGAGGCGCGCGCCGCGAAGGGCACCGACACCGGCACCGGCCCGGATGCCGAAAGCACGCCCGGCACCCACGACCGTCCCCGCGCCGGGAACGATTCCGCCGCCGAAGGCGAGCCTGACGGGCACGGCGACTCCGACTCCGGGCCTCGCCCCGAGAACGACGCCGACGCCGAGGCCGGCGAGCGCGTGGTCGCGGTGCGGCGGGCCGCCGACGGGGGGCGGCGCTGGCGGGCCGTTCATCTGGCCGGGTGCGCCGCGCTGTTGGCGGTCGCGCTGACCGGTGGGGCCATCGCCTTCGGGGGTACGGGGAACGGCCCGGCCGGGGCCGGTGCCGAGGCCGTGTCCGCGGCCGGGGCGCCGGCGGCCGGTGTGCTGGCCCGCGGGGATCTCGACGCGGGGATCAGGTCCCTGCAGAGGCATCTCCGCGCCCAGCCCAGGGACTTCGGCAGCTGGGCCACCCTCGGGACCGCCTACGTCGAACAGGCCCGGACGAACGGCGACCCCTCGCGCTATCCGCAGGCCGAGCGGGCGCTCAAGCGGTCCCTCGAGCTGGACCCGGGCAACGACCAGGCCCTCGCCGGCCGTGCCGCCCTCGCCGCCGCCCGGCACGACTTCACCGGCGCGCTCGCAGACGCCGACCAGGCCCTGAAGCAGAACCCCTACAACGAACGCGCCCTGTGCACGCGTATCGACGCCCTCGTCGAGCTCGGACGGTACGAGGACGCCGCCGAGGCCGCCCGCACCGCCGACGACAGGCGACCCGGGGTGCCCGTCTTCACGCGGTACGCGTACGTCAAGGAGCTGCGCGGCGACGGCCGTACGGCGCGTGACGTCCTGGAACGCGCGCTGGAGGCCGCCGACTCGCCCGGCGACACCGCCTACGTCGCCACCGCCCTCGGGCAGCTCGCCTGGAACCAGGGCCAGTACAAGACGGCGCTCGGCCACTACGCCCGCGCCCTCGCCGCCGACGAGGACTACCTTCCCGCCCTGGAGGGCCGCGCACGCGCCCAGGCCGCGAACGGTGACCGGGCCGCCGCCGTCGAGGGACTGGAGCAGGTCGTCGCCCGCTTCCCGCTGCCCGGCCCGCTCGTCGCCCTCGGCGAGCTGTACGAGGACCGGGGCGCCGACGGCGACCGGGCGAAGGCGGGCGACCAGTACGCCCTCGTCGACGCCTGGACGTCCCTCGCCCGCGCGGGCGGTGTCAACGCCGACCTGGATTCGGCCATGGCCGCCGCCGACCACGGCGACAAGAAGGAGGCCCTGCGCGCCGCCCGCGCCGAGTGGAACCGCCGGCACAGCGTCCACACCGCCGACGCGCTCGCCTGGGCCCTGCACGTCAACGGCCGCGACGAGGAAGCCCTGCCGTACGCCCGCCGCGCCACCGCCACCGGCTACCGCAACGCCGGCTTCCTCTACCACCGGGGCGTCATCGAACACGCCACCGGCGACGAACGCGAGGCCCGCGACCACCTGAAGGCCGCGCTCGACCTGAACCCCGGCTTCTCGCCGCTCGGTGCCCGCGAGGCCCGTACCGTGCTCAAGGACCTCAAGGGGGCCCGGTGACCCTGCGCCGCCTGTTCGCGTCCGGCGCCGCCGTCCTCACGGCCGCCTGCGCGCTCACCCTGCTGCCCGCCGGCGCGGCGAGCGCCCACCCGCTGGGCAACTTCACCGTCAACCGCTACGACGGCCTGGTCGCCGCCCCCGGCGAACTCCGCGTCCACCACGTCGAGGACCTCGCCGAGATCCCGGCCACGCAGGCGGGACCGGACATCGAGCGGCTGGGCATGACCCTGTGGGCCCGAGAGCGGTGCGCCGCGGCCGCCGCGGACAGCAGGGTCACCGTCGACGGCCGCGGCACCCCGCTCACCGCCGAGCGCAGCCACGCGCGCGTGCGGCCCGGGCAGGCGGGGCTCGACACCCTCCGCGTGGAATGCGAACTGACCGCCCCCCTCCCGTCCGGCGAGTCGGACAGGACCGTGTCGCTCGGCTTCCGTGGCGCGGGCTCCACATCCGGCCCGGGCTGGCGGGAGATCACGGCGCGGGGCGACCGTATGACGCTCACCGACTCGGACGTCCCGGAGAAGTCGATCTCGGCCGAACTGACCCGCTATCCCGAGGAGTTGCTCTCCTCCCCGGCCGACACCGCGGCCGCCGCCCTGCGCGTGCGCCCCGGTGGTGCGGCCCTGGCCGAGGAGGAGTCGGACGCCCCCGCCGCCTCCGTGCTGCCGCGCGGCGCCGACCGCTGGACGCGGGCCCTGGACGACCTGGTCGCCCGGCACGACCTCACCGCGGGCTTCGCCGCGCTGGCCCTGCTCATCGCCGTCATCCTGGGCGCGATGCACGCGCTCGCCCCGGGCCACGGCAAGACCATCATGGCCGCGACGGCGGCGGCCCGGGGCGGCCAGGCCCGGATGAAGGACGTCCTGCCCATGGCCGCCTCGGTGACGGTCACCCACACCCTGGGCGTGGTCGCCCTGGGCCTCCTGGTCACGGCCGGTTCGGCGGCGGCCCCCTCGGTGATCGCCTGGCTGGGCGTCGCCAGCGGCCTCCTGGTGACCCTGGCGGGCGCGAGCCTCCTACGCCGCGCCCTGCGCAACCGCGCGCACACCCACCACCACGGCCCCGCACACGACGACAGCCACAGCCACGGCCACACGCACGACCATGACCACGACCACCGTCACGACCACGATCACCACCACCACGATCACGACCACGACCACGACCACCGTCACGACCACGATCACCACCACCACGATCACGACCACGACCACGACCACGACCACGACCACCCGCACGACCACAACCGTCCCCACACCCACCCCCAGACGGTCGAGCACACCCACGGCGGGTTCACCCACTCCCACCCCGTCGCCCCCACCCTCCGCGGCACGATCCTCATGGGCTTCGCGGGCGGGCTCGTGCCCAGCCCGTCCGCCGTGGTGGTGCTCGTCGGTGCCGCGGCCCTCGGGCAGGCCTGGTTCGGTCTGCTGCTGGTCGTCGCCTACGGCGTCGGGCTCGCGCTCACCCTGACGGCCGCCGGATACGCCGTCGTCAAGGCGGGCAGCGGGATGACCCGGCTCCTGGACCGCCGCCCGCGCTGGACGGCGGGCCCGATGGCGGCCCTGGTGCGCCGGACCGCGCCGCTCGGCTCGGCCTTCGCCGTCGTCGCCCTCGGGGCCGGACTGGTGTTCAAGGGGGCGGCATCCGCACTGGGCTGAGTTACGTTCGTGAGGAAATCCGACGTCATGGGGAAAACACACCTCATGGAGATTTCGCCCGGCTGCGAATGGGGGCGCCGTGTCCGAAGAACCGGGCCATGAGCGTGTGATCGCGGGCCGCTACCGGCTCCTGGCACCGCTCGGCGAGGGCGGTATGGGGACGGTGTGGCGCGCCCGCGACGAGGTGCTGCACCGCGAGGTCGCCGTCAAGGAGGTG
Source organism: Streptomyces sp. NPDC016851 (assembly GCF_055562795.1). Lineage (NCBI taxonomy): Bacteria > Bacillati > Actinomycetota > Actinomycetes > Kitasatosporales > Streptomycetaceae > Streptomyces > Streptomyces sp. NPDC016851. The sequence goes on from NZ_JBVHEP010000034.1 coordinate 78,146, forward strand.
CGCGCCCCGGCCGGGCTGGGGGGCGACGACGTGCGGCGGATGTACGCCCGGCTGGAGCGGGAGGCGTGGGCGGCGGCCCGGGTCGCCAACCGGAACGTGGTCACGGTGTACGACGTGGCGACGGACGAGGGCCGGCCGTGGATCGTCATGGAGGTGGTCCGCGGGCTCTCCCTGGCGGAGGTCCTGGACGCCGAGGGCCCCATGCCGCCGCAGCGGGCCGCGCACATCGGCGCCGAGGTGCTGGCCGCGCTGCGGGCCGCGCACGAGGCCGGGGTGCTGCACCGGGATGTGAAACCGGCCAACGTGCTGATCGCGAACGACGGCCGGATCGTGCTCACCGACTTCGGGATCGCCATGGTCGAGGGCAGCTCCGCGCTGACCATGACCGGGGAGGTCATCGGCTCTCCCGAGTTCCTCGCCCCGGAGCGGGCGCTCGGCCGTACGCCGGGCCCGGAGTCCGACCTGTGGTCGCTCGGCGTGCTGCTGTACGCGGCGGTCGAGGGCCACTCCCCGTTCCGTCACGACACCCCGCTGAGCACGCTGCGCGCGATCGTCGACGAGGAGCTGCCGCCGCCGTACCGGGCCGGTCCGCTCGCCCCGGTCATCGAGGGGCTGCTGCGCAAGGATCCCGCGCAGCGGCTGCCGGCCGAGCAGGCGGAGCGGGATCTGCGGGCCATCGGCGCGGGCGGCTCGCCGAGCGCGGACACCGTGCGGGCCGTTCCGTTCCCGCCGACGCTCGCGGCCCACCCGGAGCCTTCCCCCACGCCCCCGATGCCCTTCCCGGGGCAGCCGGTGCCGTCCGGCTCGGGTGGGACGACGACGGCCACCGGGCAGGACCGCGACCGCCGGGCCGGCCGGGTGCTGGTCGCGGGCGTGGTCGCGCTGGCGCTCGCGGTGGGCGGGCTGACGTACGCGCTGCTGAACCGCGGGGACGGCGACGGGACCGGCGACCGGGGTGCCGGGGCGAGTTCGCCCGCCGAGACCAAGGATCCGCCGCGGAACACCGGGAGCGGGAAGTCGAGTCCTTCCCCGACGCCGAGCGAGAGCGAGAGCGAGGAGAGCGCTCCGCCGCCGCAGTCGGTGCGGGTCGCCCTGGACGGCACGCGCACGGACTACGCGGGCTCGTGTCCGCCGCCGGGCGCACGGGCGCCGAGGTTCACGGCGACGTTCACGGTGGGGCGGCTGCCGGCCGAGGTGCGCTACCGCTGGGTGACGCAGGACGGTTCGGAGCTCGACGGTGGCTGGAAGACGTTGTCGTTCCCGGAGGGCGACGGCCGTACGCGGCAGGACGCGGTGACCGTGACGACCGAGGCGGAGAGCGGGACGTTCGAGGACGAGATCAGTGTCGAGGTGCGGGAGCCGGTGCGCACGACGTCCGAGTCGGTGCCGTTCTCGATCACGTGCGAGACGGAGACCCCGACGGGCGGGGCCTCCCCTTCTCCTTCGGACTCGGACACGGACTCGGACACGGGTTCAGGCGCGGAGTCGGACACGGACTCCGGCTGAGCGGTCAGTCGTTGGCGTTGAGCACGGGCAGGTAGCCGCCCGACTGGCCGGGTGCCTTCGGGTGGTACGACTCGCCGATGTTGAGCCAGTTGACGCTGTGCAGCCAGGAGTCACCGGAGCAGATCTCGTGGCCGGTGAAGGTGCCGCGTACGTCGCCGAAGGTGAAGCCGTGGTTCGCGGCGCGCTTGGCGATGGCGGTGTTGAGGTGGTCGGAGGCGTCGTTGATGGCCTTGCGCTTGGTCTCGGACAGACCGAGGCAGGTGATGCCCAGCTTGTAGAAGCGGGGGTAGCCGAGCACGACGACGTGGGCGTTGGGGGCCTTGGAGCGGATCGCCGAGTACACGCTGTCGAGCTTGCCGGGCAGCGTGGAGTCGACGTACGCGCGTGCGGTGTTGATGCGGGAGACGCAGGCGCTGTCGGACTGGGTCACACAGGTCGTCATGACGTCGGCGAATCCGGCGTCGTTGCCGCCGACGCTGAGGGAGACGAGGGCGGTGGCGCTGCTCAGCGGGCCGAGCTGTCCGGACAGAACATCACCCGTTCGGGCGCCGGAGCAGGCCGTGAAATCGAAGGTGGAGGGTGAGTGGGCGGCGGCCCAGAGGTAGGGGTAGGCCTTCGTGCTGCGCTTGCAGGCGCCGCTGGAGCTGATGTAGCTGCCGGCGCCCACTCCGGAGGAGTAGGAGTCACCGAGCGCTGCGTAGCCGCCAGTTGCGGCGGATGAGGAAGCCTGCGCCGTGGCTGCCCCGGTGAGGGCGGTGCCGGCGGCGAGGAGGAGCGAGCTCGCGAAGGCGACAAGTCGGGAACGTCTCATGGAACCTCCCTTAGCAGGATCTCTGCCACAACCGTCGTAGCAGCTACGCGTGTTGACAGGAAGTGTGCATGCCAAGCCTTTTCGGTCGTTCGCGGGGCGCACACGGCGCATTCACCTCACGTTTTGTTACGCCCCGAGCGCCTCTTGTTACGTGCCCATGACAGATTTGTTGACTAGTGCTCAGCTCTCTTGTTCTACGCCGGTAGTTGGCCGACGCTTTACTCCGGCCGAGAGCGGAACGCGACGCTCCCAGGCCGTGTGCGCGAGCGCGCACAACCCCCACATGACGCGCACCCCACCCGGGCGCGCGCCGCCTAGAGGAGGAATCCCTCGTAATGGCACAACTGCGTAGCAAGAGACTCGGACTCGCCGCGATCACCCTGTCGGCGGCCACCGCCCTCGTCGGCGGGCTCACCGCCCTCCCCGCCCAGGCCGCCGCCCCCGCCGAGGGCCGGGTGCTCGCCGCGGACTCCCCGGCCGCGGTCAAGGACAGCTACATCGTCACGCTCAAGAAGAGCGCCCTGAAGGCGTCCTCGGCCGCGGGCAAGGACCTCGTCGAGGAGTACGGCGGGTCCGTGCGCAAGACGTTCGGCACGGCACTGAACGGCTACTCCGCCACCCTGTCCGCCACCGAGGCCAGGCGCCTCGCCGCCGACCCGGCGGTGGCCTCGGTCGAGCAGAACCAGCGCGTCGGGCTCACCGCCACCCAGAACAACGCTCCCTGGGGCCTGGACCGCATCGACCAGACCTCGCTCCCGCTCTCCGGCACCTACACCTACCCGGACAGCGCGGGCAGCGGCGTGACGGTCTATGTGATCGACACCGGCGTGCGCATCACCCACCAGCAGATCAGCGGACGCGCCGCGCACGGCTACGACGCCGTCGACGGCGACAGCAACGCCTCCGACGGCAACGGCCACGGCACCCATGTGGCCACCACGATCGCGGGCTCGACCTACGGCGTCGCCAAGAAGGCCAAAATCGTCGGGGTCCGGGTGCTGAACAACAGCGGTTCCGGCACCACGGCCGGTGTGATCGCGGGCATCGACTGGGTGACGAAGAACCACTCCGGCCCCTCGGTCGCCAACATGTCGCTCGGCGGCGGCGCCTCCGCCGCGCTGGACACGGCGGTCCGCAACTCCATAGCCGGCGGCGTCACGTACGCCGTCGCCGCGGGCAACAGCAGCACCACCGCCTCCTCGTCCTCCCCGGCCCGGGTCGCCGAGGCGATCACCGTCGGCGCCACCACCCGCACCGACGCCAAGGCGAGCTACTCCAACTACGGCTCGGCCCTGGACATCTTCGCGCCCGGCTCCTCCATCACGGCCGGCTGGCACACCAGCGACACCGCGACCAACACCATCTCCGGCACCTCGATGGCGACCCCGCACGTCGCGGGCGCGGCGGCGGTCTACCTGGCGGGCCACACCTCCTCCACCCCAGCCCAGGTCGCCTCGGCCCTGGTCGCCGGTGCCACGACCGGCAAGGTCACCAGCGCGGGCTCGGGCTCGCCGAACCGGCTGCTGAAGCTCGTACCGTAACCGGATCCTGAACCGGAACCTGAACAACCGTTCCCCGGAGGCGGGTTGAGCCTCCGGGGAACGGTTGTTTCCGTCACCGGAAGCTTTCAACTTGCGCCCCATGAAACGCATCCCGTAACGACAAAACCAACAAAAACGTGAGGGGCCGTTCCAGGTCTTGCCATACGGGTTCAATCGTCAATACCGTCATACATCTCACCCGCATCGGTCCGTCAGCACGCGGCTCTAGGGGAGGGCTCAAGGACCGCGACGAACCGGCGCGGGGCGCGGTAGGGGGGTGCCGTGCTCGGTGACCGCAACTGTCTCCGGGCCGTGCCGCGCGGTCGGCTGCCGTTTTTCCGCTGCCGGCCAGCTTTGCCAGCTCACCCGGCGTGCCCGAAGCTCCATCTCGGCGTGCCACGGGTGAGAACCCCCCTTTCGAACCGGCTTGGATCCGGACTGCCCTGGGGGGGCGGTCCACCGGACGAGAGGGACCAGACTCGTGAGCTCAGTTCTGCAGCCGGCCGCGGCGGAGCAGTATCCGCCGACCGCCGGGAAGTACCGCCCCGTCTCCTCTCACCTGGCCATAGCGCCGCCGGTGAGCGTGGTCATCCCGGCCATGAACGAGGCGGAGAACCTTCCGTACGTCTTCAAGACCCTGCCCGACTGGATCCACGAAGTGGTCCTGGTCGACGGCAACTCCACCGACGACACCGTCCAGGTGGCCCGTGAGCTGTGGCCCGACGTCAAGGTCGTCGAGCAGCGCGGCAAGGGCAAGGGCGACGCCCTGATCACCGGGTTCCAGGCGTGCACCGGCGACATCATCGTGATGGTCGACGCGGACGGCTCGGCGGACGGCAACGAGATCGTGTCGTACGTCTCCGCCCTGGTCTCCGGCGCGGACTTCGCCAAGGGCTCCCGCTTCGCCAACGGCGGCGGCACGGACGACATGACCTTCATCCGCAAGCTCGGCAACTGGGCGCTGTGCACGGTCGTCAACCGCAAGTTCGGCGCCCGCTACACCGACCTGTGCTACGGCTACAACGCGTTCTGGCGGCACTGCCTCGACAAGATCGACCTCGACTGCACCGGCTTCGAGGTCGAGACCCTGATGAACATCCGGGTCGTCAAGGCCGGGCTCAAGGTGCAGGAGATCCCGAGCCACGAGTACCTGCGCATCCACGGCACCAGCAACCTGCGGGCCGTGCGCGACGGGCTGCGCGTGCTCAGGGTGATCCTGCAGGAGCGCTCCAACCGCCGGGCGCTGCGCCGCCGTTCGCCCCAGTCACCGATGCTCGACTCGGTCCGGGGAGAGGTGTCTTGAGCGGTCCCGGCATCTCCGTCGTGATCTGCGCCTACACCGAGGACCGCTGGGAGGACATCCTCGCGGCGGTCTCCTCGGTACGGGCGCAGTCACGGCCGGCCCTGGAGACGCTGCTGGTCGTCGACCACAACCAGACCCTTCTGGACCGTCTCGGCAAGGAGTACAAGGAAGCCGACGACGTGCGGGTGCTCGCCAACGCGGGCCCCCGCGGCCTGTCCGCCGGCCGCAACACCGGTATCGCCGCCGCGCGCGGCGAGGTCGTCGCCTTCCTCGACGACGACGCCGTGGCCGAGCGCGACTGGCTGCTGCACTTCGCCGAGGCGTACACGGATCCGCGCGTGCTGGCGGTCGGCGGGCGCACGGAGCCGGTCTGGGCGTCGGGGCGGCGGCCCGCCTGGTTCCCCGAGGAGTTCGACTGGGTGGTGGGCTGCACCTACCGGGGCCTGCCGCGCGGCCGGGTCCGGGTGCGCAACGTGCTCGGCGGCAACGCCTCGTTCCGCCGCAGCGCCTTCGACGCGGCGGGCGGCTTCGCCACCGGCATCGGCCGGGACGGCGACAAACGCCCGCTGGGCTGCGAGGAGACGGAACTGTGCATCCGCCTGGCCCGGGCCCGGCCCGACGCGGTGCTGCTGATCGACGATCGGGCGGTGATCCACCACCGGGTGCCCGAGGCCCGTGAGCACTTCCGGTACTTCCGGACGCGCACGTACGCCGAGGGCCTGTCCAAGGCCCTGGTGGCCCGGAGCGTCGGTGCCGGCAAGGGACTGGAGTCCGAACGCCGGTACGCCACCCGGGTCCTGCCGGCCGGGGTGGCCCGGGGGCTGCGGGACGCCCTGCTGGCCCGGCCGGGCGGTGCCGGGCGGGCGGGGGCGATCGTCGCCGGGGTGCTGACGGCGGCGGGCGGCTATGTGGTGGGCAGCGTGCGGGCCCGCCGGGGCGGGACCACGTTCTCGGTGCCCGAAGTGGAGGTGGCGGTCCGTGAGTGACGTCCGCGTACCGATCCTCATGTACCACGCGGTCGCGACCGACCCGAACGACGCGACCCGCGCCCTGTCCGTGACCCCCGAGGCGTTCGCCGAGCAGATGGCGGTGCTCGCGGACCGGGGTCTCACCCCCGTCACCACCGCCGGGCTGGCCGCGTGCTGGCGCTCCGGTCGCGCGCTGCCCGAGCGGCCGGTCCTCATCACCTTCGACGACGGCTACGAGGGCGTGCACCGGCACGCCCTGCCCGTGCTCGCCAAGCACGGCTTCCCGGCCACCCTGTTCGTCTCGACGGGGTGGATCCGGGGGCCGTACGACACCGGCGGGGGCCTGGACACCATGCTGGACTGGGACCAGGTCCGCGAGCTCGCGGCGGCGGGTGTCGAGATCGGCGGGCACAGCCACAGCCATCCGCAGCTCGACCAGGTCTCCGACGCCACACTGCGGTTCGAGCTGATCCACTGCAAGGAGATCGTCGCCGACCAACTGGGCACGGTGCCCGTGTCGTTCGCCTATCCCTACGGCTACTCCAGCCGCCGGGTCCGGCAGGCGGTGCGGGAGACGGGGTACGCGCAGGCGCTCGCCGTCGGCAACGGCCTCGCGCGGCGCGCGCAGGGACCGTACGCCCTGCGGCGCGTGACGGTGCGCCGCAGCACGGGCACCGGTGAGTTCGAGCGGCTGGTCGAAGGCCGGGCGATCGCCCGTACGTTCGCCAGGGACCGGGCCCTCACCAAGGGGTACGCCGTGGTCCGCAGGACACGCCGGGCGCGCCGGCTCGTCTCCCGCCCCGGGGCCTGACCCGCACGTGGAACACGCCGCGTGCACCGGGAAACCGGGTGCACGCGGCGCCCTCGTGCCGGATCATGGCGGCATGTCTGGAAACCCGCACGAGGCGCTGCCGATCCGGCTCAACGTCGACGACTCCGACTCCCCGTCCGATGTCGTCGACGCGCTGTTCCTCGGCCGCTTCGCGACGGGCGAGCAGCCGTACTCCCACGCGGTGAACATCGACCGCGTACGGTCCGGGGCGACGCTGATGCCGCCCGGCGCCCGCGTGCTGCGCGCCGCCCGGGACGACGACCGCAGCGCGACCCTCGCCGAGGGCGACGGCTGGACGCTGCTGATCTCGCGCTGGAACCGGGGCGCCGACGTCACGGTGACCGCGACCACCGCCGAGCTGGCGAAGAAGATCCTCGACCAGGCCACGGACGGCGCGGCGGACGAACCGGAACCGCAGCCGGAGAACGTCACGATGGGCTTCTGGTACGTCTCCCCGCGCCGCGGCCCGCACCGCACCACACGCCAGATCGCGGCGGGCACCTGGGACGAGGTCCGGCCCAACTACACGGCGCCGGTGGCGGACGCGATGGACCGCCTGATGAAGACGACCCCCGAGGACATCTCGGGCCGGCTCCTCCTCCTGCACGGCCCGCCGGGCACCGGCAAGACGTCGGCACTGCGCACCCTCGCGCGTTCCTGGCGGGACTGGTGCCAGGTGGACTGCGTCCTGGACCCCGAGCGGCTGTTCAGTGACGTCGGCTATCTGATGGACATCGCGATCGGCGAGGAGGACGCGGCGGGCAAGGGCCGCTGGCGGCTGCTGCTCCTGGAGGACTGCGACGAGCTGATCCGCGGCGAGGCCAAGCACACGGCGGGCCAGGCGCTGTCGCGGCTGCTGAACCTGACGGACGGACTGCTCGGCCAGGGCCGCAACGTCCTGGTCGGGGTCACGACCAACGAGGACCTGGAGCGCCTGCACCCCGCCGTCGTCCGGCCCGGCCGCTGCCTGGCCCGGATCGAGGTGGGCCCGCTGACCCGCGCGGAGGCGGTGAGCTGGCTGGGCCGCGAGGAGGGCGTCGGCCGCGAGGGCGCGACGCTGGCCGAGCTGTACGCGCTGCGCCGGGGCACGTCCCCGACGGCCCTGCCGGAGCCGCGCGGGGACGCCGACGCTGGGCTGTATCTGTAGCCCGGTTCGCACACAACCGCCTCTCACCTCCCTGTTACCCAGGCGTGCCAAGGTGTGCGGAGCGGCGACGCCGCGCTTCGCCGGGACGAAGGAGGGCTCTGATGGCACACACGGCACCCACCGTGTTCAGCGAACCCACCCACCGCGTCATGCGGTGGGTCCTGCCCGTCGTCCTCGGTCTCGTCTACGGCAACTGGGTGGCGGTGAACCGGCGTCACGGTGGTCCGATCACCGGACCGGATGTGGCGTCGGGTGTGTGGAGCGGGCTCGCCTTCATGGTCCTCTGCATCGCCGTGGTCCAGGTGACCCGGCGGCTCAGGCGCGACCTGCACGCCCTGCACGCCCTGCTCCGGGCCGCCTTCGCCGGCGCCGCGCTGGGCTTCCTCTACAGCCAGACCGGCGACGACCTCCGTCCCGTGGTCATCACGTCGCTGCTGGTCACGGCAGCCGTCTTCCTGCTGCTGTTCTACCGCTTCCACACGCGCGCCGACAGGTAGCGGGGTCCTCCGGAAGGCCGGGTCGCCCCTGCCGCCCTCCAGACGTGGGGGTGCTTTGATGGGTTTATGACCCTGTTCGTCGGCACGTCCGGGTGGCAGTACAAGGACTGGCGGGACGTCCTGTACCCGTCCGGGCTGCCGATGCGGCTCTGGCTGGAGGAGTACGCGGGGCACTTCGCCACCGTCGAGATCAACAACGCCTTCTACCGGCTGCCGGCCCGGGAGACCTTCGAGGACTGGCGCGGCCGGGTGCCCGCGGACTTCGTGGTCGCGGTCAAGGCGAGCCGCTATCTGACCCACATCAAACGGCTCAAGGACCCCGAGGAGCCGGTCGGCCGCCTGATGAGCCACGCGGCGGGCCTGGGTGACCGGCTCGGGCCGGTCCTGCTCCAGCTCCCGCCCACCCTGCGCGCCGACCCGGCCCTCCTGGACGCCTGCCTCGCCTGCTTCCCCGCCTCGACCCGGGTCGCGGTCGAGCCCCGCCACGACTCGTGGTGGACGCAGGAGGTCCGCACGGTCCTGGAGGCCCGGCGCGCGGCCCTGTGCTGGGCCGACGTCCTGGCCCGCCCCGCCACCCCGCTGTGGCGCACCACCGACTGGGGCTACGTCCGCTTCCACCAGGGCCGCGCCCGGCCCTGGCCCCACTACGGCCGCCGTTCGCTGGCCACCTGGCTCGACCGCATCGCCACGACCTGGCCCGGTGGCGAGGACGTCTACGCGTACTTCAACAACGACCCGGGGGGCGCGGCGGTGGAGGACGCGATGACGTTCGCGCGGCTGGGGAGATCGGCGGGCCTGGACATCACACGGACGCCCGATCGTCTGACGCGGGCAGGCTGAGCAACGCCCTGCCCTCCCCGCCCCGTACGCCCTACTTCCCGTAAGCCGCCCGCAGGGCATCCCGTACCGCGGCGAGCACCGCGTCCTCACCCTGCCCGAGCCTGCGAGCCCGCTCCACATACGCCTGGGCGGCGACCGCCAGCTCCCGCTCCGCCGCCGAGCCGGCGGCGGCCACGAACGTGCCGTGGCGGCCCCGCGTCTCGATCACGCCGTCCGCCTCCAGCGCCCGGTACGCCTTGGCGACCGTGTTCGCGGCCAGCCCCAGCGACTCGGCCAGCCCCCGCACGGTCGGCAGCCGGTATCCCACCGGCAGCTCACCGGAGCGCGCCTGCTCGGAGATCCGCGCCCGCACCTGCTCGTACGGCGGAGCACTGTCGTCGATGTCGATCTTCAAGGTCACAGGCCGATTGTCCCGTACCCGACGGAAAATGGGAGGCACCCCGGGTGCGCTCCCGCGTAGCGTGCGCCTCCATGACCGTGATCGTGCGCGACCTGCGACCCGAAGTCCGAGCCGACGCCGAGGGGTTCTCCCACACGCGCCGCCTCGCCCTGCCCTACATGCTGTCCACGCCCGAGTCCGTGGTGCACACCCTCGCGCATGCCCACCCGGACGCCCACTTCGGGCAGCTCGTCGCCGAGGAGGACGGCGAGATCATCGGCACGGCCCAGGTCAGCGTCGCCCACGAGAGCCCGGAACCCGGCCAGGGCTCCGCCAACATCTACGTGCGCCCCGACCGCACGCACCGCGGCGCCGGTTCGCTGCTGCTGCGCACGGCCGAGGAGCGTCTGGCCTCGCTGGGCGTCCGGAAGCTGTTCGCCTGGGTGCTGGACGAGCCGGACAACCTGGCCTTCGCCGAGCGGCACGGCTTCCGGGCCAGCCGTTCCGCCTACTTCATGCGCCTGGACCTGGCGGCCGGCACGCTGCCGCCCCGCGAGGACCCGCCGGTGGGCGTCGAGCTGCGCACGGCCGCCGACTTCGCGGACGACCCCCGCCCGATGTTCGAACTGGACGCCGAGACGGTGTCGGACGAACCGAGCGACATCCAGGCCGAGTTCACGGACTACGAGGCCTGGCTGGAACAGAACTGGAAGCACCCGCTCCTCAACCGCGAGCTGACCACGGTCGCTGTCGTCGACGGCCGCCCCGCCGCCTTCAGCGTGGCGCACACGGACGGCAGCCGCTACGGGACCGCCATGACCGGCACCGCCCGGGCGTTCCGCGGCCGGGGCCTGGCGAAACTCGCCAAGAACGACTCCCTGCACCGGGCCCTGGCGGCGGGGTACAAGGAGGCGTTCACGGGCAACGACACCGGCAACGAACCGATGATCGCCATCAACAAGTGGTTCGGCTACGAGATCTGTGCCAAGGAAGTGCGCTATGTCCGCGAACTCGGCTGACGGGTCCGCCCTGCTGGACATCGTGCTCGTCAAGGCGGGCCGTACGAAGATCCGCTACACCGGCGAGCTCCTGACGGACGACGGCACCCGCGTCGCCGTCCGCGCCCCCTGGGCGGGCAGCGGAGTCCGCGACTTCGGCTTCGTCCGCTTCGAGCCCGGGGACGTCTTCACGGAGTACTACTGGCGTGACCGCTGGTACGCGGTGAAGGAGGTCCGCTCCGCCTCGGGCGCGCTGAAGGGCTGGTACTGCGACATCACCCGCCCCGCCGCACGCTCCGGCCCGGAGCTGGTCGTGGAGGACCTCGACCTGGACCTGTGGGTCTCCGCGGACGGCACGGACGTACGACGCCTGGACGAGGACGAGTTCGCCGCCAGCGGCCTCGCCGAGTCGGACCCCGGTGCCGCACGAGCCGCCCTGGCCGCCCTCGACGAACTGGAGTCACTCGCCCGCGGCGACGGCCTCACCGCGCTCCTGGTCTGAGCCTTCCGCTCACCCTGTCACGGCCACCACCGCGTACCGCTCGTCGGTCACCTCCCCGCCCCACAGCAGCGGATCGCCGGACAGCCGCTCCACGCTCACCTCCCCGGTGACCGGCGCGAGCAGACCGGCGAGCCGCTGCGCCGGTATTCCGGCCGGCGCGGTCGTCCCCCACACACCCTCGACCAGCACGAGCCGCCCTCCCGGCCGCAGCAGCCCGGCCCAGTGCCGCAGGGCGCGGCCGGGGTCGGGCAGGGCCCACAGGACGTGCCGCACGAGCACGGCGTCGAAGCGCTCCTCCCCGACCGGCGGTGCCGCCGCGTCACCGACGAGGAACACCGCGTCACGCCCGGCGAGCTTCTGCCGGGCGAGCGTCACCATCGCCGGGGAGAGATCCACGCCCGTCACCCGGTGCCCCTGCTCGGACGCGAGGAGCGACAGACTGCCGGTGCCGCAGCCGAGATCCAGGACGTCACCGGCCCGCCCGGGCAGCCAGGAGCGCAGCCGCGCGGCCCAGGCGCGGCGCACCTCCGGATCACGCAACCCGTGGTCCGGCTCCTCGTCGAAGGAGGCCGCCCGCGCGTCCCAGTCCACGTCGGCGCCGGTGTCGGTCGAGGTCATGTCGTCACTGTCGTTCGCCATGGGCCCAAGAGTGACACCCGCCACTGACACTCGAATCGTGACAGCCGCCACTGACAGACCAGGAGCGATGAGGAACTCTCCCCCGAAAGGTCTACCTCCGTGAGAACGCGGAACCCGGTAGACCCTTAAGGAGGCAGCCATGCGCCGTGTGACCGTGCAGAAGCCCCTGAAGAAGACGGACGTCCGCCGGGCCCGCGAGGAGGCCGACGAGCGCCCCGCGGGACGCCCGGAAGTCCGCAAGGACATCGCACGCACGTGGTGGCCGGACGCCTGAGCGGCCGGTACCGATCATGAGACCCGTTCAGCACAACCGCTTGCGGTAGTGGACGCGGCCGTAGGGCCCGTCCATTCGTCGCTCCACCAGCTCATAGCCGTACTTCGGATAGATCTCCTGGTTCTCCCACATCAGCGCGTTCGTGTAGAGCCTGACCTCGGGCAGTCCCAGCGCACGCGCGTGTGAGTCCACGAACCACAGCAGCCGTCGCCCCACTCCCCTGCCGTGCGCGGTGGGGTGGACGGCGATGGTGTCGAGGAAGAGATGGTCCTCGAACGCCTCGACCACGACGAGGCCGGTCACGGGCTCGCCCGTCACGAACACCTTGCCCGCGGCCACGTTCGCCGTGTGGTCCTCCTCCATGGGCTGCGGCACCCGTCCGATGCGCTCGATGTAGGGGCGGAAGGCCGCGTCGATCATGCCCTCGACGACCGGTACGTCAGCGGCTCCGGCCGGCCGGATCTCCTCGTCTGCCATGCCGCGACGGTACTTACCTGATGCCAGTCTGAGCACTTCCTTAAGCGGGCCATAAGGATCTCCTCCACCCGCCCTCAGCAGGCGATTTCACGGTTCTCAGGGGCTAGCTTCGGATCGCCCCCACGGGATCCGGGCCCACTCGGGCCCGGGCCTGTTCCCCTGTACCGTCTCGAGGAGTTCCCGCATGCCCGCACGCCGCACGGCTGTCACCGTCGCCGCCCTCGGCGCCCTCCCGCTCGCCCTGGCCGGGCTGACCGCCACGCCGGCGGCCGCACACGGTTCGATGGGTGATCCGGTCAGCCGGGTCTCGCAGTGCTACGCCGAGGGCCCGGAGAGCCCCGAGTCGGCCGCGTGCAGGGCGGCGGTCGCGGCGGGCGGCACGCAGGCCCTCTACGACTGGAACGGCATCCGCATCGGGGACGCCGGCGGGCGGCACCAGCGGCTCATCCCTGACGGCAAGCTGTGCAGCGCGAACAACGAGCAGTTCAAGGGGCTCGACCTGGCCCGCGCCGACTGGCCGGCGACCGGGGTGCGCAGCGGCTCGCACACCTTCAAGTACCGCGTGACGGCCCCTCACAAGGGCACGTTCAAGGTGTACCTCACCAAGCCCGGCTACGACCCGGCCGAGCCGCTCGCCTGGAACGACCTGGATCTGGAGCACCCGGTCGCGACGGCCACCGACCCGGCGGCCACGGGCGGGTTCTACACCTTCTCCGGCAGCCTGCCCGAGCGCTCCGGCAGGCATCTGCTGTACGCCGTCTGGCAACGGTCGGACAGCCCGGAGGCGTTCTACTCCTGCTCGGACGTCACCTTCGGCGGCGACAGCGCGGCGGGCGGCGCCGCTCCGGCCCCGACGGCCTCCGCTCCCACCAAGGAGCAGATCGAGGCGGGCAACGACAAGTCGACCATCGAGCACCACGGCCACGGCGACAACGATCCCAGCACGTCGGCCGAACCGGCCGCGGCCCCGGAGAGCCCAGCACCGAACCGGCCCGCTCAGGCCGACACCGCTCCGAACCGGCCCGCTCAGTCCGACGCCGCTCCCAACCAGCCGAAGGCGGCCGGCGCCACGGAGAACCTCGCCGAGACCGGCGGCGACAGCAGCACCCCGTACCTCGCGATCGGCGGCGCGGCCGCGCTGGCGCTCGGCTCCTCGGCCCTGTTCCTGTCGGCCCGGCGCCGTGCGGTGAGCGGCGGTCGCCACGGCCGCTGACCCAGGACTCGGGGCCTGTCCGGCGGCTCAGGCCGGACAGGCCCCGAAACGTTTCCCCTACGCGTGTACACGTGTCAGTCGAACGCCGACGCACAGGTGGTGGGCCTGGCCCGCGCCGGGTCGAGCGCGTTGGCCACCTCGTGGAAGGCGACCCTGTCCAGCAGCCCGACGGCCACGTGCTCGGACAGGTCGACCGGGCACAGGTCCTGGAGCAGGACGTTGCGTACGTCCGGCCCGCTCAGGTACTGACTGCGCCACGGCGTGACCACCTCGTCGTACCGGGTGGCGATGACGGTGTAGCGCACGCCGGGCACGGTGTCGCCGCCCGCGTTGAGCCGCTTGAGGAAGTCGGAGCCGGCGGCCTGGTCCGCGAGGGCGGGCGTGGTCTTCGCCAACAGGTCTCCGGCGCCCGGGAAGTACGGCAGCAGGCGGGTGAAGCCGTTCAGGTCGGTGCCGTGGTTGCTGGGCGCGATGCCGACGAGGGCGTTCACCTTGGCGGCACCGCCGAGGAACCGCAGGTACCAGCGGGGCATCATGCCGCATTGCGAGTGTCCGACGATGTCGGTCTCGGCGGCGCCGGTCGCGGCGAGCACCCGGTCGACGAAGTCCTTCAGCTGGGCGGCGGACTTCTCGACGGGGCCCAGGCCGTGGAAGAAGGGGACGCCTTGGAGCTGTCCATAGTCGAGGGAGAAGACGCAGTAGCCCCGGACCTTCAGATAGGGGGCGAGCCCCAGCCAGTTGTCGACGGAGTTCCCGAGGGTGCCGTGGACGAGGACGACGGGGCGGGGATGGGCGGCGGACGGCTTGCAGGAGTAGTCGTTCCAGCCGGAGCCCGGGGCGCCGGAGGCCTGGGCGGAGGTGGCGGGGACGGTGAGGGCCGCGGCGGTCAGCAGCAGCGCGGCCAGGGGTCTGAGCACTCGTTTCCAGGGCAGCATCGGGTGATCTCCTTGCGGCTCAAGGGAGGTGCGACGGCACGACGCCCTGTGATCCGGATCACGGGATGCTGTTCACTCGTCAAGTTACGAGTCAGTAGTCAAACTGGGAAGTTACGCGTCAGTAAAAACTTCCAGTGGTAACCGACGACGGCGGACCCGCCTGACACCACCTCACCAGGCAGGCCGGATGGGCCCTTGAGGCGCGATCCGCAGCAACTGCTCCCGCAGCACCCGCACTTGCGCCTCTCCCAGTACCTCCCCCCACTGCCGCACCACCTCCGCTGCCGCCTCCTCCGCAGCCCGCGTGCACTCCCATCCACGCCCGGTCAGTACGACCAGCCGAGCCCGCGCGTCCTCGGGGTGGGGCCGCCGCTCGGCGTACCCCTTGCGCACTATTTCGTCCACGAGCTGGCTGGCGGCCTGCTTGGTCACCCCGAGGTGGGCGGCCAGGTCGGTGACCGTCGCACCGTCCGGGGCGAGTCGGGCGAAGGCGAAGCCGTGCGCGGGCCGCAGTCCCTCGAAGCCGCGCGCGACGACGCCCTCATGGATGCGGTGTGTGAGCCCGCTGGCGGCGGCGAGCAGGGCGGCGGACAGGGCCATGGCCTCGGAGTTCTGCACCCATGCATTGAAACACCCTTGACGGGACGGTCAAGTAGCTTGACCATGTAGTCAAGCTGCTTGACCAATTGGAGGCCCGCATGCCCGTCATCCGCTCATCCGAAGCCGTCACCCACGAGATCCACGGCGCCCGCTTCGTCTCGTACGCCACCCCGCGCAACGGCAGCAAGGAGCTGTGCGCCTGGCGCGGTGAGATCCCCGCCGGTCTCAAGGCGCCGGCGCACACCGTCAACCGGGAGGAGATCTTCCATCTGCTCGACGGCGAGCTGCTGATCACCCTCGACGGCCGCACCGAGCGGATCGTGGCGGGCGACACGGTGATCATCAACCCGGGCGCCACCCTGGCCGTCGAGAACCCCACCGACCGGACCGCGTACTCCTGGGTCACCACCTCCATCGGCCTGGAGGCACGACTCGCCGACGGCACCAGCATCGTGCCGCCGTGGGCCAACTGACGTCACGCAGAAGGATCTACGCCGCCAGTCCCCCTAGCCCCCCGGGCATCACCGCCCGCGGGCCGAACTTCGCCCGGGCTCGGTCCGCGACCTCCTCGATGCGGCGGACCTTCTCGTCCACCGGGTCGAAGGTCAGCTGGTGGGAGGCCTGGTCGGCGGGGTCGAGCCCCTCGGCGCGCAGGGCGATCGCGCGGACCCGGGCCCGTTGCAGCCCGAGCGCCTCGTACATGCCGTACGCGGCCCTGGTCAGGTCCGGGGAGTGCGCGGTCGGCTCGGCCAGCGTGCGGCTGCGGGTGGTCGCCGAGCGGTCGGCGTAGCGCACGGTGAGGGTGAGCGTGCGGCAGACCTTCTCCAGGGCGCGCAGCCGGGCACCGATCTCCTCGGCGGCCGACAGCAGGGCACGGCGGTGGCGGTCCGGGTCCAGTTCGTCGCGGTCGAAGGGGCGTTCCGTGGCGAGGGAGCGGGAGACGGCGTTCGGTACGACCCGGCCGCGGTCGACGCCGTTCGCCTTCTCGTGCAGCTCGCGCCCGGCCTTCGCGCCGATCAGCCGCTGGAGCGTGGACAGCGGCGCGGCGGCGACCCGGCCGAGGGTGTCGAGGCCGTAGTCGCCCAGCGTACGAGCGGTCGCGGCGCCCACGCCGGGCAGCACTGCGACGGGTTTGTCCGCGAGGAACTCAGCGACGGCGTCCCGCTCCTCGGGCACCGCACACGTCATCCCGGGCACGGCGTCGCGCAGCGCCACGCGGGCCAGCATCGGCCCGGGCCCGGCTCCGATCACGCAGTCGACGCCGTACAGGGCGAGCGAGCGCACCCGGATCACCGAGGCCAGTTCGACGGCGTTCCGCCCGAAGTACCGCTCGGCGCCCCGCAGGTCGGCCAGCGCCCCGTCCGGTGGCAGGGCCTGGACGACGGGGGTGAACTCCTCGAGCATCCCGAGCAGTCGGGGCAGGTCGGCCTCGCGCGTCGGAGGCAGCTGGAAACGTACGCAGAGGATGGTCATCCCGCACTCCCCGGACTCTGGTGCCACAACTTTCTTCCCACCGCGGGACCTTCGCCCGCGGGACGCAGATCGGCCCAGGGGTGCATCTCGTACCCCGTGGGCATACGGATCTTGCGCTGCTCCGCCGGATCCTGGTCCGCGGAGTCCGCCGCCCCCTCGCCGTCGCCGCCACCGGAATCACCGGAACCGGAATCGGCACCCGCGCCGGCACCGGCACCGGCCAACCGGGCCGCGACCCCCTCCAGCCCTTCCTCCCGGCGCACCTCCAGCAGCTCCGCGAGGTTCCAGGCGGCGGCGCCCACCACGCTGAGGCTGCGCGGGCCGCGCCGTTGCACCACTCCGCGCACCAGCAGCAGCCAGGAGTGGAAGACGGTGTGGGCGCAGGCGTCGTGGGAGTCGTCGAAGAAGGCGAGGTCGACCAGGCCCGTGCCGTCGTCCAGGGTGGAGAAGATGACCCGCTTGCCGGACCGGATCGGCGGCGTCTGCGTGGCCGCCTTGGCGCCCGCGACCAGCACCGTCTCCCCGTGCCGGGCCTCGCGGAGCCGCCGCGCGGACACCACGCCCAGTTCGTCGAGGAACGCCCGGTGATCGTCCATCAGATTGCGTGAGGCGTCCATGGAGAGCACGCCCAGTTCGGCGCTGAGCCGCTCCGAGGAGGTGAGGTCGGGCAGCCCCGCCGGGGCGGTCTTCCGCCCCCCGGCCAAGGGCAACTGCCCACCGCCCGCGCCCCGCGCGCCCCGGTGCAACTCGGTCAGATGCAGTTGCAGATCACGGCGATTGGCACCGAACGCGTCCAGCGCCCCCACCTGCGCGAGCCGCTGGGCCAGCGGACGGCTCGGCCGGCCCCGCTCCCAGAAGTCGACCAGCGAGGCGTACGGCTGCCCCTCGGCGATCCGAGCCGCCTCGTCCTCCCTGATGCCGTGCACATCGGAGAGCGCCAGCCGCAGACCCCATTTACCGGACACCAGTTCGATACGGTGTGCGACGCCCGACTTGTTCACGTCCAGCGGCAGCACGGGCACCCCGCGCCGCCGCGCGTCCGCCAGCAGCAGCCGCTTCGGGTACATCCCGGGGTCGTGCGTCAGCAACCCCGCATAGAAGGCGGCCGGATGATGCGTTTTCAGCCAAGCCGACTGGTACGTCGGTACGGCGAAGGCGACGGCGTGGGCCTTGCAGAAGCCGTACGACCCGAAGGCCTCGATGATCTCCCAGGTCCGCTGAATCGTTTCCGCGTCATACCCGTTCGCCGCCGTGTGCTGCGCGAACCACACCTTGATCCGCCCCTGCGACTCCGGATCCGACAGCCCGCGCCGCACCCGGTCCGCCTCACCGCGCCCACAGCCGGTCATGATGTCGACGATGTCGATGATCTGCTCGTGGAAGACGACGACCCCGTACGTCTCCTTCAGCGGCTCCTCCAGGTCCGGGTGCGGATAGCGGATCGGCGCCCGCCCGTGCCGCGCCTCGATGAACGGCCGCACCATGTCGGCGGCGACCGGCCCGGGCCGGAACAGCGAGATGTCGACGACCAGATCGTGGAAGCCGGCCGGCTGGAGCCGCCCGACCAGGTCCCGCTGCCCCGGCGACTCGATCTGGAAGCAGCCGAGCGTCTCGGTGGACCGGATCAACCGGTACGTCTCGGGGTCCCCCGGCGACAGCCCGTCCAGATCGACCCTCACCCCCGACACCCGCTCCACTTCAGCCACCGCGTGCGCCATCGCGGACTGCATCCGCACCCCCAGCACGTCCAGCTTCAGCAGCCCAAGATCCTCCACATCGTCCTTGTCGAACTGCGACATCGGAAAACCCTCGCCACTGGTCGGCATGACCGGCGTACGCGCCAGCAGGGAGGCGTCGGACAGCAGCACCCCGCACGGGTGCATGGCCACCCCGCGCGGCAGCGCGTCCAGTGCCTCGACCAGCTCCCACAGCCTCCCGTACTTCTCCTTCTCCCCCGCCAGCGCACGCAGTTCGGGCAGCTCCTCCAGCGCGGCGCGGGCGTCCCGCGCCCGGATGTGGGGAAAGGACTTGGCCACCCGGTCGATCTCGGCCGGATCCATGGACAGGGCGGCCCCCACGTCACGGATCGCATGCCGCACGCGGTACGTCTCCGGCATCGCGACCGTCGCGACCCGCTCGGTGCCGAACCGGCCGATGATCTTGCGGTAGACCTCCAGCCGGCGCGCGGACTCCACGTCGATGTCGATGTCGGGCAGCACGACCCGCTCCTTCGACAGGAACCGCTCCATCAGCAGCCGGTGCTCGATCGGATCGGCGTGCGCGATCCCGAGCAGATGGTTGACGAGCGACCCCGCCCCGGACCCCCGGGCGGCGACCCGGATCCCCATGTCCCGCACGTCGTCGACCACTTGGGCCACGGTCAAAAAATAGGAAGCGAAGCCATGATGGGCGATGATGTCCAGCTCGTGGTGCATCCGCTCCCAGTACTCCCGCCGCCGGTCGTACCCGCGCAGCACCATCCCCGCCGCCGCCCGCGAGGCCAGCGTCCGCTGGGCGCTGCGGCGGTCGGCACCGACCAGATGCGGCTCGGGGAAGTGGACGGTACCGATCCCGAGATCGCCCTCGGGATCGACCAGGCACTCGGCGGCGGTGACCTGGGTCTGCTCCACCAGCCGATGAGCGGTGTCCCGCCGGAACCCCGCGGCCTCCACGACCCGCTCCGCCACCCCGACCATGGCTCCGGCCCCCTTGAGCCAGGCCTCACCGGAGTCCAGCTCCTTGGTCGGGTCGACGGGCACCAGCCGGCGCGCGGCGTCCAGCACGTCGGCGACCGGCCCCAGACCTGGGTCGGCGTACCGTACGGCGTTGCTGAGCACGGGCCGGATCCGCTGCTCGGCGGCGAACCCGACGGTCCGGGCGGCCAGCCGCAGGGAGCCGGGCCCCGTACCTTTCCGGCCATGCCAGACGGCCTCCAGCCGCAGGGCGTCGCCGTAGACCTCCCGCCAGGGCGCGAGCAGCCGCGCCGCACGGTCGGGACGCCCGGCGGCCAGGGCACGCCCCACATCCGAATCAGGCCCGAGCAGCACGGTCACGCCCTCGGCGTGATGGCGCCCCCAGGGCAGCAGGGGCGTCCCCTCCCCTTCGTGCGCCGCCGAGACGAGCCGGCACAGCCCGGCCCATCCACGGGCACCGTCCCGGGCGAGAAAGGTCACCCGGGGGGCGGACTCGTCGACGAAGGCGCCACCGCGCACAGGAGTCCGGCGCCGTCCCCGCCCGGGCTCGGGCGGCTCCCCTCCCGCCACCGCCAGATCCGCCCCGAACACCGGACGGACGCCCGCCTTCGCACAGGCCTTGGCGAACCGGACGGTCCCGGCGAGCGTGTCGCGATCAGTCAGAGCCAGGGCATCCATGCCCCGCTCGGAGGCACGCTCGGCCAGCCGCTCCGGATGCGAGGCTCCGTACCGCAACGAGAATCCGGAGGCGGTGTGCAGATGCGTGAACCCCGGCACACGCACCTCCCGCACTCGTGAACCACACCGGTTCGAACATCTGTTCCCAGTCACCTCACCCCCACCATAGACCAATTCTCGAATACATGTGCGACATCCGTTCGGCCCCGCCCCACCTGCGGAAACACCGGAACGCCCCCGACCGTGGAGGCATGCCGCACCGCTCGTTCCGCGACGAGGTGAGAGACGCCGTCACCCCCCGGGCCACCCTGCTCATCGTCGGCGTGATCGCACTCCAGCTGCTGTTCATCGCCTCCTACGTGGGAGCACTGCACGACCCGAAGCCAAAGGACGTGCCCTTCGCAGTGGTCGCCCCCGGAGCCGCGTCCGATCAGGCGGTGACCCGACTGAACCAACTGCCCGGCTCACCCCTGGCCCCCCGAGCACTGCCCGACGAATCCACGGCCCGGCACCAGATCACGAACCGGGGCATCGACGGCGCGCTGATCATCAACCCCACCGGCACCGACACCCTCCTGGTCGCCTCCGGCGGCGGCAGGATCCTCTCCACCACCCTGACCACTCTCGTCACCACCCTGGAGAGATCAGAGAAACGCACATTCCGGACGGTCGACGTCATCCCGTCCGCCCCCCACGACCCCAACGGACTCTCCTCCTTCTACCTGGTCGTCGGCTGGTGCGTGGGCGGCTACCTGGGCGCGGCGGCCCTGGCCATCAGCGCGGGAGCCAAGCCCTCGAATCCCCAGCGCGCCGCGATCCGCCTGGCGGTCATGGCCGTGGTGGCAGTCCTGGGCGGCCTGGGCGGAGCCCTCATCACCGGCCCGGTCCTGGACGCCCTCCCCGGCAGCACGGCGGCCCTCTGGGGCCTGGGCACGCTGATCATCTTCGCCGTGGGGGCGGCCACGCTGGCCCTCCAGGGCATCTTCGGCACGATCGGCATCGGCCTGGTCATCCTGCTGGTGGTGATCCTCGGCAACCCGAGCGCGGGCGGCGCCCTGCCCCCACCCCTCCTCCCACCCTTCTGGAAAGCCCTCGGCCCGGCCCTGCCCCCGGGCGCCGGCACCTGGTCGACCCGCTCGATCGCCTACTTCGAGAGCAACGCCCTGGCCACACCACTCCTGGTACTGGCGGCATGGGCAGTGGTCGGAGCCGCCATCACCGTGGCGACCTCCACAACCCGCCGCAAGGCGCCGTGACGCACACGGGGAGCTCCACACCCGCGCATGGGGCTGAACGGTGCCCTGCGTTGACGCTCAGGCCGGGTGGGTCCGCAGCCCGGCGGAACGGGGTGCCGCTGCGCCCACCCGTGCCGCCCCAAGCGGCACGACTGCCCGCAGCTCAGGCGAGACGCGCCCGCACCCGCGCACGCACGGAAGGGGACGTGTCGGGGGGTGTCCGCCCGCAGCGGTTGGCGCGTCAACGCGAGTTAGTCGGTGTCCGACCCCATCGCGCCGTTCCGA